>NZ_JBHSPC010000086.1:0-74705 GCF_042656345.1 Streptomyces incanus
GAACTACAGCTGCCGTGTCAGAAGCCCGACCCTCAGACGCCGGGCCCGCCTGTTGCGGCATCGACGCCGTCAGTCACTGAAGCTCCTCACCCGGCGGTATGAAGGCGTCGGCGCTGTCGGCGTCCTCCACATGCCCCTGAGCATCGACCGTGATGGCAGTCGCCCGGCCCTGCGAAGTGATCAACCAGGCCAGCACCTGCTCCGTGAGAGGTGATCCACCCGGCCCTTCATCCGTCCAGTGTGCCCGCCATCCCCCACCGGGTATCGCGGCAACGACCTGATCGGCCCGCTCCAAGTGGGAGAAGTCCACGTAGTCCGTGACCTGGCGCAGTGCCCCTCGCTGCGGGTCGACCACCAAGGCTGTCCCGGTTGCGGGATCCCATCCCTCCACACGCACCATGCGACCGATCTCCGTCTCAGTGCCATTGAAGATGGCGGTCCATCCGGTCTGATTGAAGTATCGGAGTTGCATGGCGTCATGATCCCGGAGGTCCGGCGACCTGCTCGACCTCCGTGTCGTGGAAGCCGTGGTTATCAAGAAACCGGCAGGCCGGTGATGCTGATGACAAAGACCCGACGGACTGTGGAAGCGGACCCAGACATTCCTGTAGGGCTCACGGAGCTTGTGACCGACCGGCGGGCAGCCGGGCCAGCGTTGCTGCCACAGATCCGTCAGAAGCACCCGCACATCTCCAGTCAGTGGAGCCGCGACTGGCTCCCCAAGCAGGGGAGGCCGCCGAGTAGGCGGGAGAGAGCGCGGTCAGTGGATTGATGCTTTTCTATGCTGGTGCCCACGTTCACTCGTTGGGGGACTCCGTTGCCAGTGGGATACCGCACCGCCAGCAGTCGTTCGCGTGGTCGTCCTGGCAGACGTAGCGGATGGCACCATCCACGCACCATTCGGCGGCCTCCTCGGACAGCAGGTCGGGCCCGGCAAGGAGTAGCCGACGAAATTCCGTGGTGTCCGCAATGTCGGCCGGGCGGTTGGTGAACCACTCGTCGAACCAAGGCTTGTCCCGGTGCATGCGCCAGTGCGCATTCTCCCGGTCGTCGACAGCCGTAAGGAACCGATCGACGATGCGCCCCCAACTCGGAGCTCCGAACCAGCCGTTGTCGGACGCGCAGAAGGATTCGATCAGGGTTCGCAGGCCGAATTCCTTCTCGTGAAGGCAGTACCTTCGCCCCCATGAGATCGCGACCTGTGCCATCTCCGCGAGTTCTTCTCGCGGATCAACCTCGTGCGCCGGGTCGTCAGCGTTGTGGCAGGCCAGCCCGAGCTCGAGCACGGACTGCCCTGTCGGTAGAACCCGAGACGGGTTGACGATCGCGAGACCGACAGCGATCCAGTCGACATGGTCGAACGACAGCATCGAGCGCACGAGTCGGGTGGTTGCCACGTTGATCCGCATCATCGTGCCGTCGTGGAGCGGACTCATACCGGCATGCCAGTTCTCGACGGGTGTGTTGCGCCACACGGCGAGCGTGATGCGGGTGGCAGCCAGCCACAGCAGGGCGTCGTCGTCAAGGTGCCCGAACCGCTTGGCACACTCCTGGGCCCCGTAGGGGATCAACTCTCCCGGTTTCGGCCACCTATGGCTGTCAGGCCCTTCAGGCGCGTACTCGTAGTCGCCGGCGTACTCGTCGAGGATCTCGCTCAACTCGGCTGCGCTGTAAGCCTCGCTGTACTCGGAGCCGTCCGGCCCCTCGACGGTGTACATGTCGTGGTCCCATGACACATACACGTCGTCCCAGAGCACGACGTCGTCGCACTCGATGGCGTTATCCGTCACAACCGGCCTGATGGTGATCGGCGCAGTACGCCCGTCGGTTCGCTCGCCGTCCTTCTTGGCGGCCCATGCGGTGATGATCCCGAGCGGCTTCGGAAGGAGAGGGCCGACCTCGGTGATGCTGAACGGCTCGTCGTCGTCATCGGTGTCGAACCGGCTGTTGACGAACGCGACCGCCTCGGAGGGCGTGCTGACGATGGACTGGGTACCACTCTGGTTGTCAACCACTCGCCACAACGCGCTGTTCTTCATGATGCTCTCCGATCGCGGTGAATGCACCCGGGGCGGGTGCGATGCACCGGGTCGCTCGATACTGACTCCGATTAGGTGCTCAAAGGGGCCGGGCTGACAGGCTGCACTCGTGGCTCTTAACGATGCCTGGACGCCGGTTGGGCCGAACCACCCCCGAGCAGACCAGGGAAGCCGCCGTTTTCCGGTGCTGGCGGTCTCGGGGCCGGCCCCGTCTCGCCGAACTCTAGGCGCAGGGTCTGACATTCGAACCGGGCAGCACGTTCATGTGGTCGACAATGAGCCCATGGACGTTCCTGAGTTGCTCGAAGCAGCTTCTCTGCTGGTTCCGGAAGAGACCGCCACCGAGAACGACATCACGGTGCGAGACATCTGGGACTACCTCGTCCACGACGAGTGGGAGATCGCCCTGGACCTGCTGGAGGAGCTCGGGGACGCCTGCTCGCTTCCTCTGGCCTTCTGGGAACAGCTCGCCGAAGCCGCTGAGCAGCTTCGGCTGGAGCGGAGCGCGAGGTGGTGCCATTGGCGATGCTCCGAACTCCGCAACGGTGCGATCAGGGCGGATCTGACGCTCCGCCCCGCCGCCGAGGCGCGACGCACGGCGCCGATCCCCGGCGCCGGTGTTCTGCGACCCATGTGGGACATCGGACACTTCTCACCCACCGGCGGACGCGCGGTGAGCATCGCTGGGCTCTGGGTTGAGAACACGCCTGTGCTGGAGCCCGGAGGACGAGCCACGGTTCGCCTTGTGCCCCTCATTCCCTCCCACTGGACGCACGTCCAGCCCGGCCAGCAGATCACCATGCACCAAAACAGAGCCGTGGCCGGCACCGCAGTCATCTTGGAGGTCCGGCGCCCTGCCACGACCATGCCCGCGCGATGACATGAGCCGCTGGTGCACGTATCTCCGTACGTAGTGGTGCACCCGGACCGGGTAGTCGGACAGGCGGTGCAGCGTGCTGGACAGCCTGAGGAAAGTGACACCGATCTGAGACAGCCGTCGGCCGACACCGCGTGAGACTGAAGAGGGACATCCAGGTCACAGCGTCGGCACATGACACCGAAAGTGAGAACCTACATTCCTGTAGGTTCTCAAATTTCGTGTCGGTGCCCCACCGCGATGTCGGATGGAAGCCGGATCCGACATCGTGGTGGGACACCGCAGTTCAGCGGATCGAGCCGCGGTCACCGATCGGTGGCGCTGTCGGCTCTCCGGCACGAAGCTGAGACGCAGGGCGTCCGACGCGTCGTGAGACTCGGGAGAAGCGGCCGGCCTCGGAGGCCGCATCCGACACGAGCTGCGAGACCCTACATCCCTTCCTGCCGAATAGCATCGCTGTCAGCCACGGTGTTGACTCTCCCGTATGTCAACGACTCTCGGTGTGTCCCGACCTGATCAGGCCGCCTACATGCTCCGAGCAGCAGCCGGCGCCGGCCGCGGCTACAAGCGGGAATTGATGAATCTGCTGGACGTCCGGCCGGGGCAGACGGCACTCGACGTGGGATGCGGCCCAGGTACCGACCTGTCGGCGCTGGCCGAACGCGTCGGCGTCAGCGGCACGGTGATCGGAGTCGACCGTGACTCGGTCATGCTCACCGAGGCCCGCCGGCGTACGAAGGATCTGTCGGCAGTGGAGATCCGGGAGGGAGACGCCCACTCCCTGCCCGTCGCGCCGGGGTCAGTGGACCGGGCCAAGATCGATCGGGTTCTCATGCATGTCGCCGAGCCCGCCGATGTCCTGGCACAACTCCGCTTGGTCACCCGGCCAGGTGCGCGGATCGGTCTCGTCGAACCTGATTGGGACACCCTGACCGTTGACGCGGAGGATCTCGACACAAGCCGCGCCTTCACGCGCTACACCACCTCGGAAGTGGTTCGTCAGGCCACCATCGGCCGCAGCCTCGCCCGGCATGCCGAGCAAGCCGGCTTCACCGTCGAGACGGTGATCGCCACGACACCGGTCTTCCTCGACTTTCAGGACGCGGATCACACACTGGGACTGGGCCGCAACATGCAGCAGGCCATCCAGGATGGTCACATCGACCAAGAACGTGGTCATCGCTGGTTCACCTCTCTTTCCGAGGGAACCTTCTTCGCTTCCTTCATGCTCGTCAGCGTGATCTGCACCCGCTGACGAGCATGAAGGACGGCCGCCGACTTCGTACGGACGGAGCCCTCACCTGGTGAACTGAGGGTATGACGACACATCAGGAAGATCTGCTGGCCGGTACGCGGCGGGCATTGCTGCACCGGATCGCCGTTGCCCAGGCGGAGGAGCGTGCTCCGTCGCTCGTCGCGACCGTGGTGCGAGGTGGAGAGGCCGTATGGACAGGGGCGCGGACGTCGGTGGAGGGGCATGCGCCGGACGAGGACGTGCAGTACCGCATCGGCTCCATCACCAAGACGTTCACCGCCGTACTGGTTCTCCAGTTGCGCGATGATGGGGTGATCGACCTCGGGGACCCGCTGGAGAAACATCTGCCGGGTACGGGCGTGGGGGAGGCGACCCTTGCCGAACTGCTCTCGCACGCCGGCGGTCTGGCGGCCGAGACGCCGGGGCCCTGGTGGGAGCGCACCCCCGGCTCACTGCGGCCCGACCTGGCCGATGTCCTGGGCGAGCAGCCCCTGGTGCACCCGGTCGGCCGGCGGTTCCACTACTCCAACCCCGGATACGCGCTGCTCGGCGCGCTCGTGGAGAAGCTGCGCGGTGCCACGTGGGAGGAGGTGCTCCGACGTGACGTGCTTGAGCCCTTGAGCCTGCGCCGGACGAGTGTGCGTCCGAAGGCGCCGCATGCGGGTGGCTGGGCGGTGAATCCATGGGCCGACGTGATGCTGCGCGAGCCGGCCGAGGACCTCGGGCGGATGGCGCCGGCGGGACAACTCTGGTCCACCACAGGTGACTTGGCGCGCTTCGCGACCTTCCTGGCCCACGGGGACGCACGCGTACTGAGTATCGAGTCGTTGCGGGAGATGAGGAGGCCTGCGGCGCCGGTGGAGGCGATGGACGTGGCGTGCGGCTATGCCTATGGCCTGGGGCTGGAGTTGCGTCACCGGGACGGGCGGGCTCTCCTCGGGCACACCGGATCACTGCCGGGCTTCCTCGCCTGTCTTGCGATCGGCATGGAGGACGACGTGGCCGCGGTGGTCCTGGCCAACTGCACTTCGGGGCCAATGCTGTTCCCGGTCGCTGCCGATCTCGTCCGGATCGTTGCCGAGGCGGAACCGCGTATCCCTGCTCCCTGGCGACCGTTGAGGGAGTGTGATTCCACGGTGCTGGAGCTGGTGGGTCAGTGGTACTGGGGGACGCAGGGCTTCGCTCTGCGGCTGCCGGCCGATGGGTTGCTGTCGTTGGAGCCGCTGTCCGGCACGGGCCGTCGTGCCCGCTTCCGCTCGAACGGCGACGGAACCTGGACCGGACTGGAGGGTTACTACGCCGGAGAGCTTCTGAGGCCCGTACGGCGGCCTGACGGATCGGTGAGCCATCTGGACCTAGGGTCCTTCGTGTTCAGCCGTCAGCCGTACGAGGACGGGGCTTCCGTGCCGGGCGGAGTGGACCCTGAGGGATGGAGAGGGATCGGTTAGGGCTCGCACATCCGGCCTGCCCGGGGTATCTCGGAGGGCTCAGAGGTCTCCGTGGGCCCAGGGCTGTTTCACGTGAAACAGCCCTCCGTCCGTCCTTACAGCGCCAGTTTGAAGCCCACATGGGAAGCCGAGAAGCCGAGCCGTTCGTAGAACTGGTGGGCATCGGTGCGGGTGTTGTCGGAGGTCAGCTGGACCAATTGGCAGCCCTGACGGCGGGATTCGCCGATGGCCCACTCGATGAGCCGGGTCCCCAGACCGCTGCCGCGCTCGTTGGCGTGGATGCGGACCCCTTCGATGATCGATCTCGTGGAGCCGCGGCGGGACAACCCGGGAACGATCGTGAGCTGGAGCGTGCCGACGACACGGTCCTTGTGGACTGCGACGACCAGGTGCTGGTTCGGATCGGCGCTGAGCCGCTCCAGCGCGGCCAGGTACGGACCGAGGTCGTCCGGAGACTCGCGCTGCGCCCCCAAGGTGTCGTCCGCGAGCATACCGACGATCGCGGGGACGTCGTGGGTGGCCGCGGCACGTATTTCAAGATCTTCCATGGCGGTACCTTACGCAGCTACGTGCCAACGCGGTTGGTTCATGTCGGTACGGACGCCTTCAGTGTCTCCACCGCGCGGACCAGCGGGGCCAGGTCGGGGTTCTTCGCCGCCGCGTCGAGCGCCTCACGCAGTGCGGAGTCGTTGGTCGGCCGTGCCCTCTCGAGAAGAGCGAGGCCGGCCTGCGTGACGTTGGTGTAGATGCCGCGCCGGTCCGTGGGGCACAGGTAACGCTCCAGCAGGCCACGGTCCTCGAGCCGGGTGACCAGGCGGGTGGTGGCGCTCTGGCTGAGTACGACCGCGTCTGCCACCTGTTTCATCTGGAGATGCCCCCCGTCGCCGTCGTGCTGTCGGCTCAGCACGTCGAGCAGGGAGTACTCCCGCACGCTCAGATCGTGCTGGGCCTGGAGAGCCCGCTCGACGTGGGCCTCGATTCTCCCGTGCAGCAGGGAGAGTGCGCACCAGCCCTGCGCAAGGGCGGTGAGTGTGGGGTCCGTGGCTGTCACTGGCGTTCCCTCCGTCCAGGAGTTGCTGGAACCAGGGTAGAGCAGTAGCGAAATAAGCCGCGCTTGCATTTAGCCCGCGTCTGCAATTATTGTCAGAGCGCGCAAAGCGATTCTGCAATCATTCGGGAAGGGCTGTCTCCTCATGCCTCTCGCGCTTCTGGCCCTCGCGATCGGGGCCTTCGGGATCGGAACGACCGAGTTTGTGATCATGGGTTTGTTGCCCGAGGTCGCCGGCGACTTCGGCGTCTCCGTCCCCACGGCCGGTCATCTGGTGACCGGCTACGCCCTGGGCGTCATGCTCGGCGCCCCGCTGATGACCGTGCTCGGCACCAAGATCTCCCGCAAGCGAATGCTGATGCTGCTGATGGGCCTGTTCATCGCCGGGAACCTGCTCTCGGCCCTGGCCCCGGTCTTCGGTCTCATGCTGCTCGGGCGGGTGATCGCCTCGCTGGCCCACGGCGCCTTCTTCGGAATCGGCTCGGTGGTAGCGGCCGGTCTGGTCGCCCCGCACAAGAAGGCCGGAGCCATCGCCCTGATGTTCACCGGGCTGACCGTGGCCAATGTCGTCGGTGTCCCTCTGGGCACCCTCGTCGGCCAGTCGGCCGGTTGGCGCATCACGTTCGGGCTCGTCGCCGTGCTCGGTGTCATCGGACTGGCCGGCATCGCCGGGCTCGTTCCCGACCTTCCCGCGCCCGGGGGCGTACGGCTGCGTCATGAACTGGCCGCCTTCAAGAACATCCAGGTACTGCTCGCCATGGCGATGACCGTCCTCGGATTCGGCGGTGTCTTCGCAGCCATCACCTACATCGCGCCGATGATGACGCAGGTCGCCGGCTTCGCGGACGGATCCGTCACCTGGCTGCTGGTCCTCTTCGGCCTGGGCATGGTCGGAGGCAACCTCGTCGGCGGCAGGTACGCGGACCGCGCCCTGATGCCCTTGCTGTACGTGTCCCTGGGCGCTCTCGCCGTCGTCCTCGCTCTCTTCACCCTGAGCGCGCACCACAAGGTCCTGGCGGCCGTCACGATCACCCTGATCGGCGGCTTGGGCTTCGCCACCGTTCCGCCTCTGCAGAAGCGTGTTCTCGACCAGGCCCACGGTGCCCCCACGCTGGCCTCTGCCGTGAACATCGGCGCCTTCAACCTCGGCAACGCCCTGTCAGCCTGGCTCGGTGGCCTGGTGATCACGGCGGGCCTCGGCTACACAGCGCCCAACTGGGTCGGCGCCGCCCTCGCCGCGAGCGCTCTGGTGCTGGCCTTCGTCGCCGCCGCCCTCGACCGTCGTGACAAGTCCCTCAGCACCGTGGACGCCGGCCAGGTGCTCGCCGAGCGGCAGGCCGCGGCCCTCCACTGACCGGGATGCCTGTGGACACGGAGGGTGCAGGGACCGACCCCCTCACCTTTACGCGGGACCCCTTGCCGCCCCAGCCGCCAGCACCTTCACCACCGGCATTACTTCCCTCACGGACCTCGCCGCTTCAAGCGGTATCACTCGTACACCGAGGAGTGTTTTTCATGAGCACCACCGCTGTCGCTTCGCTCACCACCGCTGACGCCGAAGCCCTCGTCATGGCCGCGCACCAGGCCGCCGAGGCCGCCGGGGTCACGGTGAGCGTGACCGTCCTGGACGCGGGTGGGCATCTGCTTGCCTTCCGGCGGGACGACCGTGCCGTGCTGATCTCCGGCGAGACCAGCACCCGCAAGGCATACACCGCTCTCCAACTGAACGCGCCCACCGCCGACCTCGTCGACGCCGTACAGCCGGGAGGGATCTTCCACACCCTGCCCACCGCACTGGACCGGCCGTTGCTGTTCATTGCTGGGGGCGTGCCCGTCCGGCGTGGCGGCCGTCCGATCGGCGCGATCGGCGTCGGCGGCGGTGCACCGGAGCAGGATCACTCCTTCGCCACGGCCGCCGTGGACACCCTCGTCTAGGGCCTGCGGTTCCCATGGTGTGTACGCCGGTTCCCGACGCTTCCGGGAACCGGCGTCGCCGTGCCCGGAAGGCGTCAGCCTGCCGCGACCGTCACAGGGGCGAACCTTCGAGTCCAGTCGCCGGGTAGCTCCGTGATTCCGTACGTCATCACGGCGTTGAAGGCGATGGACTCCAGACCGTGGCCCTTTGCCCAGGCCAGCAACTCTTTGTGCCGCACGTCGATGTCGGTGCGCAGCGGCCGGTCGGTGTGGGCGGCGAGCGAGGCGAGGAGCGCCGTGGCCGTGAGGGTGTCGCGGGCGATCAGCGGTCCCACGACGTGGGTGTCCATATTGGGCCACGCGGCGGTGTAGCCGACGATCCGGCCGTCCTCCTCGGCCACGCGCAACTGGTCGGCGAATGCGGGCAGCCGGGTGACGATGTGTGTGCGGTCCGTCCCGAACACCTCCTCGTCGAGTCGAAGGAGGGTGGGCAGATCCCCGGCGGTCGCGGCTCGGGTGGACACCCCCGCTACGGGTTCGCCCGCGCCCGGGACGAAGTGCCCACGGAGCATCTCCGCCCGGCCGGTGACCTTGAAACCGAGCTCTTCGTAGAGCGGGCGGCCGTTTGGCGTCGCGTGCAGTGTCAGTGGCGTGGAGTCCATCGCCGAGACCACGTGGCGCATCAGATGACGTCCGACGCCCTGCCGGGCATGCTTTTCCGCGACCAGAACCATGCCGATGGCGCCGAGTGTGGGTTGTTCCTGAGGCCCGTACTCGGTGACGACGCAGGCGGAGGTCAGCCCGCCGTCGGGATCATCGATGCCGTAGCCCTTCCCGGCGGAGAGGAGGAGTCCCCACTTGTGCTCTTCGCGTGGCCACCCCCGGTCCTCGGACAAGTCGGCACAGGCCGAAAGATCGCGGAATGTCAGGCGACGGATGGGCAGAGAAGCAGGGGGAGGTGTCGGCACGCAGGTCAGGCTGTCCGACGTCGACTGGCGGCGTCCACTTGTTTCCAAAGATCGAGGCGACCTTTCGGTCATGTAGAGGCCGGTGCGGGACATGGTCGCAGGCATGGGATGTTTCACGTGAAACGCGCGAAACCGGCGAATTGCCGGGGGTCAACCCAGGTCGGGGGCCTGCAGGGCGCGCACACCCTCGATGTTGCCGTCCAGATAGTGCCGCAGTGACAGCGGGACGAGGTGGACGGAGGCGATGCCCACGCGGGTGAACGGTACGCGGACGATCTGGTACTCGCCGGCGGGCTCGTCGACCTCTGGGCCATGCCGCAAGGACGGGTCCATGGACTCGAGGTGGCAGACGAAGAAGTGCTGCACTTTCACACCGGTGGCTCCGCCGTCCGCGCCGATGTGCTCCACCGTGTCGACGAAGCAGGGCACTACATCGGTGATCTTGGCGCCGAGTTCCTCGTACACCTCTCGGTGGAGAGCGTCGACGACGGTCGAGTCCTCCGGCTCGACACCGCCACCCGGGGTGACCCAGTAGGAATCCACGCCGGGCTTGGTGCGTTTGATCAGGATCAGGTGGTCGCCGTCCAGCAGAACGGCTCGAGCGGTGCGCTTGACCACGGGTCGAACGGTCATGGAGGAAATGTGGCCCAGCTTGTTCCACGTGAAACATCACGGCACATTACCGGCCGGATTTCCGGCGTGGGCCGCCCGGCCGGAGGGTCAGCACCAGTCGGTGGCCGCCTGCTGCAGCGCCTCATGTGCGCGTGCGACATGTGGCATGGCCAGGGTGCCGTTCCGGACCACCAGGAAGTACGTACGCAACGGCGGCACCGCAGGCTCGTGCAGGGCGGTGACCTCCCCCCGCTCGAGTGCGGCCGTACACAGATACCGGGGCAGCACAGCCAGACCGGCACCCGCGACGGTGCAGGCCAGCACCGCGCGTAGATCTGGGACGACGACAGCGCCCGCGGTGACAGGTTGGGAGTCGAAGACGGAGGCCCAGTAACGGGAGACGAGAGGGAGCGACTCGTGCACCTCGATCACCGGGATCTGTTCCAGGGCGGACACCTCGGTGGGGTGAACCCTGACGGCATCGAACCGCTCGGCCCAGCGGGGCGCGGCGACCAGGACGTGTTCCTCGTCGCAGAGCGGAGTCGCCGAGAGCAGTGCGCCGCGTGGCCGGACCGTACTGATGGCCAGATCGTTTCGCCCGGCGGCCAACCCTTCCAGCGTTTCCTCGGCGGTCCCGAAGGAGGCGCGCAGGGCGAAGCTCTGGCTGTTCCGGGTCAGTGCGGTGAGCGCGGGCACTGCCCGCTCGGACGTGAACTCCAGAGGTCCTGCCAGGTGCAGCGTCCGCGAGGAGGATTCCTCGTCGAGCCCGGTCTCGGTGATTTCCACCAGGGCGTCAAGGTGGGGCGCGGCTTTGTGGGCGAGTTCGTCCCCGATGGTCGTGGGTGTCACGCCGCGGGCCTTCCGCAGGAACAGCGGACGCCCCAGCTGCCGCTCCAGGGTCCGGATCTGGGAGGTCACGGCCGGCTGGGAGAGGCCGAGCAGGGCGGCGGCACGGGTGAAGGAACCGGCTCGGTGCACGGTCACGAAGGTCCGCAACAAGGCCAGATCCACAGCACACCCTCCCGTTTTGTCGGCCCCGCTGCCGCTCCGGCACGACTATAAATATGTCGATAGGCCGCTGTCGCTACAGTGATTGGACACTGACACTAAGTCAACTAGCCTTGGTCACGCGGTTCTTCGCACGCGTAGAACCGGGACGGTCCGAGCCACGAGGGGGGAGGCTCGGACCGTCCGTCGCCGGGATCCGGGTGCCTGACGGCCCGCCCGGGCGGACCGGTCAGCCGGCCGACTCGTCCAGTGCGCGGAGTACGTCCGCCACCAGATCGGCAGGGTCCTCGGCACCGACGGAGAAGCGGACGAAGCCCTCCGGCACCGCGTCCCCACCCCAACGACCCCGTCGCTCTGCTGTGGACCGCACACCGCCGAAGCTCGTCGCATCGTCCACGAGCCGCAGCGCGTCGAGGAAACGGTCCGCACGCGCCCGTGAGGCCAGTGTGAAGGACACCACGCATCCGTAGCGCCGCATCTGCTGCGAGGCGATCTTGTGGGAGGGATCGTCCGGCAGGCCCGGATAGCGTAGCCCCGTCACCTCGGGCCGTTCCCGCAGCGCCTGGGCGAGCGTCAGAGCCGTGGCGTTCTGCCGGTCGACCCGCAACTGGAGTGTGGCGATCGAACGGTGCGCGAGCCAGGCCTCCATGGGGCCGGTAATGGCACCGGCGATCTTGCGCCAGCGGCGTACGGCGGCCATCGCCTCGGCGTCGTGGCCTGCGACGTATCCCAGGAGGATGTCGCCGTGTCCGGTGAGCTGCTTGGTACCGCTGGCCACGGTGAAGTCGGCACCGAGCTCCAGCGGACGCTGGCCGAGCGGGGTCGCGAGAGTGTTGTCGACGGCGACCAGTGCCCCACGTGTGTGTGCCGCCTCGGCGAGCCGCCGCACGTCGCACACGTCGAGCCCGGGGTTCGACGGAGTTTCGATCCACAGCAGCCTCGCGCCGTCGAGGAGATCGAGCTGGGCGTCGCCCCCGGTCGGTGCGGTGCGCACCTCGATGCCGTACGCCTCCAGTTGGGCGCGCACCAGGGGCAGTGCCTGATAGCCGTCGTTCGGCAGGACAGCCACGTCCCCGGCGCGGAGCTGGGAGAAGAGCACCGAGGAGATCGCGGCCATGCCTGAGGGGAACACCAGGGTTTCGACGCCGTCCTGCCCCGGCGCCTCCAGCTCTCCGATGGCCCGCTCCAGCAGCGTCCAGGTCGGGTTCTCGTCCCTGCCGTAGGTGTAGGGGCCCGTGGGGTCGCCGGGCAGGTGGAAGTGGGCGGCGAAGACGGGTCCGGGCAGGGTCGGTTCGTGCTTGACCGGCTCGGGCAGCCCGGCCCGCACCGCGCGCGTGCCCTCACCGGGAGACGCTCTCCCCGCGCTCGCCCCGTAGCCGCCCGTCGTCCTCGAATCGCTCATGCCGCCCGTCCTTCCACTTGCTCACGTACCGAGGAGAGCAGTCCGACGCTCGCCGCCTCCACCATCTCAAGACATGCGTAGAAGCCGTCCGCCTCCCCGTAGTAAGGGTCCGGTACGTCCAGATCGTCGCCTGCTGCGGGGTCGTACGAGCGCAACAGGTGCACCTTGCCCGCGTCCCGTGGGGTGGGGGCCAGGCGGCGCAAAGTCCTGAGGTGGCCCGTGTCGAGGGTGATGACCAGATCGAGGCGGGCGAACCAGGAGGGGTCGAACCGCCGGGCGGTGTGGTCGGCGGCGTAGCCGTTCTCCTCAAGGACGGCCACCGTGCGTGGATCGGCGCCGTCGCCCTCGTGCCAGCCGTCGGTGCCGGCGCTGTCGGCCTTCACCACGCCGTCGAGGCCGGCCTCCGCGACGCGCGCGCGGAAGACGGACTCGGCCATCGGGGAGCGGCAGATGTTGCCGGTGCAGACAAAACAGACACGGTAGACCATGGTGCTCAGTCTCCGTCGGGCAGGACGACGTTGAGGGCCCAGGAGACGACCGAGATGACCAGACCGCCCAGCACGGCCGTCCAGAAGCCCTCCACATGGAAGCTCAGGTCGAACACGTCGGCGAGCCAGGAGGTGAGCAGCAGCATCAGAGCGTTCACCACCAGCGTGAACAGCCCGAGGGTCAGGATGAGCAGCGGGAGGCTGAGGAGCTGCACGAGCGGCTTGACCAGGAAGTTCACCACGCCGAAGATCAACGCGACGAGTATGAGGGTACCGATCTCCTTGCCCCTGCTGTCGCCGGTCAGGGTGATCTTGTCGATCAGCCACACCGCGACCGCGAGGGCCGCGGCGTTGGCGATCGTCTTGACTACGAAATTCTTCATGTGTCTGATCGTGGCAGACAGGACCGGACATGAGCAGTGAGGCAGAGGCGGACAAGGCTATGAAGGCATTCCGGCTGGACGAACTGGAGGCCGAACGCGCCGCCAACGAGGGCGCCTACCTCCAGTTCCTGCGGGAGCGGAACATGTCGGTCGGCCTGTACGCCCTGGACGCGGGCGAACAGGATCCACAGCAGCCGCACGGCCAGGACGAGGTGTACTTCGTCGTCAGCGGCAGGGCGGCGATCACCGTCGGCATGGAGACCACGCAGGTGGCCCGCGGTAGCGTCGTGTACGTGCCGGCCGGGGTCGCGCACAAATTCCACCACATCAGTGAGGACCTGAGGGTCCTGGTGGTGTTCTCTCCGCCCGAGAGCTGAGCCGCGGTCTCCGGGTTCCCTAGGGGACCGTTCAGGGGAGGACAAGGGATCAGAGGGCCCCGGCAGGGCTCCTGCAGCCCTAGCATCGAGTGCAGGACATCATTCACGCGACCCGGTACGAGACGGGCGGAGCAGGTAAGGACGAAGGCGATGCGAGAGATCTTCATGGGACTGCCGTGGTGGGTGAAGTGGATCGCGGTGCCGATCATCGCCCTGGTCGTGTTCGGCGGCCTGATAGCCAGCGTGGTCGGCTTCGTGATCGGGCTGCTCTTCAAGGTATTGGTCTTCGTCGCCTTGGTCGGCGGACTCATCTACGTCGTACGGAAGTTCACGTCGAGTTCGACGTCGCGCGGCGACTGGTGAGCCTCACGGGGAGCCGGTGAAGCGGTAACAGCCGGCGCCGGTTCCCTCGGGCGGGGGAAGTTTCCCGGACGGACCGTCTGTCTGCGGTGACAGACGGTTAGAGTCCGGAAGGCCATGCGGGGACGATCCCCGCGAGCGGCGTACACCCCCACCCGTGTTCCCCCGCACGGGCTGCCCCCTCGCTCCGGGAGTGACCCTTGGCCACGGCTGCCACCGTCCCCGCACATCTGTCCGCCGTTCCCTGCCAGCCCCATGCGCGTGCGGCGTCCGAGCCGGCGCCCACCGCGACCCTCATCGGCTCGGTGCAGCGCGCGATGCGTCTACTGGAGTCCGTCGCGGGACACGAGTGTGGGGCCCCGGCCAAACAGCTGGCCCGCGAGACCGGGCTGGCGCTTCCCACGGCCTACCACCTGCTGCGCACCCTTGTACATGAGGGCTATCTGCGCCGCGACAAGGGACTGTTCTTCCTCGGCGACGCGGCCGAGCGGCTGGCCAGCAGTGGAGCCCCGCAGAAACGTCGCAGCACGGTCGTCGCCGCGCTCGCGCGCTGGCGTGACGCGATCCGGGCTCCCGTGTACTACGCGGTGTACCGCGAGGGCGAGATCGACCTGGTGTGCGTTTCCGACACCCCGGGCAATCCCGCGGTCCAGGAATGGGCCGACTTCCGGGCGACCGGCCACGCGCACGCCATCGGACAGTGCCTGCTGTCCCAGCTCGACGAGGCCGCCCGCCGGGACCACCTCGACCGCTACCCGGTGCAGCCCGTCACGCCGTACACCGTGCGCGACGGGCACAGCCTGCTCCGGCGCCTGGAGCGGACGCGTCGCATGGAACCGGTGTTCGCGCGTCAGGAGTACGCGCTGGGGACGGTGTGCGCGGCCGTCCCGATCACGGCCGGTGCCACGGCCGCGACGATCGCCGTCTCCCTGCCGGTGCATCAGGTCCACCGGCTGCACCCTGCCGCCCAGCAGTTGCAGGCGGAAGTGGGCCGCCTGCTGGGGCCGTTGGCGCTCTCTATCAGTATCTGAAAACTCACTCCTTGTGATTCGTTGTGTACGTTGAGCAAGATTCACCCAGTGTCAGGGGTCCATTCCCGGCCGGTCCGTAGCGAATGACGGGGTAGGCGATGCGCGAGTCCGTGCAGGCAGAGGTCATGATGAGCTTTCTCGTGTCGGAGGAGCTGTCCTTCCGTATCCCGGTGGAGCTCCGCTACGACACCTGTGATCCCTACGCCGTACGGCTGACCTTCCATCTTCCCGGTGACGCGCCGGTGACCTGGGCGTTCGGCCGGGAGCTGCTGATCGACGGCGTGGGCAGACCGTGCGGCGAGGGCGACGTACGCGTTTCCCCGGTCGACCCCGATGCCCTGGGCGAAGTGCTGATCCGGCTTCAGGTCGGAGGCGACCACGCGTTGTTCCGTTCGTCGACGGCGCCGCTCGTGGCCTTCCTCGACCGCACCGACAAGCTGGTGCCGTTGGGCCAGGAGGGTGCGCTCGCCGACTTCGACGCCCATCTCGACGACGCGCTGGACCGCATTCTGGCGGAGCAGAGCGCCGGGTGAAGCGTTCCGCATCCGGGCCGCCTGTGGCGAAACGCTTCACGGTGTTCCGCCACACCGGGCAGGAGCGCTTCCGCAGTGGCGGCAGAGCGGCTCCGGTGCCGGATTGACCAGCAGTCGGTAGCCGGCAGCCGATTGCCGGAGGGCGGGTTGCCGGGAGAGCGGCCGCGGACGGTCAGAAGTCGGCGGCGCGGTCCGGCGCCGGCGGGGTCAGCGCTTCCGGCGCCTGCCCCGCCCGCCGCGTGCCGGAGCCGATCGGACGCCTTCCTCGGCCACCGCCTGCGCGGTCGGACGGTCGGCCGAGACCACCAGGGCGGCCAGCACCGTGGTGACCGGCACCGAGGCGACCAGGCCGATCGAGCCGATCAGCGTACGCACGATCTCCTCCGCCACCAGCTCGCTGTTGGCGACCGTCCCCACGCTGCTCTGCGCGATGGAGAACAGCAGCAGCAAGGGCAGCGCGGCGCCCGCGTAGGCGAGGACCAGGGTGTTGACGACGGACGCGATGTGGTCGCGGCCGATACGGATACCCGCGCGATACAGCCCGCGCCAGCCCATCGTCGGGTTGGCCTCGTGCAATTCCCACACGGCCGACGTCTGCGTGACCGTCACGTCATCGAGTACACCGAGCGATCCGATGATGATGCCGGCCAGCAGCAGACCGCTCATGTCGATATCCGGGTAAAGACCGTGGATCAGGCCGGTGTTGTCGTCGGTGTCGCCGGTCAGCGCCGCCCAGCTGATGAAGACCGAACCCAGAACGCCGATCAGCAGCAACGAGATCAGGGTGCCGAGCACAGCCACGGAGGTGCGCGCTGACAGCCCGTGGCAGAGATACAGAGCTTGCAGCATGATGGCGCTCGCCCCCACCACCGCCACGACCAGAGGGTTCGAACCCTGCAGGATCGCGGGCAGGATGAAGAAGTTCAGCACCAGGAAGCTGACCGCCAGCGCGACCAGCGCCATCACACCGCGCAGCCGTCCGACAACGACGACGGCGACCGCGAAGATGCCGGCGAGCAGGGTCAGCGGTACGCGCCGGTTCACATCCGCCACCGAGTACTGGAGGTCCTTCGGAGCGGAGGGCTCGTAGGCGACCACGACCCCCTGACCCTCACTCAGTTGCCTTGACTGGTCCGGCTGCACGATCTCGGTGAAGGTACGGCCCGCATCGTCGCCGGTGTCGACCCGGATCGTCGCTTTCTTGCACGTGCCGTCCGCCTGCTGCTGCGCGGAGGACCCCTCGGCCGTCGAGGTGTCACCGGTCGGGACGCCTCCGGACCCATTGACGGACGAACAGCTCACCTCGACCACCTTGGCGACCGTGGCCTGCTGCGTCTGCCGGTCGAAACCGACGCCGGTCCGCTCGTGGCCGGGTGTGCCGCCCGGCCACAGCACCGCGAGGCCGATCAGCACCGCCGCGCCGAACGGGATGAGGACCGCTGCGATGACCTTGCGCAGGTGCTTCGAGACGGGGGCGGCCGGGCCGTGGCTGTGACTGTGTCCGTGCGCGTGGCCGTGCCCGCCATCGGCGCTCGGACCATGTTCGTGCCTGCCGTCATCCAAAAGCGGACCGCCGTGCCCGCCGCCCGAGTTCGGACCGCTGCCGAAGTTCGGGCCACGCCCGCGGCTGCCGTCATCGGGGTCCGAACTGCGGTCATGACCCGGACCGTGATCTTGGCCGCGGACTCGACCCTGCCTTTGCCCTCCTTGCCCCTGCCCGTAGCCCTGGCCCGGGCGTCCCGCGCCGGGTCCGGGAGTCCGACCGGGAGGTCCGAAACCCTGGCTTACGGGTCCCGGACCAGCGGGCCTATCGGGACTTCTGGGGCCAGGGTCTCCAGGGCCGGGCAGATGGCTCTGTGCCGCCGGTGCCTCGCCGGGGCCGTGCCCATGCCCGAACCAGTCTCCGGAGCCGGGGCCGTCTCCCCGAACATCCCCACGGCCCCGGTCGGTGCCGGCTGCGGATCCTCTGCCACGGCCGTCGCCGATTCGGGCGCCGGAGCCACGGGATGGTTCGGGTGGCGGGTACGGAGGAGGTTGCGTCGAGGTCACCGCCTGATCATCGCAAGAACAACGAGGGCCCTCTGTTCACCGCGCCAGAATTCCCGCTAGCGTGGAGGCACCTTTTGTACACGCGGGAGCTCGGAGCACCGGGCTGAGAGGGCGCTGACCTCCGTCCCAGCGACGTTTCACATGAAACATCACTTGTCCGAGTGATGTTTCACACGGAACGCCGGTAGACGGAAGCCGCTGCGTCGACCGCTGAACCTGTTACCGGGTAATGCCGGCGTAGGGAGTAGGTCTCATGACCAACAAGGACGCACGCACGCCTGTCTCCACCCAGAATCCGACGGAAGCGTCGGTGTGGGAGGAGGCCGGGAAGCCCATCGGCTGGCACAAGGCGTACGTCGAGGGCACACGCCCCGACCTGCGGGTGCCGGTCCGCCAGGTGCACCTCACCACCGGGCAGTCGGTCACGCTGTACGACACCTCGGGCCCGTACACCGACCCCCTGGTCGACACCGATGTGCGCAGAGGGCTGGCGCCGGTGCGGGAGAGCTGGATCATCGCGCGCGGTGACACCGAGGAGTACGCGGGCCGTCCGGTCCGCCCCGAGGACGACGGGATCAGGCACATCTCGCCGCGCGGTGGACTGCGCAATCTCGACGCGGTGTTCCCGGGCCGACCCCGTCAGCCGCGCCGGGGCCGCGCGGGCGGGGCGGTCACGCAGCTGGCGTACGCACGCCGCGGTGAGATCACGCCCGAGATGGAGTACGTGGCCATCCGGGAGAACGTATCGCCGGAAGTCGTGCGTGAGGAGATCGCGGCAGGCCGCGCGGTGCTGCCCGCCAACGTCAACCACCCGGAGACCGAGCCGATGATCATTGGCAAGCGGTTCCTGGTGAAGGTCAACGCCAACATCGGCAACTCCGCGGTGACCTCCTCCATTGAGGAGGAGGTGGAGAAGATGACCTGGGCGACCCGCTGGGGCGCCGACACGGTCATGGACCTGTCCACCGGCCGCAACATCCACACCACCCGGGAGTGGGTGCTGCGCAACTCCCCCGTCCCCATCGGCACCGTGCCGCTCTACCAGGCGCTGGAGAAGGTCGACGGCAGGGCCGAGGAGCTGACCTGGGAGATCTACAAGGACACCGTCGTCGAGCAGGCCGAACAGGGCGTGGACTACATGACGGTCCACGCGGGCGTACGGCTGGCGTACGTGCCGCTCACCGCCCACCGCAAGACGGGCATCGTCTCGCGCGGCGGTTCGATCATGGCGGCGTGGTGCCTGGCGCACCACAAGGAGTCGTTCCTGTACGAGAACTTCGAGGAACTCTGCGAGATCCTCGCGGTGTACGACGTCACGTACTCGCTCGGTGACGGTCTCCGGCCGGGCTCGATAGCCGATGCCAACGACGAGGCGCAGTTCGCGGAGTTGCGCACGCTCGGGGAACTCAACCGGATCGCCAGGCGTTTGGAGGTGCAGACCATGATCGAGGGCCCGGGGCATGTCCCGATGCACAAGATCAAGGAGAACATCGACCTTCAGCAGGAGATCTGCGATGAAGCCCCGTTCTATACGCTCGGCCCGCTGACGACGGACGTCGCGCCCGCGTACGACCACATCACCTCCGGTATCGGTGCGGCGATGATCGCCTGGTGGGGTACGGCCATGCTCTGCTACGTCACGCCCAAGGAACACCTGGGCCTGCCGGACCGCGACGACGTCAAGACCGGCGTCATCACCTACAAGATCGCAGCCCATGCCGCCGACGTCGCCAAGGGGCACCCGGGGGCGCGGGAGTGGGACGACGCCCTGTCCGACGCGCGCTTCGAGTTCCGGTGGGAGGACCAGTTCAACCTGGCTCTCGACCCGGACAGGGCAAGGGAGTTCCACGACGAGACGCTTCCGGCGGAGCCCGCGAAGACAGCTCACTTCTGCTCGATGTGCGGGCCCAAGTTCTGCTCCATGAAGATCAGCCGGAGCATCACGGAGCGGTTCGGCGGGACCTCGGCGGAGGGTATATCGGCCGAGGAGATCGCTGAGGGGATGCTGCGGAAGTCGAAGGAGTTCGCTGAGGCGGGCAACCGTGTGTACCTGCCGTTGACGGACTGAACGAACAAGCGGACCGAATGAACAAGGGGGCGGGCCGTTCGGGCCCGCCCTCTCCCCTCCTGGGAGGACGGGTCGGCAGACTGGATGTCATGACAGCGAGATCAATGAGCAAGGGGTCCAACCTTCCCGTCGACGCCCGGGCGGTGCGCGTCGAGCTCGCTTGGGCCGCTGGGGCCGGTGTGCCCGACATCGACGGGTCGGCTCTGCTGCTCACGGAGAACGGGCGGGTGCGGGACGACGGTGACTTCGTCTTCTGCAACCAGCCGCGTCACACCTCCGGCGCAGTGACGCACCTGGGGAAGCAGAGCGCCGCCGGCGCCGCGACCGACACGGTCGAGGTGGACCTGTCCCTGCTGGAACCGGCCGTCGAGCGGGTCGTGCTGTGCGCGTCGTCCGAGGGCGGAACGTTCGGCCAGGTGCCGGGACTGGTGCTCAGGCTGCTCGACGCCGGTACGGGGGCCGAGATCGCGCGGTTCGACATGGTGGCCGGGACGGAGACCGCTTTCATCGGCGGCGAGCTGTACCGGCGTCAGGAAAAGTGGAAGTTCCGCGCGGTGGGGCAGGGGTACGCTTCGGGGCTCGCGGGGCTGGCCACCGACTTCGGGATCACCGTGGACGACGCTCCCCCGGCTGCAGCGGACTCCACGACGGCATCCGGCTCCACCGTGGCATCTGGCGCGACGACCCCTCCTGCCGCGACCGCAGTGCCGCCGGTCCCGCCCGCGGTACCCACCGCCCCGCCCCAGCCCTCGGTCGCGCCGGCCGCCTCGGCCCCGGCGCCCGCTGCCCCCGTCCCGTCGTCCGTCCCGTCGGCAGCCCCGCCGGCCGCTCCGCGGCTCACCAAGGGTGAGGAGCGGCTGCCGGTGGACATGCGCAAGCGGCTGTCACTGCGCAAGGAGCAGGTGGCGGTCAGCCTGCGCAAGCACGGGGCCGCCGAGGTCACCGCGCGCGTCATCCTCGTACTGGACGCCTCCGGTTCCATGTCCTTCCTGTACTCCAAGGGAGTGGTGGCGGACGTCGTCGAACGTATGGCCGCGGTTGCCGCGCAGCTGGACGACGACGGTGAGATGCAGGCCTGGGCGTTCGCCTCGAATCCGGCGAGGCTGCCGGACCTGCGGCTGGGCGAGCTGCCCGAATGGCTCCGGCTGCACATACGGGTGGGAGAGATGAGCCTCTTCCGGCGCGGGCGGAAGAAAGGGCTGGACCCGCGCCAGGTCGACATGCGGGAGGTCGGTATCCAGAACGAGGAACAGAAGGTCATCGCCGAGGTCCGCTCGTTCGTCAGGAGCAGTCCTGCGGCGGCCCCGACGCTCGTGCTGTTCTTCTCCGACGGCGGTGTCTACCGGAATGCCGAGATCGAGCGGGAGCTCCGCGAAGCGGTGGAGGAACCGATCTTCTGGCAGTTCGTGGGCCTTGGCCGGGCGAACTACGGCGTGCTGGAGCGGTTCGACACGCTGCCCGGACGCCGCGTCGACAACGTCGGGTTCTTCGCCGTCGACGACATCGGCACCGTGCCGGACCCGGAGTTGTACGACCGTCTGCTGTCCGAGTTCCCCCAGTGGATCGCCGCAGCGGACCGGGCGGGCATTTTCCGCCCCTGATGACCACTACCCAGGCCTGTACGGGCACAGGGCGGCGAGCACCGGGCACCAGGCTCACGCCCCTCGGCTCGGAGCCTCTGGGACGGGCTCCGCCGGTGAGGGAGCGCAAGCCGACGGCCGGGCCGTCGCGTGCTTCGGCGCATCTGGTGGGGCCGGCTCCGGTCGGGCCGGCTTTATTCGGTTGTTCCGGCTACTCGGGCTTGTGTTCCGGCCCTCCGAAGTCCGGGCTGCTGTAGTCCGGGCTCGAGTAGCTCGGCCGCCGGCCGCGGTTCGTACCCTCGCCGGGGCTGGTGAATCCCGGCCGGTCGTAGCCGAGATGTGGGATGCGGCCGGCCGGTTCGGACGGTGGCGCGTAGTGCAGTGCGGTCGCCCTGCCCGGGTCGGCGAGCGCGTCCCGCAGGAACGGGATGATCCCCTGTTCCCGCAGTGCCTCGTGCCAGGCTTCCCTGGCCAGGGTCAGCTCCTTGTCGGCTTCGCCGTACGGCCCGCTTCGGGCCGAGGGCTTGTTGCGCAGTGCGGTCAGCAGCAGGCCCACCGCGGCGACCAGGATGGCGACCGCGGTCACGGCACCGAATGTCCAGCCCGTGATGAGCATGGTCCGGGCGAAGGCCGCGCTGGGGCCGAGCATGCGCAGGATGTAACCGACGAGCAGGAATATCGTGGCCGCGGTTCCGGCCAGAACAGGTGCCAGAACGGCGACGATGGCGACGGCGCCCGCGCCGGCGGTCTCGGCGACCTCTCCCATGGTGGTGGCGAGCCCCGCCGTCTCCGGCTCGGAGGAGCCGGACGCCCGAGTGGACGGGGTGGACGACGCCGGTGGCCGGCGCAGTTCCTCGCGGACCTTGGTGTAGTGCTGGTACTCGGTTGCCGCGGCCGCCGTGATGGTCGCGGTGGCGTGGAGCGCCATCGTGCGCAGTTGTTCGGAGGTGAGCCGCTGTCCGACAGTGGTCAGTTCAGGGTGTTGTGGTGCGGAGCGCAGCACCTCATCGAGAATCCGCACGTAATCCTGGCGGTCCTCGGTCAACAGATGCTGCGGAACGCTGTTCATGTGCATCCCCCGATGCTCCGTAGGGCTTGTGACTCGGCATGCCGACGAGCCGTTGGGCAGAAACGGAGGGGAGCCTGCTACGGATAAGCCGATGGTAGAGCGCCAAGGGCGCGCCGTGACAGGGGGTTTACCGAAATTGGCCTCGGTTCGGTGCGGTGCCGGGCCGCGGGTGCCGGGCCCGGCACCCGCTCACTGGGCGAGCGGCAGTCGCTGGACCAGCAGCTTTCCGTCCATCGTCACGCCACCGTCCATCGCGATGGCCAGTCCCTCGGCGTAGACGTGCGGACCCTCGACGACGGGACCGTTGTCGTCCTCGCCGTCCTCGGAGCCTACTTCGCCCAGCAGATACGGAATGGGGCTGTGTCCGTGAACGACCCGGGTGCCGCCGTACGTATCCAACAGTGAGCGCACCGCTTCGGCGCCGCCCTCGTCGCGGAAGGAGAACCGCTTGGTGAACTTGCGGAACAGGTCCCAGACCTCGTCGGCGTCGTTGCGGGTGAGCGTCTCGCGGACGGTGTCGTTGACTTCCTCGATGGAACGGCCGTAGTCGAGGTAGGCGGTGGTGTCGGAATGCAGCAGCAGATGGTTGTCGACGGCCTCGACGGCGTCCAGGCGGGCCATCCACTGCAGGTGGTGGTCCTGAAGGCGGTCCATGTCGGTCTTCTGCCCACCGTTGAGCAGCCAGGCGGCCTGGAAGGTGGCGGTGCCCGCGCCGGAGTTGACGGGGGTGTCGCCGAACCGCTTGGCGCCGAGCAGCAGCAGTTCGTGATTGCCCATCAGGGCCTTGCAGTAGCCGCCGGCCGCGGCGGCCTCGGCGGACAGCCGCATCACGAGGTCGATGACGCCGATGCCGTCCGGACCGCGGTCGGTGAAGTCGCCGAGGAACCAAAGCCGCGCGGGGCCGGCGCACCACTGGCCCGCGGAGTCGATGAGGTCCTGCTCCTGGAGGGCGGCCACCAGTTCGTCGAGGTAACCGTGGACGTCACCGACCACGTACAGCGGGCCGGGTCCGGTGGCGGGCTGCGGTGCGGGTACGGACGCGGGGTCGACGGTCACCTGCACAGTGTCACCCCGATTGATGACCGGGAGGTCCCGTTGCGTGGGCGTGTATCCCTCCGGGTGGCTCGCCTCGGAGGGCGGGGCCGCGTCGCCGGGGTGCATGCTGTGGGCGTACGGACCGGTCTCGTGGACGTAAGCGGGCACCCGAAAGTCGCGCACCGTCGCCGTGCGCTCCACCGCGGGTCCCTGACCGGCCCCCTGAGTCATCGACCCCTCCACCATCAAGCCGCAACTGCACCGCGTCGGACTGCCTGGTCGCAGCGGCCCGCGGTGTCGTGGGCCCATCATAGGAATGCGGATCGCGCCGTGTGATGACCCAGGGGTGGTGAATCGGCGTACGAGTCCAGATCGCTGCGGCCTTCGTTCTGTTTTGGTCAGATCCTCGGCTTTTGTTCAGAGCCTCGGCCGCCCGGGTGCCGTCCGGAGGCGCGGGCTCCTCACGGGACCGCGGACGCTGCCTCCGGGAGGCCGCCGTTTCCGCGGAGGAGGGCTCCGAGGGGGCCGGAGGAGCGGCGAGGGGAGCCGGAAGAGCGGGGGAGGCGCCGCCTCACCCCCGCGGGGGCAATGGCTTTACCCCCGGGAGCCGCCGCCTCACCCTTTGTGAACCCTGCCGGGTCGTCCCCTCCGGGAGTCGCTGCCACGGAGTCCCCTCCGCCCCGCTGCCGAGCTCTCGCCGTCCGTCAGGTCTGTTCCGGTGACCGCGGCGGGCTGACCGTCGTGCGCGGCGGGCGGCGCTGCGACGAGGTGCGCACGATCAGCTCGGTGGGTATGACCTGCGTCACCGTGTGCTCGGGGTCGAGGCCCTCGATCGCGTCGATGAGCAGCTGAACCACGGCCGTGCCGATGCGGCGCGGTTTGAGCGAGAGCGTGGTGACGGGCGGCTCGGTGTTGGCGTAGACGGTCGACTCGCTGCAGCAGACCAGCAGCAGGTCGTCCGGGACGCGCAGGCCGTAGCGGCGGGCGGCGGCGAGCAGATCGGCGCCGTTCGGATCGAACAGGCCGTAGACGGCGTCCGGGCGGTCGGGGCGGGCGAGGAGCCGGTCGGCGGCGACGGCGCCCGCGCACGGATCGTGCGCTGGATAGGCCTCGTACACCGGATCCTGGCCGACGCGTTCGCACCAGTGCAGATATGCGGTGGTCGACAGGTGGGTGTACGTGTCGGTCGTGGTCCCGGTCAGCAGGCCGATACGGCGGGCGCCGGCGTCGGCCAGGTGGTCGAGGATCCCGAGGACCGCTGCTTCGTGGTCGTTGTCCACCCAGGCCGTGACCGGGAGCGATCCGGCCGGGCGGCCGTCGGAGACGACCGGTAAACCCTGCCGGACCAGTTCGCTGACGACCGGATCCTGGTCCGAGGGGTCGATGACGACCGTGCCGTCCAGAGCGACGTTGGACCACACGTCGTGGCGGGAGGTCGCGGGGAGGATCACAAGGGCGTAGCCGCGGGCCAGGGCGGCGGAGGTGGCGGCGCGCGCCATCTCGGCGAAGTACGCGAACTCGGTGAAGGTGAAAGGTTCTTCCCCGTACGTGGTCACGGTCAGGCCGATGAGCCCCGACTTGCCGGTGCGGAGCGTACGGGCGGCGGCCGAGGGACGGTAGCCCAGTCTGTCGGCGACCTCACGGACATGGCGCCGGGTGGCGTCCGGGAGTCTGCCCTTGCCGTTGAGGGCATCGGAGACGGTCGTGATGGATACTCCGGCTGCGGCGGCCACGTCCCTGATGCCCGCCCGGCCCGGCCTGCTGCTTCGGCGTGAGGTTTCCGCGCGGCTCACCTGGTGCTTCCCTGCTGCTGTCATGGCGAGCCGATAGTAGGGCTCATGCGGTGGGGTAGGGCGGACGCATATGCGCGCATTGACAGACACGTTTTTGCATGATCATTAAGCGGTAACCTCCTTGGAAAACAAGAGTGTTGAACGTTTCAATGCCAGGATCTGACGTGTCGGAGCGCGTGGGCCTGCTGGCGGGGTGATGTTGCGAAGAGGTCTCAACTCACCTGCACGAGGGATGCGCGCCACGGCGCGAGCCACCGGCGCGTAGATATATGTGTGGCGCGCCCCCTGCTCGGACACCCTTTGCGTGCCTTCGTAGGGTGATGCCCCTGATGCTGAAGGGGCCGATGTGGCTCGTGGGGCTGATCGCCCTGGCGGTTCCACGAGGCGGGCACGCCCCGCGACGTCCCCGCCCACGCGCATCCGCGGCCCACACCTCGGTCCGCACCGCATCAGGTCCTTCCTCGCCACTGCCGCTGTACGCGTATACGCAGTGACGCCGAATCCTCATATGGTGAGCAGTATTGGATGTCGGCGGCGGTCAAGGGCCGCCGGTCTTCGGAGGAGGACTGCGGTGAGTGAGACGAGCCCCAAGCTGCGCGCCGAGCTGGAGGGTATCCCCACGTACAAGCCGGGCAAGCCGGCGGCGGCCGGAGGGCCGGTGGCCTACAAACTGTCCTCCAACGAGAACCCCTATCCACCGCTGCCGGGGGTGATGGAGGCTGTGACGTCCACGGCGTCCTCCTTCAACCGCTACCCCGACATGGCCTGTACGTCGCTGATGGCGGAGCTGTCCGAGCGCTTCGCCGTCCCGGTCTCCCACCTGGCCACCGGCACCGGCTCGGTCGGCGTCGCCCAGCAGCTGCTGCAGGCCACCTCGGGCCCCGGCGACGAGGTGATCTACGCGTGGCGTTCGTTCGAGGCGTACCCGATCATCACCAGGATCAGCGGTGCCACCGCCGTGCAGGTGCCGCTGACGCCGGGCGATGTGCACGATCTGGACGCGATGGCCGAGGCGATCACCGAACGGACCCGGCTGATCTTCGTCTGCAACCCCAACAACCCGACCGGCACGGTGGTGCGGCGGGCGGAGTTGGAGCGTTTCCTCGACCGGGTGCCCCGTGATGTCCTGGTGGTGATCGACGAGGCGTACCGCGAATTCATCCGCGACCCCGAGGTGCCGGACGGCGTGGAGCTCTATCGGGATCGGCCCAACGTCTGCGTCCTGCGGACCTTCTCCAAGGCCTACGGTCTGGCGGGGCTGCGGATCGGCTTCGCGATCGCCCATGAACCGGTGGCCGCGGCGCTGCGCAAGACGGCGGTGCCGTTCGGTGTGAGCCAGCTCGCGCAGGACGCCGCGATCGCCTCGCTGCGCGCCGAGGACGAGCTCATCGGCCGGGTCGGTTCGCTGGTGTGTGAGCGCAACCGCGTCATGGAGACGCTGCGCGCCCAGGGCTGGAAGGTGCCCGAGAGCCAGGCCAACTTCGTGTGGCTGCGGCTGGGGGAGCGCACGACGGCGTTCGCGCAGGCGTGCGAGCAGGCGGGTGTGGTCGTCAGGCCCTTCACCGGTGAGGGCGTTCGGGTGACGGTCGGCGAGGCCGAGGCCAACGACATCTTCCTGAAGGTGACGGAAGCCTCCCGCAAGGAGCTGTAGCCGCACACGGCCAGGTGCAGGTTCAGGAGTGCCGGGCGACGGTCGACCGTCGCCCGGCACTCCTGTGCTTCGACCGTTACCCACAAGGGGTTGACCTCACAGGGGACCCCCCTTCCGGATATGAAAAGCGGTAGGTCATAATTGCTTGTGAATGTGAACGCGTTCACAAGCACGTCCTGCTTCTTCCGAGATGTGGGGGATGAACAGGATCAAGCGGTCGTTGTGACCACGGCGATGTAAGGAGCGACGACGTGGACCTGGCTTTGGCGCCGGAGACACTGGCGCGATGGCAGTTCGGTATCACCACCGTCTACCACTTCCTCTTCGTTCCCCTGACGATCTCGCTGGCCGCCCTCACTGCCGGGCTGGAGACTGCCTGGGTGCGCACCGGGAAGGAGAAGTACCTCAGGGCGACGAAGTTCTGGGGGAAGCTCTTCCTGATCAACATCGCGATGGGTGTGGTCACCGGCATCGTGCAGGAGTTCCAGTTCGGCATGAACTGGTCCGACTACTCACGGTTCGTCGGTGACGTCTTCGGTGCCCCGCTCGCCTTCGAGGCCCTGGTCGCCTTCTTCTTCGAGTCCACCTTCATCGGCCTGTGGATCTTCGGCTGGGACAAGCTGCCCAAGAAGATCCACCTGGCCTGTATCTGGATGGTCTCCCTCGGCACGCTGCTGTCGGCGTACTTCATCCTGGCAGCCAACTCCTGGATGCAGCACCCGGTCGGCTACCGGATCAACGAGGAGAAGGGCCGGGCGGAACTCACCGACTTCTGGCTGGTGCTCACCCAGAACACCACGCTCAACCAGGTCTTCCACAGCTTCTCGGCGTCCGCGCTGACCGGTGGCGCCTTCATGGTCGGCATCGCCGCCTTCCACCTGATGCGCAAGAAGCACATCTCGGTCATGCGGACGTCGCTCCGGCTCGGCCTGGTCACCATGGCGGTCGGAGGCATGTTCACCGCGATCAGCGGAGACACCCTCGGCAAGGTCATGTACGAGCAGCAGCCCATGAAGATGGCCGCCGCCGAAGCCCTGTGGGACGGCGAGAGCCCGGCGCCGTTCTCCGTGTTCGCGTACGGGGACGTCGACAAGGGGCACAACGAGGTCGCCCTGGAGGTCCCCGGGCTGCTGTCCTTCCTCGCCCACGGCGACTTCGAGTCGTACGTGCCCGGCATCAACGACACCAATGAGGCCCTGCAGGAACAGTTCGGCCCCGGTGACTACAAGCCCATCGTGCCGGTCGCCTACTGGGGCTTCCGCTGGATGATCGGCTTCGGCATGGCCTCCTTCTCGCTCGCGCTGCTGGGGCTCTGGCTGACGAGGAAGAGGTTCCTGTTGCCGGCCGCCCTGCGTACCGGGGAGGACGAGGTGCCGCATCTGGTACTGCTGAAGAAGCCGCTGGGCGCGAGGCTCAGCCGGCTGTACTGGCTCCTGTCGCTCTGGACCATGGCGTTCCCGCTGATCGCCAACGCCTGGGGGTGGATCTTCACCGAGATGGGCCGGCAGCCCTGGGTCGTCTACGGCGTGATGCAGACCCGGCACGCGGTCTCCCCCGGAGTGTCCCAGGCCGAGGTCATCACCTCGATGACCGTCTTCACCCTGCTGTACGCCGCTCTGGCCGTGGTGGAGGTCAAGCTGCTCGCCAAGTACGTCAAGGCGGGCCCGCCCGAGCTCACCGAGGCCGATCTCAACCCGCCCACGAAGATCGGTGGCGATCCCCGTGACGCCGACAAGCCGATGGCCTTCTCGTACTAGGCCCGAGGGAGCCGCAGAGTCATGGAACTGCACAACGTCTGGTTCGTTCTGATCGCCTTCCTGTGGATCGGCTACTTCTTCCTGGAGGGCTTCGACTTCGGGATCGGGATTCTCACCCGGTTGCTTGCCCGTGACCGCGCCGAGAAGCGGGTGCTGATCAACACCATCGGTCCCGTCTGGGACGGCAACGAGGTATGGCTGCTCACGGCCGGCGGCGCGACCTTCGCCGCCTTCCCCGAGTGGTACGCCACGCTCTTCTCCGGCTTCTACCTGCCGTTGCTGATCATCCTGGTCTGCCTGATCGTCCGCGGTGTCGCCTTCGAGTACCGGGTCAAGCGGCCGGAGGAGCGCTGGCAGCGCAACTGGGAGACGGCGATCTTCTGGACCTCACTCATCCCCGCGTTCCTCTGGGGCGTGGCGTTCGGCAACATCGTGCACGGAGTGAAGCTCGACGCCGAGTTCGAGTACGTGGGCAACGTCTGGGACCTGCTCAACCCGTACGCATTGCTGGGCGGTCTGGTCACGCTGACGCTCTTCACCTTCCACGGTGCCGTGTTCGCCGCGCTCAAGACCGTCGGCGACATCCGGGGCCGGGCCCGTCAGATGGCCCTGCGAGTAGGACTGGCCACTGCCGTCCTCGCTCTGGTCTTCCTGGCGTGGACGCAGATCGAGCGCGGTGACGGCGCGAGCCTGGTCGCGATGGTCGTCGCGGTCGCCTCCCTGGTGGCCGCCCTGGTGGCGAACCAGGCGGGGCGCGAGGGATGGTCGTTCTCTCTGTCCGGCGTCACCATCGTGGCCGCCGTGACGATGCTCTTCCTGACGCTCTTCCCGAACGTCATGCCGTCCACGCTCGATGCGGACTGGAGTCTCACTGTCACCAACGCCTCCTCCAGCGACTACACATTGACGATCATGACCTGGCTCACGGTTATCGCCGCGCCGCTCGTCATGCTCTACCAGGGCTGGACGTACTGGGTCTTCCGCAAGCGGATCGGCACCCAGCACATAGCCGATCCCGTGCACTGAGGTGTGTTTCACGTGAAACCAATCGACCCACGACTGCTCCGTTACACCCGTGCCACACGGTTCTTCCTGGCGGCGGTGGTCGCCCTGGGTGTCGTCGGCGCGGTGCTGGTGATCGCTCAGGCCATGCTCATCGCCGAGGTGGTGGTGGGCGCCTTCCAGCACGGCATGGCCGTGGCCGACCTCGGCACTCCCCTGGTGCTCCTGGCCTGTGTCGCGGTCGGCCGTGCCCTGGTCGGCTGGCTCACCGAGCTGGCCGCGCACCGGGCGAGCGCGGCGGTCAAGTCGGAGCTGCGGGGCCGGCTGCTGGAGCGGGCGACGGCACTCGGCCCGGGGTGGCTGACCGGGCAGCGGACCGGTTCTCTGGTCGCGCTGGCGACCCGCGGGGTCGACGCCCTCGACGGATACTTCTCGCGTTATCTGCCCCAGCTGGGACTCTCAGTGGTCGTTCCGGTGGCGGTGCTGGCACGGATCGTCACCGAGGACTGGATCTCGGCCGCGATCATCGTCGTCACCCTGCCGCTCATCCCGGCCTTCATGATGCTGATCGGCTGGGTCACCCAGTCCCGGATGGACCGGCAGTGGGAGCTGCTGTCCCGGCTGTCCGGCCACTTCCTGGACGTCGTGGCCGGGCTGCCGACGCTGAAGGTGTTCGGACGGGCCAAGGCACAGGCGGAGTCGATCCGGCGGATCACCGCCGAGTACCGCAGGGCGACCATGCGGACACTGCGGATCGCCTTCATCTCCTCCTTCGCGCTGGAACTCCTCGCCACCCTCTCGGTGGCGCTGGTCGCCGTGACGATCGGCATGCGGCTCGTGTACGGCGACTTGGACCTGTACACCGGTCTGCTCATCCTGATCCTCGCGCCCGAGGCGTATCTGCCCCTGCGGCAGGTCGGCACGCAGTACCACGCGGCGGCGGAGGGACTGGCCGCCGCAGAGGAGATCTTCGAGGTACTGGAGACACCCGTGCCGGCACCGGGGACCGGGGCGGTGCCGGCGGGCGCCCTGTCCTTCGAGGGCGTGACCGTCCGCTACCCCGGACGGTCGGCGGACGCCGTGGCCGACGTGTCCTTCTCCGTCGAACCCGGCGAGACGGTCGCGCTCGTCGGGCCGAGCGGGACGGGCAAGTCGACGCTGCTGAACGTGCTGCTGGGCTTCGTGCGGCCGGCCGAGGGGCGGGTGCGGATCGGGGGAGCGGATCTCACCGGTATCGATCCGGCCCAGTGGCACAGCCAGGTGGCCTGGGTGCCGCAGCGACCGCACTTGTACGCCGGGACGGTCGCCGAGAACGTACGCCTGGCCCGTCCCGACGCGGACGACGACGCTGTCCGCCGGGCTCTGCGGGACGCGGGCGCACTGGAGTTCGTGGACGCACTGCCCGAGGGCACCGGCACGGTACTGGGCGAGGACGGGGCGGGACTGTCCGCAGGGCAGCGGCAACGGCTCGCGCTGGCCCGTGCGTTCCTCGCGGACCGGCCTGTGCTGCTGCTCGACGAGCCGACGGCCGCGTTGGACGGCGCCACCGAGGCCGAGGTCGTGGCGGCGGTACGGCGCCTGGCGGCCGGCCGGACGGTGCTGTTGGTGGCGCACCGGCCGGCGCTGCTCGCGGTGGCGGACCGCGTGGTGCGGCTGACGGAGCCCGCGCCCGGTAACCTGCCGCTGCCCGGGCACGGGGACACCGCCCTCGGTGCCGACCGGGAACGGGCGGACATCCTGCCCGCACTCGACTGGGAACGGGTGGAGGAGGCCGAGCCCGCCGACCCCGCAGGCCCGGCGTCGGCCGAGCCGGTCGCGGGGGCCGGAGCGGGGGGCGTGCTGGCCCGCGTCCGTGCCATGTCCGGTGCCCGCCGAGGGCGGCTCGCGTTCGCACTGCTGCTCGGCAGCCTCGCGCTGGGCAGCGCCGTGGGCCTCATGGCGACGTCCGGGTATCTCATCTCCCGGGCCTCGCAGCAGCCGCCCGTGATGTACCTGATGGTCGCCGTCACGGCGACCCGGACCTTCGGTATCGGGCGGGCCGTGTTCCGGTACGCCGAGCGGCTCGTGTCGCACGAAGCGGTTCTGCGGATGCTGGCCGACACCAGGGTCGCGGTGTACCGGCGGCTGGAGCGGCTGGCGCCCGCCGGACTGCGCGGGATCCGCCGGGGAGATCTGCTCTCCCGGCTGGTCGCCGACGTGGACGAACTTCAGGACTACTGGCTGCGCTGGCTGCTGCCGGCGGGTGCGGCGGTCGTCGTCTCGGCACTGTCGGTCGGCTTCACAGCCTGGCTGCTCCCCGAGGCAGGTGCCGTCCTCGCGGTCGGGCTGCTCACGGCGGGGGCGGGTCTGCCCCTGCTCACGGGCGCCGTGGCCCGGCGTGCGGAGCGCAGGCTGGCGCCCGCCCGCGGAGTCCTCGCGACCCGTGCCACCGACCTGCTCACCGGGACCGGGGAACTGACGGTCGCCGGCGCTCTGCCCGCACGGACCGCCGAGACCCGGCGGGCCGACGGCGTGCTCACCCGGATCGCCTCGCGCGCCGCCACCGCCACCGCCCTCGGTGACGGGCTCACCGCACTCGTCTCGGGCCTGACCGTCACGGCCGCGGCCCTCGTCGGCGTCCAGGCAGTGGCCACCGGTCGGCTGGACGGAGTGGCACTGGCCGTCGTCGTCCTCACCCCGCTCGCGGCCTTCGAGGCCGTACTCGGGCTGCCGCTCGCCGTGCAGCACCGGCAGAGGGTGCGCAAGAGCGCCGAGCGCGTGTACGAGGTCCTGGACGCCCCGGTGCCCGTACAGGAGCCGGAGCAGCCCCGGCAGGCACCCGCGTCCCCGTTCCCGCTCGTGGTCAAGGGACTGGAGGCCCGACACGCCGGGCAGGAACGGGACGCCCTGGCCGGACTGGACCTGACACTGGAGCAGGGCCGCAGGATCGCGGTGGTCGGCCCGTCCGGCTCCGGCAAGACGACGCTCGCACAGGTGCTGCTGCGGTTCCTGGACCCGGGCGCCGGTTCGTACACGCTGGCCGGTGTGGACGCGTACGCCCTGGACGGCGACGACGTACGAGGGCTGGTCGGGCTGTGCGCGCAGGACGCTCACCTCTTCGACAGCTCCGTACGCGAGAACCTGCTGCTCGCGAAGCGCGAAGCCACCGAGGAAGAACTGCGCGACGCGCTCGCCCGGGCCCGGCTGCTGGAGTGGGCCGACAGCCTGCCCGACGGCCTGGACACCCTCGTCGGCGAGCACGGGGCGCGGCTCTCCGGCGGTCAGCGGCAACGCCTGGCACTGGCCAGGGCGCTGCTCGCGGACTTCCCCGTGCTGGTGCTGGACGAGCCCGCGGAGCACCTCGACCTGCCGACCGCCGACGCACTCACCGCCGACCTGCTGGCCGCCACCGAGGGCCGTACGACGCTGCTGATCACCCACCGACTGGCCGGGCTCGGGGCGGTGGACGAGGTGATCGTGCTGGACGAGGGGCGTGTGGTGCAGCGCGGTGCGTACGGGGAACTGGCCGCCGCGGCCGGGCCGTTGCGGCGGATGGTGCGACGCGAGGCGGAGTCGGACCGCTTGGTGGAGCTGGTGGAGGCGGGCTGACCGGGCACGACGGGCACGCGTGACGAGAGGGGTACGCCCGGGGACGAGCGTGCGTGACGTGAGAATGCCTGACGAGTTGTCAATCACGACTTGAGGGGCCCCTGTTCGGCGGTATTACTGGTCCATCCGGGTCGTACGGTCCCCCAGGCGTACGACATGAACAGGACCGTGGGCCGGGGCGGGGGCCAGGATCGCTGTCATGCGCCTCACCCGCCGTCACCCGCTGCTTGTCGCCGTGCCGTTGTGTGCGCTCGCCGTGCTCGCCGCCCGGCCCGCCGACGGGAAGGGCGACGGCCCGTACGCTCCGGGCCACGGTCCGGAATTCGGGACCAGCGCCCAGGTGGCGCGACTCTACGAGGAGGCGGCCGCGGCGACACTGAAGTACGAGGCGGGCCGGCGCCAGGCCGGCCGGCAGCGGACCGAGGTACGACGGCTGGAGGAACTGCTCGGCCGGGAGCGCCAGGAGTCCGAGGTCCTGCGCGATGACCTCGGCCGCATCGCACGGTCCCAGTACCGCAGTAGCGGCGGGCTGCCGCTGACCGCGCACCTGATTCTCGCGGACGACCCGGAAGAGATGATGCGTGGCCAGCACGCCTTGTGGAAGGCGAACCTGAGCCTCGACAACGCGATCGAGAAGAACGCGCGCGCCGAGGTCCGGCTCGCCCGTGACGAGGCGAAGGCAGAAGAGGCGTGGAAGGCACTGGAGAAGCGGAACAAGGAACTCGCCGACCTCAAGAGCGGCATCGAGCGGAAGCTCGAGACGGCGCGGTGGCAGCTACAGGGTCAGGCGGACGCCTCGGTGACGGCCGGTTCCTGCCGCGGGGCGGTGCGGCTCGATCAGCCGGAGACCGCGTTCACCGGGTCCTGGGTGGCGCCGGTGGAGACCTACGCGTTGTCCGCGTCCTACGGGAGCGGCGGTGCACGCTGGGCGAACCGGCACACCGGCCAGGACTTCGCGGTGCCGATCGGCACGCCGGTGCGGTCCGTGGGCATGGGCAAGGTGGTGAAGGTGTCCTGTGGAGGGGCCTTCGGTATCGAGATCGTGGTCGAGCACGTGGGCGGCTACTACACGCAGTACGCCCACCTGGCCGCCGTCGCCGTGGACCAGGGCGAGCGCGTCTCGCCCGGCCAGTGGATCGGCCAGTCCGGGACCAGCGGTAACTCCACCGGCCCGCACCTGCACTTCGAGGTGCGGGTCACACCCGAGATGGGCTCGGCAGTGAACCCGGTGTCGTGGCTGGCGCAACGGGGACTGACGCTTTGAGCGAGCACCGGGCCCGGCCCGCTCCGCCGTTCACGCCGGACCCATCCGAGGTGGCCGACCCATCCGAGGCGGTCGACCCACCAGGTGATCGGATCCGGTCACGGCCATCGGCTCAGCAACTGTTCGATCACCACGGCCACGCCGTCCTCGTTGTTGGCGACCGTGCGCCCCGAGGCGGCGGTGAGGACGTCCGGGTGGGCGTTGCCCATCGCGTAGGAACGGCCCGCCCAGGTCAGCATCTCGATGTCGTTGGGCATGTCCCCGAACGCCACGACCTCCTCGTGCGAGATCCCGCGCTCGGCGCAGCACAGGGCGAGTGTGCTGGCCTTCGACACGTCGGGACCGCTGATCTCCAGCAGGGCGCTGGGGCTGGAGCGGGTGACGTTGGCGCGGGTGCCGATGGCCAGCCGGGCCAGGGTGAGGAAGGCGTCGGGGTCGAGTCGGGGATGGTGGGCGAGGACCTTGAGCACCGGCTCGTCGTCGGCGGGGCCGCCCGGCGCCAGCAGTTCCTCGGCCGGGGCGCGGACGCCCGGTATCTCCATGTGCAGCTTCGGATACGCCGGCTCCTGGTTGAAGCCGTAGGTCTGCTCGACGGCGTACACGGTGCCTGGCGCCGCCTCTCGCAGCAGCCGCACCGCGTCCAGCGCGTTCTGCCGGGCCAGCTCGCGCACCTTCACGAAACGGTGGGCACCGGCGCCGCCGTGCAGGTCGACGACGGCGGCGCCGTTTCCGCAGATGGCGAGCCCATGGCCGTGGACATGGTCGCTGACGACGTCCATCCAGCGGGCCGGGCGGCCGGTGACGAAGAAGACCTCGATGCCCGCCTCCTCGGCGGCGGCCAGTGCGGCGACCGTGCGGGGGGACACCGACTTGTCGTCGCGCAGCAGGGTGCCGTCGAGGTCGGTGGCGATGAGCCGCGGCGGGGTGACAGGGCTGTCTCCCCGCTCGAGCGAGGTCGAGAACTGGAGGGAGCCCGGGGTCTCGGGCTGTGCGGTCGCTGAGGTCACCCCGCCATTGTCCCGTATGAGCCCGCACGGCCGTGCGGCACTCCGCACATGTGAGGGGTCACCGCTCCCGGTGAGCTGCCGAAACGGTCGAGGCGGCCGAGGTTGCGGCAGTGGCGGTGAGGATCGGCTCCGGACGTCGGTCCGGTTCGTCGGCCGGCCGGCCGCCCGCTCAGCCCAGCTGGGCCGGCGCCTCCATGGCGATCCGCTCGAAGATCTTCTGGTCCGCCGCGAAGTCCGAGTCGGGGATGGGCCAGTGGAGCACGATCTCGGTGAAGCCCAGCTCCGCATGACGGCCCGCGAAGTCGACGAACGCGTCCAGGGACTCCAACGGGCGCCCCCGGTCCGGGGTGAATCCCGTGAGCAGGATCTTGTCCAGCCCGGCCACGTTCCGCCCGATCTCGGCACAGACATCGGCCAGCTTCTCCATCTGACCGTGAAGGGCGTGCACCGACTGTGCGGGTGTGCCGTTCTCGTACAGCTTGGGGTCGCCCGTGGTCACCCACGCCTGCCCGTGATGGGCGGCGAGCCGTAGCCCGCGCGGTCCGGTGGCGGCCACGGCGAACGGCAGCCGGGGCCGCTGCACGCACCCCGGGATGCCGCGGGCCTCGTGCGCCGCGTAGAAGTCGCCCTCGTAGGACACGGAGTCCTCGGTGAGCAGCCGGTCGAGCAGCGGTACGAACTCGGCGAAGCGGTCAGCCCGCTGGCGCGGGGTCCACGGCTCCTGGCCGAGCGCGGTGGCGTCGAAACCGGAGCCGCCCGCGCCGATACCGAGGGTGACGCGTCCACCCGAGATGTCGTCGAGGGAGATCAACTCCTTGGCCAGGGTCACCGGGTGCCGGAAGTTCGGCGAGGTGACGAGGGTACCCAATCGCATACTCTGCGTAGCCATCGCTGCTGCGGTCAGCGTGGGCATCGCCCCGAACCACGGCCCGTCCCGGAAGCTGCGCCAGGACAGGTGGTCGTAGGTGTAGGCGGCGTGAAACCCGAGGTCTTCGGCGCGCCGCCAGATCTGCTGTCCCTCGCTCCAACGATGGATGGGAAGGATTACGGTGCTCAGTCGCATGCCTAGGACCCTATGCTCCCGTGACTGCGAACGAGGGGGGGAGGCAGACCTCACCGGCTGGGGCTACGTCGGTACGCGTCGAGTCCGTGCCCTCCGGAGCGGTACCGGCGCCCTTCAGTTCTCGCGGTAGCGCGCGAAGACGCGGGCGCGCTCCTGTTCCCAGGTCCAGTCCGCTGCCCTTCGGTGAAACGGGGCTCCGCTCGCCAGTTCGAAGAACTGGCCCGCCGGCCTGCCGGTCGCCTTCAGGAGCACGATGGCGGAGAGCATGGGCTCGATCCCCTCGCTGTCCCGGCGGCAGGCATCACCGAGCAGGTGGCTGATGATCAGGCCGCGGTAGTGGACGTGGTGGCCCTTCGCCTTCAGCTCTTCGCTGAGGGACTTGTACCAGCCATCGGTACGGCCTTCCCGCGCCCAGCGCCGAAGGATCTCCATCGTCTCGTTCAGCGCTGCCTCGTATTCGGCGTCGCCCTGTCTCATCCGGACCTCCCCATCCGTGGTGGCTGCCCACCGTATCCGGTATTCGGTAACGGTCGGTGCCGTGCTCGCCACCGTCGGTGTCACGTCCCGGTTTGCTGCCAGACCGCGGTCAGTGCCGCGACCGGGTCGGCGTCGGCCGGTGCCGCGGGCCACCATTCGCCGTCGTCCTGGAGGCAGGGGTACCAGCGGGCGTCGGGACCCAGGCGCAGCTGGATGCCGTGGTCGGTGAGGGTGAGGCGGTTGCGCCAGGCCCGAAGGGGGACAGGGGTGGTGGCCATCTCGGTGAGGGCCGCGGTCAGGGCGGTACGGGCGGCCGTCATCATCGCCGGGTCGGGGGTGTGCGGCTGTTCGGCGACGGTGAGGCCGGTGGGGCCGCCGTGGCGCCAGGCGCGGGTGAGGCGGGCGAACGCGGTCGGTTTGGTGCCGGTGTTCTGGATCAGGTGGTGGAACCACTCGGGTCCGGGGCTGCTCGCGGCGATGCGTACGGCGTCCTGGTGCTGGGTCAGGTGCAGGCCGGCGGTGTCGCCGGCCAGGATCCGCGCGGCGCGTGCGGCGGTGTCGGTCATGAGGCGTTCCAGGTCCGTGGTGGCCAGGCCGGTGCCGGAGGGCGGGGCGACAGGCAGCGCGGTGGCGTGGCCGGCCGGGGCGGGAGGTTCGGGCAGCCGGGCGGTGTGTTCGGCCCAGTGGGCGTATGCGGCGGCGGCCGGGATGCCGGTCGGGGCCGGTGGGGCGGCGGTCTCCTGGGCTGCCGTACGGCGTGCGCGCAGCTGGGTGAGAACCTCCTCGCGACTGCGGCCGCGCAGCGCGAAGAGCACGAACGGGTCGGCGTCGATGGTGGCGGCGATGGCGTAGCAGAGCGCGGCGGCGTGCTTGCAGGGGTATCCCCAGTCGGGGCAGGAGCAGTCCGGGTCGAGTTCGGTGGGCTGCGGGAGCAGGGGGACGCCTGCCCGGCGGGCGTCGTCGACGAGTTCGGCGGGCATCTCGCCGTCGAGGAGCGCGGCGAGATGCCCGGCGCGGGCCGCGATGGTGTCGAGCAGGGTGTCCCACCGGGTGTCGGTGAGGACGGGCAGGTGGACCGAGGAGCGGTAGGGGCGCGGCCGGCTGCCCTGGACGGCGGCCTTGACCTGGCCCGGGGCGATGGTGACCGGGCCGACCATGCCCTTGCGGGCGTAGGTGCGTCCGCGGGACAGACGCCCGGCGTCCAGGGTGGAGTCCTCCAGGGCCGCCACCCATGCCTGGCCCCACCAGGTCGCGGCGAAGGCGCGCCTGCCGCGGGCGGGCGCGCGGCGCGGGCCGGGCAGCGAGGGGCTCATGACTGCCTCCCCAGGGCGACGAGTTCGGCGAGGTCGGCGTCGGACAGTTCGGTCAGGGCGGCCTCACCGGATCCGACGACGGCGTCGGCGAGCGCGCGCTTGGATTCGAGCAGCTTGGCCACCTTGTCCTCCACGGTGCCCTCCGCGATGATCTTGTGCACCTGGACGGGCCTGTCCTGACCGATGCGGTAGGCGCGGTCGGTTGCCTGGTCCTCGACGGCCGGGTTCCACCAGCGGTCGTAGTGCACGACGTGGGTGGCGCGGGTGAGGTTGAGTCCGGTGCCCGCGGCCTTCAACGACAGCAGGAACACCGGCACTTCACCGCGCTGGAAACGTTCCACCATCTCCTCGCGCCGTACGACGGGGGTGCCGCCGTGCAGGAAGAGGGTGGGGATGCCGCGCTCGGCGAGATGTTTCTCCAGGAGGGTCGCCATCTGCTTGTACTGGGTGAAGACCAGCACCGACTCGCCCTCGGCGGTGATGGTGTCGAGCAGTTCGTCGAGCAGGTCGAGCTTGCCGGAGCGGCCGCGCAGCGGCGTGGACTGGCGCAGGCTGTGCTCCTTCAAATACTGGGCCGGGTGGTTGCAGATCTGCTTCAGCGCGGTGAGCAGCTTGAGCACCAGGCCACGGCGGGCGATGCCCTCGGATGCCGTGATCTCCGCCAGAGTCTCGCGGACCACCGCCTCGTACAGGCTGGTCTGCTCGGCCGTCAGCGAGACGACGCGGTCGGTCTCGGTCTTGGCCGGCAGTTCGGGCGCGATGCCCGGGTCGGACTTCCTGCGGCGCAGCAGGAACGGACGGACGAGACGGGACAGTCGCTCGGCGACCTCGGGATCCTCGCCCGACTCGATGGCGCGGGCGTGCCGGTCCCGGAACGCGGTGAGCGAGCCGAGGAGTCCGGGTGTGGTCCAGTCGAGGAGCGCCCACAGTTCGGAGAGGTTGTTCTCCACCGGGGTGCCGGTGAGGGCGACGCGGGCACGGGCGGGCAGGGCGCGCAGCTCGCGGGCGGTGACGGCGTAGGGGTTCTTGACGTGCTGGGCCTCGTCGGCGGCGACCAGCGACCAGGCGGCCTCGGCGAGGACTGCGCGGTCGCGGCGCAGCACCCCGTAGGTGACCAGGACGATCTCGTCGCCGGCCAGGTCGTCGAGGTGGCGGTCGCCGCCGTGGTAGCGGCGCACGGGAGTGGAGGGCGCGAACCTGGCCGCCTCGCGCTGCCAGTTGCCGAGCAAGGAGGCGGGGCAGACGACGAGCGTGGGGCCCGCGGTGGCGGGGTCGGACTGGCGGTGCAGATGCAGGGCGAGGAGAGTGATGGTCTTGCCCAGGCCCATGTCGTCGGCGAGGCAGCCGCCGAGACCGAGTCCGCACATCTCGGCCAGCCAGGCAAGGCCCCGCTTCTGGTAGTCGCGCAGTGTGGCCTTGAGCGCGGCGGGCTGTGGGGCGGGAGTACGCGACTCGGGATCGCGGATACGAGCGACGAGGCCGCCGAGCGCGCCGACCGCCTCACAGGGGATCGACTCGCCGTCCCTTTCCACCTCGCCGGTCAGCGCGGCGCTCAGCGCCTCCATGGGGGTGAGCGGCTCCATCCGGCGGCGCCGGGCGCGGGCCACCAGCTTCGGGTCGGCGACCACCCACTGGTCACGTAGCCGGACGAGGGGGCGGCGGGCCTCGGCGAGGGCGTCCATCTCGGCCTCGGTGAGCGGCTCGCCGCCGAGCGAGACCTGCCAGCGGAAGTCGAGGAGGGCGTCGGCGTCGAGGAGACCGCCCGCGCTGGAGCCAGGGGCGGTGCGCTGCCCGATCTCCGCGGTCGCGGTGAGCGCCTTGACCAGCTCGCGCGGCCAGTGCACGTCGATACCGGCCGCGCGCAACGTGTCGGTGGCATCCCCCAGCAGGTCGAAGGCTTCGTCGTCGGTCAGCCGGAGCGCGTCGGGTGCGGCGTCCTTCAGCAGCCGCTGGAGCGGTGGCCAGACACGGGCACCGCGGCGCAGTGCGAGCAGCGTCTCGGTCTCGGCGCGCGGGCCGAGCAGCCGCTCCACTTCGGCCGGCTTGCTCCACAGCCGTGCGGCCTCGACGACGAGCGCCGGATCCGCCGCGGTGTGCAACTGCAGGGCGGCCCGGAACTGTCGGCGCCGCCCCTCGGGCAGGTCGACGCGCAGGGAGACGCCGACCTCGGCGGTGAACGCGGCGGCGGTCTCCTCGGCCCACTCGCGCAGGGCGGGCACGGCACGCGTCTCGCGCCAGGCGTACGGCAGCGCTCCCATGGCGAGTGACGCGGCCGGAGTACGGACCAGGTCGTCGGCGACCGCATCGCAGAACTGGCGTACCAACGCGGCCGGTTCCGCGATCCGCAGTGGGGCGGTACCGGGCTCGGGCAGACAGTGGGCGTGGGGCGGGAAGGCGGCGGCGAGGGCGTCCAGCGTCTGCCGCTGCGCGGCGGTGAAGGGGCCCGCCCGCCAGGTGTCGTAGCCGGCGGGGGTGAGGGCGGGATGGAGTCGTCCGTCGGCGAGCAGCCGCAGCGCGAAGCGGGCGGTGGCCTGCCAGGCGATGGCGGCCGGGTGCGGCGGCCGGGAGCCGTTCAGCGCGGCGACGGCGAGGGCCGTAGGGAGCGCGTAGCCCGCGACTTCGCGGCGTCTGACCGAGCGGCCGTGCGGCAACACCAGCTCTACCGAATCGGTCTCCACGCCCGTGGGCGGCATGCCGTCCCCGCCGGTCGTCCCGGCAGGTTTCCAGAGCAGCAGCCGTCCCAGTCGGGCCGGCTCTCCGGGAAGGAAGACCGCCGCCCAGCCTTCATCGAGCAGAGCCCGTGCCCAGGCCGTCGCCTCGCTCGTGGCCAGGGGCGGCGCGCTCATGGAGGTCTTGGGCGACCTTCGTACGGTGATCTGTGCCACTCGATTCTGACCCGTCGTCTGCCCGGTGGGCGTCACAGCCCTGCTCTCCAACGGACTTCACCACGTTCCGTCACCCACCGGCAAGTTCGGGTCATGCCTTCACTCGCGGGAACCGGCCCGGTACGTCGGTGGTGCCGCGGTCTGGCTGATGCGCCGGGCAGCCGGGGCCTCGGCCATGGGCGAGGGAACCGCCGACCGGGGTGACCCGAGAGAGCGCATATCGCAGTACGCCCGTGGCAGGGCGGACACGACACGCATCACGGTGACGCTGCCGACCGGTCAGGTCGCCGAACGGCGCAAGCTCACCGACAACGCCTCCGGTTACGTCGTCGAGGCGGCGCTGCGTCAGCCGGGCCCGGTGGCCATGCTGACCTCCGATGTCGACGGCATGGCCCGGTTGTGCGGCGACCGTGTCCGGCTCATCGGCATCTGAGGACGGCCACAGCAGTCACCCGCGGTGTTCCGGTGCCTGTGGGTATCGGCCCCGGCTTCGCTGGGGTTTGTCGTCGCGCGGGGATGGCGAACGATCGCCCACCATTCGCCGTCTGGTGGGAATCCTCCCTGCTCAGGTCGCGATAGGCGAAAAAGGCTTGACTGAGGTGACGAGTGTGCCGAGCCGGAGCCGTTCGGTGGCCGTCGCGGCGGCGGTGAGCGTGGGTACCGCGCCGAACCAGGGGCCGTCCCGGAAGCTGCGCCAGGACAGGTGGCCGTAGGTGCAGGCGGCGTGGAAGCCCAGCTCCTCGGCGCGCCGCCACTTGTCGCGGCTCCCCTCGCGTCAGCGGTCGATCGGCGGAATCACAGTGCTCAGTCGCACGGGGACGAGCCTACGAGAGACCGAGCAGGTGTTGCATCGACTGCGCGGCGCGGACGGCGGCGTCACCGCAGCAGTTGTTGAACAGAACGTGGACCTCCCGCGCCTGCTCGGCCATCTCGCGGACGCGCGGTGTCCACTCGGAGAGTTCTCCGGGCGTGTACGAGTGGCGGAACCTCTCTTCTTTGGTGCCGGTCCCCCACGCGCTGTTGCGACCGTGGAAGCGCACCAGGGCGAGTTGCGGGGTGGTGACCCGTATGACCGGTGGTACGGAAGCGGGAAGCGTCTGCACCATGTCCACGGCCACGGCGGCCGTGTCCAGCTCCGTCAGCAGGGCGGTCGTCGCATCGACGTGCTCCTCGCGCCACCAGCCGGGGTGTCGGAACTCCACGGCCATCGGCCATCCCGCGGCACGCTCCCGGCACCGGCGCAGGAACTCCACCGCCGGCCTCCCCGGCACGAGCCGGTGCGGGAACTGGAAGACCAGCGTCCCCAGACGGCCGGATGCGCGCAACGGCTCGAGGGCCGCGCTGTACCGGTCCCACACATCGTCGAGCAGTCCGGGATCGATGCCTGCCCGCCCCCGCTGCCGTGCGAGGATCGGGCGTAGTTCGGCGGGTAGCGCTTCCGGCCGTGTCGGATGCCCGGTGAGCAGGGAGAACGCCTTCACGTCGAACCGGAAGCCCTCAGGGGTGCGGTCGGTCCACAGAAGGCTGTTACGGGTGCTGGGCAGCCCGTAATAGGTGGAGTCCACCTCTGCCACCGGGAACTGTGTGGCGTAGTGCCGCAGTCTGCCCTCCGCGTCGCGGTGGCCTGTCGGATACCAGCCGCTGGACACCAGCGCCTTGTCCGTCCACGAGCAGGTTCCGACCCGGATCTCTCCCATCCCGCCCGTCTTCCCCGGACACGGTGACGGATTCGTCCGGCACGTGGGGTCATCCGCCCGGCGGTCCGCAACGGACCCCGGTGGTTCCGCCGGATCCGTCGGTCAGCGAACCTTGCCGCTCCTCCAGGGCATGAGCGGGGCGCCAGGCGCGAGTTCTCGTACGTCTCATCACCGGGGAGCGGGACGACCAGCCGCCAGCCGGGCGGGAAGAGCCGCCCCTTCACATGGGTGGGTCCATCGGCGTCGACGCTCGGTACGACACCTGACCTCGTTCCGCCCCGTGCCGCACGCTGGGATTTCCGTGGGGCCGAACCAGCGGTGGTGTCTGCCCGGTTCAGCTCGTGGTGGGTGGACAAGACGTGACCGAGGTGACGAGCGTGCCGAGCCGGAGCCGTTCGGTGGCCGTCGCGGCGGCGGTGAGCGTGGGTACCGCGCCGAACCAGGGGCCGTCCCGGAAGGTCCGCCAGAACACGTGGTCGGAGGTGTGTCCCGTGTGAAAGCCGAGTTTCTCGGCGCGCTCCCACACCGAACGGCTGCCCTCGTTCCAGCGGCGGTACGGGAGGATCACGGTGCTCAGCGCAGACTCATGCCGTCGAGCCCAGGACCTGTCGTTTGGATCATGCCGGGCTCGCGGGACCCGGTGCCCAGGTGTTTCACGTGAAACGGTCGCCACGTGTCCAGCGATCACCGCACGCGCGCACTCAGCCAAGGCGTGAGGACGATCATGGGGATGAACTCCTTGTGCGTCCGGTCTCCGGGTAGCGGCACGATCAGGAAGTGGCCCGGCGGGAAGCTCCGTCTGCGGACGTGGGCGAGGCCGTCGAAGACGGAGCGGAGGAAAGCGGGCACTTCGTCGCGGGGGATGTCGGGGCACTCCACCCCCTCCACGTCGATCAGGGCGTCGTCCTCGGGATAGAGCCGCACGCCGACCCGGGGCAGGCCGCCGAACTCGACGTAGGCCTCATGGGGGAGGGAGCCGTCCGGGTCGGTGGTCACGCCCACGCCCGCCGCGGTGCGGCGTGATGTCTGGTCGGCGCCGATGTCATGGGTGACCTCGATCTCGCGCCCGTACCCGTCCGCGAGCGCCCGGAGGGCGGTGACGGCGGCCTCTGTGGTGGGCAGATGTTCCATACCGCTGATCATGCAATGCCGTCGGCCGTCGGGGAACCGCTGCGTCAGTGGCTCTCGGAGAACCGCAGATACCCAGGGGGCACGGTGTGGGTCAGCCACACGCCGTTCGCGCTCACCCGGAAGACACGGCCGTCGCGGTGCATGGCGGCCGAGTCCACGGAGAGCACCACAGGGCGGCCCCTGCGGGCACCCACGCGGGTCGCCGTCGCGCGGTCGGCGGAGAGGTGCACGTCGTGCCGGTTCATGGGCAGCAGACCTTCGGCGCGGATGGCGGCCAGGTGGCGGGCGACGGTGCCGTGGAAGAGGTACGGCGGTGGGGTGGCCGGCGGCAGTCCGAGGTCGACCTCGATGCTGTGCCCCTGGCTGGCGCGGATCCGGGTGCCTTCGACCGCGAAGCGCTGCTTGTCGTTGGCGGCGACGACGTGGTCCAGTTCCGCTCGGGTGAACCGGAAGTCGTGTGCGGCCGCCGCGGCGATCAATGCGTCGATCCCGACCCAGCCGGCCTCATCGGGGGTGAGTCCGATCGCCTCGGGCTGATGGCGCAGATGCCTGGCCATGTACTTCGACACCTTCACGGTGCGTCTTTCGTCCATCCGCTCAGCCTGCCGGGAGAGATGTGAATCACGCGATTGATTTTGCCCGGGATGTTTGATCCACAGCAAAGTCTGTTTATCCACAGCGGAGTCGGCCGACCCTGTGGACAACAGTATCGGCGGCTCCCGGATGGTCCCGTCCCGTCGGCTGACGCGGGCCTCGGGCCGGCCCTCGTCGCGGCCTTACACCGGCGGCTTCACACCAGCGGCCTCATACCGACGGCTTCACCCGAGCGATCCTGCGCAGTGCCCACGGCATCCACCGCGCCAACACGTACGCGCCGCGTGCCTCCGGGGTCACCGGTACCACCGCGTCGTCCCGCGCCACCGCGTGCAGAATCGCGGCGGCGACCTTCTCCGGAGGATAGTTGCGCAGCCCGTAGAGGCGGGCCGCCCGCCGCCTGCGGCGCTGTTGCTCCTCGGCGTCCGCGCCCGCGAAGCGCGCGCTGGAGGTGATGCCGGTGTTGACGATGCCGGGGCAGACGGCCGTCACGCCGATCCCCTGCCCCGCGAGCTCCGCGCGCAGGCACTCGCTGAGCATCAGCACCGCCGCCTTGGAAGTGCTGTAGGCGGGCAGCGCCCGGGACGGCTGGTACGCCGCGGCGGACGCCACGTTCACGATGTGACCGCCCTGCCCGCGCTCGGCCATACGCGCTCCCAAGAGCCGGCAACCGTGGATCACGCCCCACAGATTGACGTCGAGAACCCGTTTCCAGTCCTCCGGAGTGGTGTCGAAGAAGGAGCCGGCCAGGCCGACACCCGCGTTGTGACGCCGCCCGTGCGCACCCGGCGCTCACGCGCGCGCCGCAGCACTGTTCCGGACAAGCCCGTCACTCCTCCTCCGCCCCGCGCCGACGGGCGAGCCCGAACGGCTCTCCCGCGCCGTTCCCACCGGCGGACGCCGCATCACGGCTGTGCCACGCGTCCGCACCCGTCTGCTGTGCCATGCGTCCGCACCGTCGACTGCGCTCCGTGTCCGTAGCGTGACACCGGCGAATCCGGCAACTCACCGGAGGCCGGACCAAGAGGAGACTCCCGGCCGCGGACAGCTCCCGGCGGGAGGAGCCCCTACGGGCCCGTACAACCAGAGGGGGATGCCAAGACGGCTCTCCGGGCTGACGACCCGCGTGGTGCGGGTCACTAATGTCGGGGACGTGACTGTGATCGCGACCGAAAGCCTGAGCAAGCGGTTCCCCAGGGTGACCGCGCTTGACCGGCTCTCCATGGACGTCGGGCCCGGTGTGACCGGGCTCGTCGGGGCCAATGGAGCCGGCAAGTCCACATTGATCAAGATCCTTCTGGGTCTTTCCCCCGCCACGGAGGGCCGCGCCGAAGTGCTCGGCCTCGACGTCGCGACCGAGGGTGCCGCCATCAGGGAGCGGGTCGGCTACATGCCGGAACACGACTGCCTGCCGCCGGACGTCTCGGCCACCGAGTTCGTGGTCCACATGGCACGCATGTCCGGCCTGCCGCCCACCGCCGCGCGGGAGCGCACCGCGGACACCCTGCGCCATGTCGGTCTGTACGAGGAGCGCTACCGCCCCATGGGCGGCTACTCGACCGGCATGAAGCAGCGCGTGAAGCTCGCGCAGGCCCTGGTGCACGACCCGGACCTGGTCTTCCTGGACGAGCCGACCAACGGCCTCGACCCCGTCGGCCGCGACGAGATGCTCGGCCTGATCCGCCGCATCCACACCGACTTCGGCATCTCGGTCCTGGTCACCTCACACCTTCTGGGCGAACTCGAGCGCACCTGCGACCACGTGGTCGTCGTCGACGGCGGCAAACTGCTGCGCTCCAGCTCCACCACGGACTTCACGCAGAACACGACCACCCTCGCGATCGAGGTCACCGACACCGACGAGCACCCCGACGGCACCCGCGCGGTGCGCGAAGCGCTCCACGCGCGCGGGGTGACCGTCCAGGACGGCAGCGGGCTGCCGGGCTCCGGACACGTTCTCCTGCTCACCGCCCGGGGCGAGGAGACCTACGACCTGGTGCGGGACGTGATCGCCGACCTCGGACTCGGCCTGGTGCGCATGGAACAGCGCCGCCACCACATTTCCGAGGTCTTCACGAACAACACGGACACCGTCGCGGGCACGGACGCAGGTACAGGTACAAACACCGGGGCCGGCAACGGCGAGCAGCGGAAGGAGGCGGTCGGCCATGGCGGTTGAGCAGCCCTTGCAGACACCCGCACCGACGTCGGGTGACCAGACCCGGATCCACAATATCGGCTACCGCTCCTACGAGGGCCCCCGCCTCGGCCGTTCCTACGCCAGGCTCTCGCTGTACTCGCAGTCCCTGCGCGGCTCCTACGGCCTCGGCCGCTCGGCGAAGTCCAAGGTGCTGCCGATGCTGCTGTTCGTGGTGATGTGCATCCCCGCCGCCATCATGGTGGCCGTCGCCGTGGCGACCAAGGCGAAGGAACTGCCCGTCGACTACACCCGCTACGCGATCATCATGCAGGCCGTGATCAGCCTGTACATCGCCTCGCAGGCACCCCAGTCCGTCTCGCGCGACCTGCGCTTCAAGACCGTACCGTTGTACTTCTCGCGTCCCATCGAGACCGCCGACTACGTACGCGCCAAGTTCGCGGCCCTGACTTCGGCCCTGTTCATCCTGACCGCCACTCCCCTACTGGTGCTCTATGTGGGCGCGCTGCTGGCCAAACTCGATTTCACCGACCAGACCAAGGGGTTCGCGCAGGGGCTCGTCTCCGTGGCACTGCTCTCACTGCTCTTCGCCGGCATCAGCCTGGTCATCGCGGCGATCACCCCGCGTCGCGGCTTCGGCATCGCCGCCGTGATCGCCGTGCTGACCATCTCCTACGGCGCGGTCTCCACTCTCCAGGCGATCGCGCACGTCCAGGACAGCTCCCAGGCGATCGCCTGGATCGGCCTGTTCTCGCCGGTCACCCTCATCGACGGTGTGCAGTCCGCCTTCCTGGGCGCGAGCACCACCTTCCCCGGCGGAACGGGACCGTCGAACGGCGAGGGCGTGGTGTACGTCCTCATCACCCTCGGCCTGATCGCGGCCTGCTACGGCCTTCTGACGCGCCGCTACCGGAAGGTGGGCCTGTGACCACGCTCTCCATCGACCACGTCTCCCGCTGGTTCGGCAACGTGGTCGCCGTCAACGACATCACCATGACCATCGGCCCCGGCGTCACCGGCCTCCTCGGCCCCAACGGTGCCGGGAAGTCCACCCTCATCAACATGATGGGCGGCTTCCTCGCCCCCTCCACCGGCACTGTCACCCTCGACGGCCAGACCGTGTGGCGCAACGAAAAGATCTACCGGCAGATCGGCATCGTCCCCGAGCGTGAGGGGATGTACGACTTCCTCACCGGCCGCGAGTTCGTCGTCGCCAACGCCGAACTGCACGGACTGGGTGCCAAGGCGGCCCAGCAGGCCCTGGCGACGGTCGAGATGGAGTACGCGCAGGACCGCAAGATCGTCACGTACTCCAAGGGCATGCGGCAACGCGTGAAGATGGCCTCCGCACTGGTCCACGAGCCGTCCCTGCTCCTGCTGGACGAACCGTTCAACGGCATGGACCCGCGCCAGCGCATGCAGCTGATGGACCTGCTGCGGCGCATGGGCGACGAGGGCCGCACCGTGCTGTTCTCGTCCCACATCCTCGAAGAGGTCGAGCAGCTCGCCTGGCACATCGAGGTCGTCGTCGCCGGCCGGCACGCGGCCAGCGGCGACTTCCGCAAGATCCGCCGCCTGATGACGGACCGCCCGCACCGCTACCTGGTGCGTTCCAGCGACGACCGCGCCCTCGCGGCCGCGCTGATCGCCGACCCGTCCACGTCCGGCATCGAGGTCGACCACAGCGAGGGCGTCCTGCGCATCCAGGCCGTCGACTTCGCCCGCTTCACGTCCCTGCTGCCCAGGGTCGCGAAGGACCACGGCATCCGCCTGCTCACGGTCTCGCCGTCCGACGAGTCCCTCGAGTCCGTCTTCTCGTATCTCGTCGCGGCGTAGGAGGCCGAACCATGTACGACCCCACAGTCGCCCGACTCACCTACCGGGCCCTGCTCGGCCGTCGCCGGGCCCTCATCCTGGGCGCCCTGCCCCTGCTGCTGATCGCGATCTCCGTGGCGGTGCGCGCCCTCGCCGGTGCCGACGACCAGACCGCGGCCGACGTGCTCGGCGGGCTGGCACTCGCCACCATGGTGCCGATCATCGGTGTCATCGCGGGAACCGGCGCGATGGGTCCCGAGATCGACGACGGCTCGGTGGTGTACCTGCTGTCCAAGCCGATCAAGCGGCCCACGATCATCTACACCAAGCTGATCGTGGCGATCGCCGTGACGATGGTCTTCTCGGCGGTGCCCACCCTGATCGCCGGCTTCATCCTCAACGGCAACGGCCAGCAGGTCGCTGTCGCCTACACGGTGGCCGCGCTGGTCGCCTCCATCGCGTACGCGGCACTCTTCCTGCTGCTCGGCACCGTCTCCCGGCACGCGGTGGTGTTCGGGCTGGTCTACGCGCTGGTCTGGGAGGCCCTGTTCGGCTCCCTGGTGCCCGGCGCGCGCACGCTGAGCGTCCAGCAGTGGTCGCTGGCGGTGGCCCAGAAGGTCTCCGGCGGCGATCTGGTCACCTCGGACGTCAGTCTCACGACCGCGACGGTCCTGCTGGTCGTCGTCACCGTCCTGGCCACCTGGTACGCCGGTCAGAAGCTGCGCACGCTGACACTCGCCGGGGAGGAGTGACCTCACCCCGTTCCGCACCTCATTCCGCTCCGGCACACCGGGCACGGGGACACCGAGGGCTGCGGCTCACGATCCGACGGAAGGGCTGATCGCGATGGCGGGTGGGGCGGCCGGGCACGACGAACGACGGGAGCACGAGGGCGAGGGCCGACCTGCCCACCGACCCGTCCACGGGCCCGACGACCCACCCGGTCACGAGCCGGACCACGGGCCGCGGACTACCGGCCGGACCACGGGCCGGACCACCGGACCCGTGACCGGGACGCCGAGGCCGAGACCGAGGCTGCGGACAGCGGCTCCACCGTCCCGGACGACGTGGTCCTGGACGATGCCTTCATCCGTGCTGCGGAGACCGCCGAGCCGTCCGCCCGCACCCGCATGCTGACCGAACGCCGGCGGCACGAGGAGCCGGAGCCGCAGCCCTGGCGCTCCGACGAGCCGCCGGCGGGCCCGGTTCTTCCGCAAGGCATGCCGACGCGGGTGGCGCCGCCGCCGGGAGTGAGCGCGGCAGGGCGGCCGATGGTGGGCGGCCGGCCGTCCCGGTGACGACGAGGACGGCAGGGCCCTCGTGGCCCTCGCCCCGCGTCCTTGGCATGATCCAGACGGCAGACCCTAAATGAGTGGCACCCAGCTCGCCCGGCGGGCAGAGTGGTGGTGTCCGCATAGCCGGGAACGTCCGGTGTCGTGATCCGGGAGAGGAGCGGGACGATGTCCATGCACGGCAGTACGTCCAGCTCCTGCCAGGGCAGCCGACGGCGGGCTCCGGAGTAGTTCCTGCTCCTTCGCCGAGTCCGCCCCACGGGGAGCTGCCCGGGGCGGCCGCTTCGAGCACGCGCATCAGCCGCGTGGGCCGCCCACCCGGAGGATTGGCCGAGAGGTAAGGCACCGGCTTGCTAAGCCGCGGTCGGGCGAAAGCCCGCGCACGTTCGATTCGTGCATCCTCCGCAAGACGTTGAACCCGCCCACTGAGCCCTCCAGTTCCTGAACGGCTCAGTGGGGGCGTCACGTCCTCAGCCCAGCAACCGCTCCAGCACCACCGCGATCCCGTCCTCCTCATTGGAGGACGTCACCTCGTCGGCCACCGCCCGCAGTTCCTGGTGGGCGTTGGCCATGGCGACGCTGTGCGCGGCCCAGGCGAACATCGGGATGTCGTTGGGCATGTCGCCGAAGGCGATCGTCCCCGCGGCCTTCGCCCCGAGCCGACGAGCGGCCAGGGACAGCCCGGTGGCCTTGGACAGGCCGAGGGGAAGCAGTTCGACGATGCCCTCGCCCGCCATGACGACGGTGACGAAACCGCCCGCGGTGAGAGTGGCCACCCCGGCGAGCTCGTCGTCGGTGAGGGTCGGGTGCTGTATGTACAGCTTGTTCAGGGGCGCCGACCACAGATCCGACGCGTCCGTGAGCGGCGTCGAGGGCAGTCTGCCCGTCACCTCGTAGCCGGGGCCGACCAGCACCTCGCCGTCCAGACCGTCGCGGCTCGCGGCCAGGTGCAGCGGGCCGACCTCCGCCTCGATCTTGGCCAGTGCCACCCCGGCCAGCTGCCGGTCCAGCGTCACCGACGTGAGCAGCTTGTGCGCTCCGGCGTCGTACACCTGGGCGCCCTGGCCGCAGACGGCGAGGCCCTGGTAGCCGAGGTCGTCGAGGATGGGCCGGGTCCAGGGGACCGCGCGGCCGGTGACGACGATGTGGGCGGCGCCCGCCGCGGTGGCCGCGGCGAGCGCGTCCCGGGTGCGGCGGGAGACCGAGTGGTCGTCACGCAGCAGCGTGCCGTCGAGGTCGGTGGCGATGAGTTGGTACGGGAACGGCGTGCTCACCTGGCAACCGGTTCCAGGAGCTCCCGGCCGCCCAGGTACGGACGCAGCACCTCGGGGACCCGCACCGAGCCGTCGGCCTGCTGGTGGTTCTCCAGGATGGCCACGATCGTGCGCGGCACGGCGCACAGGGTGCCGTTGAGCGTGGCGAGCGGGCGCACCTGCTTGCCGTCCCTGACGCGGATCTGGAGCCGGCGGGACTGGTATTCGGTGCAGTCCGAGGTCGAGGTCAGCTCGCGGTACTTGCCCTGGGTCGGGATCCACGCCTCGCAGTCGTACTTCCGCGCGGCGGAGGACCCCAGGTCGCCCGAGGCGACGTCGATCACGCGGAACGGCAGCTCCAGCGACGTCAGCCACTGCTTCTCCCATTCCAGCAGCCGCTGGTGCTCCTCCTGCGACTCCTCCGGAGTGACGTAGGAGAACATCTCGACCTTGTCGAACTGGTGTACGCGGAAGATGCCGCGGGTGTCCTTGCCGTGCGAGCCGGCCTCGCGCCGGAAGCAGGGCGAGAAGCCCGCGTAGCGGAGCGGCAGCCGGTCGGCGTCGATGATCTCGTCCATGTGGTACGCGGCGAGCGGCACCTCGGACGTGCCGACCAGGTAGAGGTCGTCCTTCTCGAGGTGGTAGACGTCCTGGGCCGCCTGGCCGAGGAAGCCGGTGCCCGCCATGGACTGGGGCCGGACCAGGGCCGGGGTCAGCATCGGGGTGAAGCCGGCCTCGGTGGCCTGGGCGATCGCGGCGTTCACCAGAGCCAGCTCGAGCAGGGCGCCGACGCCGGTCAGGAAGTAGAAGCGCGACCCGGAGACCTTGGCGCCGCGCTCGACGTCGATGGCGCCGAGGATCTGGCCGAGCTCCAGGTGGTCCTTGGGCTCGAAGCCCTCGGCGTCGAAGTCGCGGGCGGTGCCGTGCGTCTCCAGCGTGACGAAGTCCTCCTCGCCGCCGACGGGGACGTCGGGGTGGACGAGGTTGCTCAGCCTGCCCAGAAGCTCCTGTGTCTCGGCCGCTGCCGCGTCCCGCTCCGCGTCGGCCGCCTTGACGTCGGCCGCGAGGGTGCCGGCCCTCTTCAGCAGCTCGGCCTTCTCGTCGCCGGTCGCCTTGGGGATGAGCTTGCCGAGCGCTTTCTGTTCGGCGCGCAGCTCGTCGAAGCGGACGCCGGACGACCTGCGCCGTTCGTCGGCGGACAGGAGGGAGTCGACGAGCGCGACATCCTCTCCACGGGCGCGCTGCGAAGCGCGCACACGGTCGGGGTCCTCACGGAGCAGGCGAAGGTCAATCACGCGGTCAAGGCTACCGGTGCGTGGTGACGCCCCACGACTCACTATTCCACCGGAGCCACTCACACCCCGTTATGGGTGAATTGTGCAATGTGTCCACAGAGGTTGAGCAGAAGTCGCCATGGGGCGTCCCGAGGGTCCGTTTGGCGTCGATCGGGGCCGAGGAGAGTGGCCCACTCCCTGGGAAGGGCCGGTTCGCGTGCTGCCCGTGAACTCGAATCCCTTGCGGAAAAGGGATTCGAGGTCCGGTTGTCCACAGGTGTCCACAGGGTGTGGAAAGTTATCCACAGGGTGTGAAGAAAGTCTGTGGATTTCGGAATGAGGCATTCCGGAACGTGCGACCGGAGGCGAGGATTCCCGTCACGAACTCTCCCCTACCTCCACTTTCAGGCGGAAAGCGGTCACCCCGAAGGGTTGACGAAAGGAAAAGGGTGAACGAAGGGTGTCCGCCGGGCGAGTGAACGCGATCATGGATCGCAGGGGGATTTGTCGACGGAACGGCACAACGCTGTCGACTTGTCCCCGGATCGAGAAGTTGGCCTGTGGATAACTTCTGTGGATAACGAAAATCAGAAAATAGGACTAATGGGGCCGAGGATTTCAGAACCGGCCGTCCTGGCAGCGCGCCACCCAGTCCGCCGCGGACGCGAATTCGTCGTCCGAGGTTCCGGGCCGCGGCTTCCGTACCTCAGCCGGCCCCGCATCCGCACGCGGGTACGAACCGAGGAAGCGCACCTGAAGGCAGACCCGCTTGAGACCCATCAGCGTCTCGGCCACCCTGCGGTCCGAGATATGGCCCTCGGCGTCGATGCAGAAGCAGTAATTGCCGATACCGGCACCGGTGGGCCGGGACTGGAGCAGCATCAGGTTGACGCCGCGCGTGGCGAACTCGCCCAGCAGATCGCGCAGGCCGCCGGGGTGGTCGTCGCGCTGCCACACCACGATGGACGTCTTGTCCGCCCCGGTGGGTGCGGCGGGGCGTGCGGGCCGTCCGACCAGGACGAAGCGGGTCTGGGCGTTCTCCGCGTCGTGGATCCCGGTCTCCAGGGCCTCCAGCCCGTACCGGGCCGCCGCGAACTCGCCGGCGAAGGCCGCGTCGTACCGGCCCTCCTGCACCAGCCGGGCCCCGTCCGCGTTGGAGGCGGCCGATTCCCAGACGACGTCCGGGAGGTGTTTCTTCAGCCAGTTGCGGACCTGTGGCTGGGCGGCGGGGTGGGCGGTGACGGTCTTGATCTCCGACAGTCTGGTGCCGGGGCGGACGAGCAGCGCGAAGGTGATCGACAGCAGCACCTCGCGGTAGATCGTCAGCGGGGTGCCCGCGACCAGTTCGTCGAGGGTGGTGGTGATGCCGCCCTCGACGGAGTTCTCGATGGGGACGAACGCGGCCTCGGTCTCCCCGGCGCGTACCGCGTCGAGCGCGGACTGTACGGACACGTACGGGATCAGCTCCCGGGTGGCCGCCTCCGGGAGAGTGCGCAGGGCGACTTCGGTGAAGGTGCCCTCGGGGCCGAGATACGCATAGCTCGCTGGCATGACCTCACCCTAGTGGGCCCACGCCGAGGGCATCCCCGGATGTCCTCCCGGGAGTGATGTGCGAGTGGCATGCGAGTGAGGCGGGGCCGCCTCATCCCTCCAGCAACCGCTGCCCCACATACTCGTTCTCCGCCGCGCCGCCCGGCACCGCGTACAGTCCGCTCGCCTCGTGCCGGAGGAACGGCGTCAGCGCGTCGCCCCGGTCGAGTTTGCGCTGCACCGGCACGAAGCCGCGCAGCGGGTCGGCCTGCCAACAGACGAACAGCAGACCCGCGTCGGGCACGCCGTCCGGGTCGATGCCGTCGTGGTACGAGAGCGGGCGCCGGAGCATCGCCGCGCCACCGTTCTGGTCGGGGCGGGTGATCCGGGCGTGGGCGTTGATGGGGACCACCAGATTGCCCGCGGAGTCCGTCTTCTCCAGGTCCATCTCGGAGGTCTCGGTGCCTCCGGACAACGGTGCCCCGTCGGACTTGCGGCGGCCGACCACGGCCTCCTGCTCCTTGACCGCGAGCTTCTCCCAATCGTCGAGCAGCATGCGGATACGGCGTACGACCACGTAGGAGCCGTTCGCCATCCAGGCGGGGGCGCCGTTCGCCGGTACGAAGATCCGCTGGTCGAAGTCGGATTCGGACGACTTGGGGTTACGTGTGCCGTCTATCTGGCCCATCAGGTTGCGGGCGGTCATCGGGCGGGTGGTGGTGCCGGGTGAGCGGTTGAACCCGTTCATCTGCCAGCGCACCCTGGCCGCCGAACCGGCGTCTTTCTGCACGGCGCGCAGTGCGTGGAAGGCGACCAGGGCGTCATGGGCGCCGATCTGTACCCACAGGTCGCCGTCGCTGCGGGCCTTGTCGAGGTGATCCGAGGAGAAGTCGGGCAGCGGGTCCAGAGCCGCCGGACGCTGCTTCTCCAGTCCGGTGCGGGCGAAGAAGCTGTGGCCGAAGCCGAAGGTGAGGGTCAGGGAGGAGGGGCCGGCGTCCTGTGCCACACCGGTGTCGCCGTCGGCGCTCGGCTCGCCTGCCATGAGCCGCCGAGCCGTGTCCGACCAGCGGCGCAGCAGGGCAGCCGCCTCCTTGCGCCCGGCGCCCGGCGCGAGGTCGAACGCGATGAGATGACCGCGGGCCGGAAGCCCTTCGGTGATACCGGGCTGATGCTTCCCGTGAAACATTGCCCGGCCCTCACCCACGGAGGACAGCGGGGTGGCTTCGGCCGGTGCGGCGGCGTAGCCCACGGCACCGCCCGCAGCACCGAGCACGAGCCCGGTGGCCCCGGCGGTGCCGAGCAGACGGCGCCGGGAGATGCCTTCCCGGTCGGTGGGTGCGGCGGCGCCTTCCCGGGGTTCCGGCGCCGCGGGGGTGCGGGCCTCCGAAATGGACTGGTCAGCCATGGTGGTTCAGCCGATCTGTGCGTTCTTGGAGACGGTCACCTGATCGATGTCGGAGGTCCGCACGGTCACCTCGACGGTCCAGTCGCCCGCCATGGGGATCTGCACTCCGCTCGCCGTCCAGTGTCCGGTGGCGATGCGGTCGGGGACGACGGGCAGCGGCCCGATGTCCTTCACGGAAAGGGTGAGGGCGATCTTGATCTCGGGGACGTCGAAGGCCTTGCCGTCGGTCCGCTCCGCATAGACGTGCATGTCGTTGCCACCCACGCGCGCGGGGTCCAGGTCGATGGTGACGACGCCCTTGCTGTCCTTGCCGCCGGTGTCGAACGGCATGTTCAGGGTCACCGCGCCGGTTCCCTGGGTGGACGAGGACGAGGGCGACGACGGGGCCGAGGACGACGGGGCGGCCGTCTCGGCCTCCTGCTCCGTACGCCCCGGTTCGGTCTGTGTCAGCACGGTGGTGATCGCGAGCAGGACGACGGCGATACCGGCCTCGGCGAGCACGGAGCGACGCAGCCCGAAGCGGTTCGGGTCGGAGTCCCGCAGTCGCTTCTGCCGGGCGGTCGCCACGGCGGCCCGCTGCCGGGCGAGCTGCGCGGCCCGCGCGGAGTCCCCGCCGGCCTTCGCCCCGGCCCCCGACTTCTCCGATCGGACCTCGGCAGGCCGCGTGTCGGCCGCGGGCCTCTCCCGTTCGGTGTCGGTGTCGGTGTCGGTGTCGGTGTCGGCCGAGGCTGCGGAGGCGGCCGCGGCCTTCTCCGTACCGGCCTTGGCCTTCCCGGTACCGGTGGCCCCGGCACCTTCCTGTCCTGTCCCACCCCTGGCGGCCGACGCCGCCGCCACGGTTTCCTCCTGCTCCTCCCGGAGCGTCACCGGCGCACCGGGCTCCGCCAGTCGGGCCGTCCACCTCCGGGAGGCGTACGCGATCCCGACCATGACCACTACGAGCCCGATCTTGCCGAGCAGCAACTGCCCGTACCGGGTGTCGGTGAACGCCGACCAGGAGCCGAGCTGCCGCCAGCTCTGGTAGATCCCGGTGACGACCAGCGCGACCACACTGCCGAACGCGAGCCGCGAGAACCGCTGGACGGCGGCCGTGTCGACCGCGGTGTCGGCGGGTGCGCGGTAGAGCGCGACGAGCAGGGCGGTGAGCCCGCCGAGCCAGGCGGCGACGGCCAGCAGGTGGACGACGTCGACCGGCATCGCGATGCCCGGCTGGAGTCCCTGGGAGGCGTGCTCGGACATGGCCCAGCTCGCGGCGAGCCCGGCCGCCACGACCGTTCCTCCGATGGCGAGCCCGAAGGACAGGTCCCGCTTCTCCTCGTCGTTCCGCTGATACTGGGCGGCGCCGAAGAGCACCGCGATGAACAGCGCCGCCGCGGCGAGCAGCAGCAGCCGTGACACGAGCGCCGCGCCGGTCTTGGTCTGCAGCACCTCGCTGAGCAGCGTCAGGTCGAAGATGTCGCCGACCTTCCCGGAGCTCGTGTAGGAACCGCGCAGGAGCAGCAGTGCGAGGGTGGCCGCGGTGAGCGCGAGCCACCCGGAGACGACCAGCCGCTGCACCGCCCGTACCCCGGAGCCGCGCCGCCAGCAGGCGAGCACGAAGGCGGCCCCGCCGACCATGACCACGAACCCGGCGTACGACAGGTACCGTCCGGTGCCGTACAGCGAGCCGACCAGCCCGTCGTCGGAGGCCTGGACGGAGGCTTCGACGGAGGTCTCCGAGGGGGCCCCGACGGAGAAGGTGAAGGCGCCGGCGACGGGATGGCTGTCCGCGGACACCACCTGGTAGGTGACGGTGTAGGTGCCGTCGGGCAACCCGCCGAACAGCTGCACGGTGTATGTGGTGCCGCTCGCGGCGGCCGGGTCGCCCTTGTCGACCCGCTCGCCCTTGGGATCGAGGACACGCAGGGCGTCGTCGCTCACCGCGACCGGTTCGGAGAAGGTGAGCGAGACCTGGGCGGGGGCCTCGTCGACCACCGTCCCCTGCCGGGGATCGCTGCCGGTCAGCGCGGCGTGCGCGGAGGCGGGAGCGGCCCCGGCGAGGAGCGCGCCGGTGACGGCCAGGAACAGCAGCACCAGGATCCGGACGCGGGGGGCGATGGTCTGGGTCACAGGGGTTTCTCCCTCAGTGTCCGTGCTTCGGGGTGTAGGTGGCCGGCTTCACCGGAATCTCGACCGTGACGGGGTCGGAATGGGTGAAACGCAGCTCGACGGAAACCTTCTGACCCTGCTTCGGCCGCCGTGTCAGCTGCTCGAACATCAGATGATTGCCGCCGCTCTCGAGCACGAGGCTGCCGTGGGCCGGGATGTCGAGCGCGTCGACCTCCTGCATGGCCCCGTCGACGGTCTCGTGCACGGTGACGCGGTTGGCGGCGTCGCTGCTGACCGAGGTCAGCCGGTCGGCCGCGCCGCCCTTGTTGCTGATGACGAGAAAGCCGGCCGCCATGTCCGAGACCGGCTGCGGCATGTACGCGGAGCCGACGGACAGGTCCGCCTCGCCGCCCGATCCCGAACTGTCCGAGTCCGAGCCGCCGCAGCCGGCGAGGGTCAGCACCCCGGCGACGGCCACCGCCGCGAAGGCGTGCGGCCTCCCAAAGGGCTGCTTCCCGGTGGGTCGCTTCCCGGTGAGCCGCCTCCCCGCGAGAGGTTTCGCCTCGGACCGCCTCACCGCATGAGGCTTCCCCGCAAGCCGTCTCACGGGTTCTCACCCTTGATGATCATGGGGAGGTCCGCGGTGTAGTCCTCGACGGTGGCGTCCTCGCCGTAGAGGAGATAGCCGCCGTCGGTCTTCGGGGAGAAGGCGATGACCTGGGTGCCGTGGGCGGAGACGACCTGGCCCTTGTCGTCCTTGCGCGGCGCGTTGATCGAGATGCCGAGGGTGCGGGCGCCGGCCTGGATCGTGTCGAAGTCGCCGGTCAGGCCGACGACCTGGGAGTCGATGCCCTTGAGCCACTTGCCGAGCGCGGCGGAAGTGTCCCGCTCGGGGTCGGTGGTGACGAACACGACCCGCAGCTCGTCCTGCTGGTCCTGGGGCAGCTGCTTCTTGGCCACCGCGAGGTTGTTCATGGTCAGCGGGCAGACGTCGGGGCAGTGCGTGTAGCCGAAGTAGACCAGCGTGGGCTTGCCGGCGGTCTCCGCGCGGAAGTCGTACTCCTTGCCCTGGGTGTCGGTGAGGACGAGGTCCGGCTTCTCGAACGGCTTGTCGAGGACCGTGGCGGCCTTCTCCGCGCCGGCCTCCTCGGAGACCACGGCGATGGGCTTGCCGCTGTCGCCGCTGCCGCAGGCGGAGAGGGTCAGGGTGGCGACGGCGAGCAGGGCCGCTGCCACGAAAGTCTTCTTGCGCATGGTGTGGTGTCCAGAATGTAGGTGCTCCGGCGCGCACCGGGGCTCCACGGGGCCGTGGGCGGCCCCGGTGCGCGCCGTTTGAACAGAGGGAGGCTCAGGCGTCGGCGCGCCGACGCCCGGCGAGTACGCCGTAGGCGACACCCGCGGCACCGACCACGATGCCGATGATGCCCAGGACCCGGGCGGTGGTGTCCGTGCCGCCCGCGTCCTCGGAGTCGGCCGCCGCGGTGGTCTCCGCGGAGGCGTTCTCGGTGTTCTCGTCGGACTTGGCGTCGTCGGCCTTGTCGTTCGACGCGCCGTGCGAGTGACCGTCGGCGGAGGCCTCGGCCAGGGCGAGCACGGGGGCCGGGAAGTCGGGCTCCTCCTGGCCCTCCTGCGGCACCTCGATCCAGCGGACGACCTCCTTGTTGGAGTACGTCTGCAGCGCCTTGAAGACCAGTTCGTCGGCGTCCTCGGGCAGTGTGCCGACGGACACCGGGAACTTCTGGAAGAAGCCGGGTTCGATGCCGTCGCCGTCGGCGGTCCAGGTGACCTTGCTGACGGCCTCGTCGATCTTCTTGCCGTGCATCTCCAGCGGCTTGTCCAGCTTGGACTTGGTGACCTTGACGTCCCAGCCGTCGATCGGCTGTGGCATCACGGAGGCCAGCGGGTGGTCGGTCGGGAAGGTCACCTCGAGCTTGGTCGTCGACGCGTCGTCGCGCTCGTTGGGGACCTTGAAGTTCACGACCGCGTAACCGCCCTTGGCCGCCTGGCCCTCGGGCTGCACGCTGACGTGCGCGAAGGCGGGGGCGGACAGGGTGAGGACGGCGACACCGGCGACGGCGCCGACGGCGGCGATACGAGAAGCCTTCATGGCAGAAGCACTCCGCTTCAGTTGGTTTTCACTGACGGTCAGGGACGTGCGTACGGTGCGTGCGTCTCCGCCCGTCGGTGGCGACCGGGCCACGGACGGCTTGTCGTACGAGGAGAGTACGAGCGGAGCGAGCCAGAAGTACGCGGGAAGCGCGCAGGGAAAGCGGGCGCACACGCGCGTGCCGTGCCGCACGCGGGCGCACCCTCTCCCGGCCGGAGGTCCGGCGGTGGCGGAGTGGCGGCCCGGGCGCGTCAGGCGGCGAGGGCGAGTGCGGTACCGGCCGGGGGCGGACCCCGGCGGATCACCGTGTGCTGGAGTGCGGTGGTACGGGGCGTGGACGGCACCGCCGGTACGGTGCGCAACCGGCCCGGGGCCACCTGCGGAGCCCCCGGGAGACCCGCGCGCAGGGCGAGCACCAGGGCGAGTGCCGCGCGAAGAGACCGGACGAGGGCGCCCTCGGCGACGCCGTGCGCGGACAGTTCGGTGAGCCGCAGCAGAGCCAGGTCACCGCGGCGCAGCAGCCAGCCGGTGGCGAGCGCCCCGAGGACGTGCACGAGCAGCATCGGCAGGGACGGCAGCAGCGGCATCGACGAGGCCGCGGCCGAGGGGTCCGCGGCGAGGGTCAGGACGCCGTCCTGAACATGCCCTCCATGGATGCCGCCGGCCGTGCTCTCCGCATCGGCGGTGTCCGGGTGGATCCGGGCGTCGATGAGGACGCGCTGCGCCTGCGCGGGGCTGATGGCCGCCGTGCCCGCACCGCACAGCAGCCGGGCCGCCCGCTCGATCAGCGAGGCGTCGGACATGGCTGCGGACACGGACTCGGACGACGAGGCGTTCGCGGTGGTCGCGGCGCCGTGCTGGCCGAGGCCGAACGTGGTGTGCAGCACCGTCTGGCAGACCGCCAGCAGGGTGGCGATGCCCGGAAGGGACCGCGCACGTCCGGCGAGTGGTGCCGCGACCACGAAGGCCCCGAGGAATCCGACGCCGAGCGTCCACAGCGGAAGGGCGGCGCGGGAGGCGAGTGTATGGCCTGCCCCGGCCAGCACGACACAGACCGCGGCGAACACCGCGGCCCGCAGCATCCGGAGCCCGTGTCCGGAGCGCACCGTGTGCGGATGGGGGGCAGTCATGGCGGGCTCATCATCGCACTGGGCCTCCGGCCGCCGTACGGCAGGTCCGCAAGGAGAGCTACGACCGGAAGATCGCTTATGTGGCGAGGTGTCCTACATACACCGGTCGGCTCCGCGGCGCACCCGCCATATGGGGGTTATCACGTCAGCGGGACGCTTACAAGCGTGTACGCAGGGCAATAGGTAACGGTATGTCGAGCCGCGGCCAGGAGGCTGGAGCATGAGCATCTGGTGGTCACTCCATCTGCGCCGTGATGCCGCGAGCGTGCCGCTCGCGCGTCGCCTTCTGCTCGGCGCGATGGAGACCGCGGGCGTCGACCCCGATATCTCCTACGACCTCTCCGTCGCCCTCACCGAAGCCTGTGCGAACGCCGTCGAGCACGGCGGGGGCGCCGCCTGGGGAGGATTCTCGGAGGCGTATCGGGTGACCGCCTACCTCGAGGGCGAGAAGTGCCGTATCGAGGTCGCCGACGCGGGCCCCGGCTTTCCCGCCGTGGCCGACGGCCGCGCCCACCCGCCGGCCCGCCCCGCGCCGTACGACGCGGAACACGGCCGCGGCCTCTGTCTCATCCAGGAGCTCGCCGACCACGTCCACATCGGCAACAAGCCCGATCGGGGCGGCGCCGTGGTGAGCTTCGACAAGATTCTCAAATGGCGGAAGGGCGCGCCGCTGATGGCGGTGTGACCTCACCGCAGGAACGAGAATCCGCGGGCGCGCGGAAGCACACCCGATCGCACCGAACCGAATCGCACCGAACCCGATCACGGTGCACCTGATCAGGTGCATCTGATCAGGGTGCGGCCGGGCACCCCGCGCGGGTGGCCGGCCGCAGTACGCGCATCAGCCCATCGAGCGGTTCATCAGCCCCTCGATCGGCGATCAGCCCTTGAGGGCCGCCATCCATGCCTCGACCTCGTCCGACCGCCTGGGCAGCGCGGCGGAAAGGTTCCGGTTGCCGTCCTCGGTCACCAGGATGTCGTCCTCGATGCGGACACCGATGCCCCGGTACTCCTCGGGGACGGTCAGGTCGTCGGCCTGGAAGTACAGGCCCGGTTCGACCGTGAGCACCATGCCCGGCTCCAGGGTGCCGTCGACGTACGTCTCGGTACGGGCGACCGCGCAGTCGTGGACGTCCAGGCCGAGCATGTGGCCGGTGCCGTGCAGTGTCCAGCGGCGCTGCAGACCCAGCTCCAGCACTCGCTCCACCGGGCCCTCGAGCAGACCCCACTCGACGAGCCGCTCGGCCAGGACCCGCTGGGCGGCGTCGTGGAAGTCCCGGTACTTGGCGCCGGGCTTCACCGCCGCGATACCGGCCTCCTGGGCGTCGTACACGGCGTCGTAGATCTTCTTCTGCAGCGTGCCGTACGTGCCGTCGATCGGCAGCGTACGGGTGACATCCGCCGTGTAGTACGTGTGCGTCTCGACACCGGCGTCGAGCAGCAGGAGGTCGCCGGAGCGGACCGGGCCGTCGTTGCGCACCCAGTGCAGGGTGGTGGCGTGCGGGCCGGCGGCGCAGATGGAGCCGTAGCCGACGTCGTTGCCCTCGACCCGTGCGCGCAGGAAGAACGTGCCCTCGATATAGCGCTCGCTGGTGGCCTCGGCCTTGTCGAGGACCTTCACGACGTCCTCGAAGCCGCGCACGGTGGAGTCGACGGCCTTCTGCAGCTCGCCGATCTCGAAGGCGTCCTTGACCAGCCGTGCCTCGGAGAGGAAGACGCGCAGCTCCTCGTCGCGCTCGGCGGTGACCTTGTCGGTCAGGGCCGTCTCGATACCGGCGTCGTGCCCCCGCACGACGCGCACCGGGCCGGTGGCCTCGCGCAGGGCACCGGCCAGCTCGCGTACGTCGGCGGCGGGGATGCCGTACCGCTTCTCGGCCTCGGTGAGGGAGTGGCGGCGACCGACCCACAGCTCGCCCTGGCCGTCCAGCCAGAACTCGCCGTTCTCGCGGTTCGAGCGGGGCAGGAGGTAGATCGTCTCCTGGTGGCCGTTGGCCGTCGGCTCCAGGACGAGGACGCCGTCCTCGGTCTGGTTGCCGGTGAGGTAGGTGTACTCGACCGACGCGCGGAAGGCGTACTCGGTGTCGTTGGACCGCGTCTTCAGGTTGCCCGCAGGGACGACCAGACGCTCACCCGGGAAGCGCGCGGACAGTGCGGCGCGGCGGGCGGCGGTCTCCGCGGCCTGGGGGATCGGCTCAAGGCCGCGCAGTTCGGTGTCGGCCCAGCCGCTCTTCATGTTCTCGGCCAGCTCGTCGGACACGCCGGGGTAGAGGCCGTTCTTGCGCTGCTTGACGGGCTCTTCCTCACCGGTCTCCGGGCCCACCGCGGCTTCCGGACCTTCCGGGCCTGGCCTGTCGGCGGCCTCGTCGAACGCGGTCGGGAGCTCTTCTGCCACAGCGGTCATCCTCCTCGGTAAGGCTCTGGACCTCCCCCAGGGTGTCGGTTTCGTCCGGGCCGGGGGACCTCTTCCATCGTACGGTTACCGACGAAACGGTCACTGGGGGGAAGGGCCTGTTACCGAAGGTGCGCGGAGGGCGACGGGAGCGGGCACAGGAACGGGCGCCGCACGGGCACAGGACCGGGAACCGAGCCGGTCGCGAACCGACGCCGCGAACCAGTACGGCGAACCGGCATCTTCCCGCCTGTCCGGCACCGCCTCCTCTGCCCCGCCCGGGGCGGTTACTCGAACCGCGCGGCCAGCAGGACGACGTCCTCCGTGGAGTCCGTCGTCTCCGTACCCTCGGGCAGCACGGTGCGCAGGATGTGGTCGGCGATCGCTCCGGGGTCGCGCCGCAGCGCCTGGGGCACCCCGGCGGCAGCCGCGTGCAGCCGCGCGAAGGCGCGGTCGGTGGGGTCGCCGGTACGGTGCAGCAACCCGTCGGTGTAGAGCAGAACTGTCTCTCCCGGTTCCGCTTGGACCTCCAGGCTCGGCGCCTCCCAGCAGGCGAGCATGCCCAGGGGGGCCGAGACCGACGTTTCCACGAACTCCGTGCGGTGCTCGCCGAGCAGCAGCGGCGGACTGTGCCCGGCACCGGCCAGCGTGATCCTGCGCAGCGAGGGTTCGCAGTAGCCGAACAGCGCGGTGGCCGACCGGGCCGGTTCGGTGAGCCTCAGGAGCAGCTCCAGATCGGACAGGACGGCGACCGGGTCCTCTCCCTCCATCACGGCGTACGCGCGCAGGGACGCCCGCAGCCGCCCCATCGCGGCGACCGCGCTCGGCCCGGCCCCGGTGACGGACCCCACGGCGAGACCGAGGGCGGCGTCCGGCAGCGGCAGCGCGTCGTACCAGTCGCCGCCGCCGTACGGGGAGGTGCGGCGCCGGGCGGCGAGCTGGACGCCGGGGATCCGGGGCAGGCGTGAGGGGAGGAGTTCCTCGGACAGGGTGGCCATGGACGTACGCGTGCGCTCGAGTTCCAGGAGGCGGGCGAGATGCTCGGCGGCGTACCGGGCGTAGAGGCCGATGAGGTGTCGCTGGCGTTCCGACGGCTCGGCGGGTTCGTCGTAGAGCCACACCGCGGCGCCCAGGCGCAGTGCCGCCTCCGCTGCCTGCGTGGTGTCCGTGTCGGACGCGGCCTCGGGGGTGAGGGGCAGCGTGTAGCTCGCGGCATAGCCGAGCCGGGCGGCGACCTCGCGGTGCCGGGGGTCGAGCCCTTTCTCGGCGAGCAGGTCGGGTACGGCGATGCCGTCGGCGGTGCCGGGCAGTCCGTCGAGGATCCTGCCGTACGGCACCGCGCTGCGCGGGATCGTCTCGATGTGGCCGAGATCGGCGTGGGCCAGGCCAAGACCGATCATGGTGTCCGGGCCGCGACCGTCGGAGGGTTCCAGGACGACGAGACCGCGCCGGGCGCCCACCAGGGCGGCGCCGGCGCGCAGCAATTCCTGGAGCCCCTCGTCGAGGGAGCTCGTGCGGGCCAGGTGTTCGGTCAGCTCATGGAGGGTCGTGAGGTCGGAGACCCATCCCGCGAGTCGGTCCTGCAGAAACGCGCCCGGTGCGTTCGGGGGGTTTGCCGGGGCGGCCGGGGAGGTACCCGTAGCAACGGACGCGACAGTGTGTGCGGGGGCTGGAACCGTTGAATCGATTCCAGCCACTTTCGGAGGGTGCGGGGCGTTCATGGCGTCCGGCTTTCCTGCCGGTACGGACTGCTCAAAAGCATCGCAAACCCCCATGTCATCCTGCGTCGCCAGCAGTGTCTCCACATGTACACGTTCTCGTGAGGAGATGTCCAGCATTGTCCTGCTGGGATTCCTGGTGTCCGTGGGTCCGGAGGGAGTCCGAAGGGAACTCGATCCCACCCTCTTGCCGAAAATGAAACTTGGCTTGAAACTGCCTCAGGGGGAGGCTGATTGCGGTCGACTGGGCTCGCTCGACGGAGCGTCACAGCGGTCGTGATGGGTACGTACTCGGAGAAGGCCAGGGGTGGTTGGGAATCACCCGGGAACCTGGCGGCGGACCCGGGCGTCTTAACCACCGACGACCGTGCCCCATCCTCCCGTGGCGGAGGCGGAGAGAAACACGCGCGACGGTAAACGCCAGACTTCGCCACCCCCACGCCACCCCCGTGCTTCAGATCGACGCGCAGTATGGGTGGTACGGCCGCGGAGGCAGTCCTTGCTCGGCCCACAGGGGCTCCCCTTGCCCGGTGCAGGGGTGTGATGCGCCAACAGGTACGCACAGTAGGTACGCACAGTGCAGTGATCGACTCATGTTGTGATGTGGACCACGGTGTTGCCAGGCGTGCAACGGAAAGGAACGAGCGCTCATGCGCGAGATCCTCGGAAGGCGACGCAGGCTCCTGTCCCGGCGAGGCGACAGTGGGCCCCAGCTGATCGAAGCGGCCCTGACCTTCGCCTCGGACTGGCAGTGGCCGCTCCTCCCGGGTGTGGCGACGGACCCGCAGGGCGGGTCCCGCTGCGGCTGCCCGAACCCCGGATGCACAGTGCCGGGCGCCCATCCCTTCGACCCCGGGCTCCTCGCCGCCACCACCGACGCGCGCATGGTGCGCTGGTGGTGGGGAAATCGGCCCACGGCGCCCGTCATCCTGGCCACTGGGGGCAGGGCGCCCTGCGCTGTCTCCCTGCCCGCCGTGCCGGCTGCCCGGGCCCTGGGCGCCCTCGACCGGCTCGGCATGCGGCTCGGCCCGGTCGTCGCCTCGGCGGACCGCTGGTCGATCCTGGTCAAGCCGTACTCCCTGGAGCAGCTGGGCGAGCTGCTGTACGCCAAGGACTTCGTCCCCGGCTCCCTCCGCTTTCACGGCGAGGGCGGCTACCTCGCCCTGCCCCCGTCCACCACCGGCCTGGGCGATGTCCGCTGGGAGCGCGCGCCGCTGCCCGGCTCGGCCTCGCCCTGGGTGCCCGATGTCGAGGCCGTGGTGGACGCCGTGGTCGAGGCCCTCACCCGTGCGGGTGTGAGCGCGCCCGAGATGTAGCGGCTGCCGAGCCGCGCGGCGTCCGGCGCTTCCTGTCGCCGCGCGGTATCTGGCGGCTTCACCGTCTCCATGGTTCCCACGGCCTCCACCTGAGCCTCGGTGGGGCGGCTTCGAGCGGTACTGCACGCCGGTTACGCAGACGTGGAGTTCGGGAACCGGGCCGGACGCGGGTCGCTGTCGTGCTGCGTTCCGGGAGCAGCCGGCCGGGGAAACGGTGGTCGACATGCGACCGCGTTCTGTGAAGAAGAGTGGTCACACAAAGACCCGGTTGCTGGCGACGGGGGATGCACCAGCAACCGGGCTACTGGAACGGTAACAAGAGATCGGCTGTTAGCAAATTCGATCTCAGCTTTTCCGGTCATCGACTGGCTTGTCTTCACCGGGAGTTGTGAATGAAGCCGGTCATGCGGGCCGGGCGGTCGTACTGACCGGGCAGTCAGCACGACCGGGGAGCGTGCCCGTGCCTCAGTTGAGGGTGACCTGACGGTTGGTCAGGCCCCCGCGCGCGCGGCGCTCGTCGGCGGTGAGCGGGGCGTCGGTGGCCAGGGCCGAGGCGAGGCGCTCGGCGAACTCGGCCGCCGGCTTCTCCACGTCCTCGGCGCCGACTCCGCTGGGCAGGTCCCAGACCGGGACGGTGAGTCCGTGAGCGCGGAAGGAGCCCACGAGACGGGTCCCCTCACCGAGGGAGGAGCGGCCCGCCGCGTGCAGTCGTGCCAAGGCGTCCAGAAGCTGCTCCTCGGGGTGCGGCATGACCCACCGCAGATGGTTCTTCTCGGGTGTCTCGCACCAGTACGCGGAGTCCACGCCCGAGAGCTTGACGGTCGGGATGGCCGCCGCGTTGGCCCGTTCCAGAGAGGCGGTCACGTCCGGGGTGGCGTTCTCCGGGTCGGGGACCCAGAACTCGAAGCCGCTGTGCACCACCGGCTCGAACGCGCCCTCGGGGTCGAGGAGATCCTGCAGCCGGGGCCCGTCGGCCGGAGCGCGGCGGGCCTGCACCGGGGTGCCCGGATCGGCGATGAGCGCGCGCTGGAGGGTGTCGGCGAGGTCGCGGCTGATGTCGCCGGACGACGTGTCGTTCTGCAGGCCGAGGAGGACCGAGCCGTCGTCACGGCGCAGCGCGGGCCAGGCCATTGGCAGCACGGTGGCCAGGGTGACCGACGGGACGCCGTCGGGCAGGCCGTCCTTGAGGGGCAGCTCGACGGTGGCCGCCGGCACCAGTTCGCGCAGCGCCACCCAGTCGCACTCGCCCGGCAGCCCTTCGAACGGGCGGTGCACCAGTTCGGTCGCGGCGTGCGCGGCGGTGCGGCCGTGGCAGGCCTTGTAGCGGCGACCGCTGCCGCAGGGGCAGGGCTCGCGGGCGCCGACGACCGGGATCTCTCCGTCCGTGAGCTGCGGGCGCTTGGCCTTGGTCTGAGGGCGCTTCTTGGCCATCGTGGGTGTCTCCCGGTTACGGCTCGTCTCGTACGGGCGGAGCCTAGTCGTTCACGACGTGGCTGACGGGACCCTATGGACAACGCGCGAGCCGTACGGGACCGGGTCCGTGCGAGGCCGACCGTGAGACGGCTGTGAGGCGGCCGACCGTGGCCGACGGTGGATGACCGCGCGGAGTGGTCGTGGGGATCGCCGCGCGCGTGCGTCGTCAGTCGAGGTGGTCGAAGGCGTCCACGAACTCCGGGCCGGACATTCCGGACACCGTGGGGGCTGTCACCCGCGCGGCGAAGTCGTCGCGCCGGTGCCCGGCGTCCGGGTCGTGCACGTCGCCATGGACGACGGCCCACACCGTGACCTCGCCCGGTACCTCGTCGCGTACGCCCCAGTCGTCGGCCAGCGCCGTGATGATGTTCAGCCCTCGGCCGCCGTGCGCGGTGACCGACGGGGTCGCCGGTGCCGGTCGGGTCGGGCCTCCGCCATCCGTGACCTCCACGACCAGCCGGCCGCAGGGATCCACCCGCCAGGCCGCGCGGACGTCGCCGTCCCCGGCCGGGGCGTCGCCCAAGGGTCTGCCGTGTTTGCACGCGTTGCTCAGCAGTTCGGAAAGGATCAGTACGGCATCGTCGATGACCGTGTCCGCCACGCCGTCGTCGCGCAACTGCAGGCACATACGACGCCTCGCTTTCCCCACGCCCGCAGGGCCATGGGGTACGGCCATGCTCGACGACGTGGGCACCTCCTGTGCCACCACCAACGCCACCCCCGAGACCTCCTTCGCCCCACGCCACGGTGTGAATGCCCCATGGGTCTGAACCGGAAACCGGCCAGTCCGTGTGCGGTGAAGCACTCGAAACAATCGAGCACGCATCGAATGCGCCGGAGCACTCTCCGTGATCGAGTGGCTGGATTTAGTCGATGTGGCCGAGATGTGAGGATGGGGTGAGAGGGGGTCCGTGGTCAAGAGTCCTGCGCGGACGGCATGGCCGATCCGCCCTGTGTCGCTCAGCGGCCGAGCTGGTCGAGCACCGCGCGGGGGCGATTGGTGATGATGGCGTCGACCCCGAGAGCGACACAGGCGTCCACGTCCTGGGAGGCGTTCACGGTCCATACGTGTACCTGGTGGCCGGACTGCTTCAGGCGCTCGATGTACGCGGGGTGGCTGCGGACGATCCGGATCGAGGGGCCCGCGATCGGCACCCCTTCCGGCAGCCGCCCGTCGCGCAGGCGGGGCGAGGCGAACTGCATGAGGTGGACCGTCGGCAGGGTGGGCGAGGCGGCATGCACACGATGCAGTGACCGCGCGGAGAAGCTCATCACGCGTACCGGGGACTCCTCGGGGGCGCCGGGTGCGTCCAGGCCGAACCTCTTCAGCAGGAGCAGCAGCCGCTCCTCCACCTGCCCTGCCCACCGCGTGGGGTGCTTGGTCTCGATCGCCAGCTCCACCCGGCGGTCGGCGTCGGCGACGAGCTCCAGCAGCCGCTCCAGGGTGAGGACGGAGGTCGCCTCCCGGTCCTCCGGCCCGTACTCCCAGTCAGGCTCCTCGCCCCGTCCTCCGAGCGGGTCACGGGTCTTCCAGGAGCCGAAGTCCAGGGTGGACAGATCGGAGAGCTCCAGCGCCGACACCGCGCCGCGACCGTTGGACGTACGGTTGACGCGGCGGTCATGAACGCAGACGAGATGACCGTCCGCGGTCAGGCGTACATCGCATTCGAGCGCGTCCGCACCGTCTTCGATCGCCTTGCGGTACGCGGCCAGGGTGTGCTCGGGGGCGTCCTCGGAGGCTCCGCGGTGGGCGACGACTTGGGTCGGGTGCTGGCGTGCATGGGTCACTGCGTCATGGTGCCATCGCGTGGGGGTACCTGTGCGATCGCGTGGGTGTCGATGGCGTGGACGGTGCTGAGGTCTGATCGGAGGCATGGGATTGGTGCACCCTTAGTGATTAATGCCCTATATAAGGAAGGGTCTCGCACCCACAGGAACGGCTTACGGTGCCCTGACGGCCCATGAGAAAAACTGACGTCGTACAAAGAGACATGCACAGCTGAAGCGCGCCGGACTCGTCGACATGCGTGATCGAGTGTGAATGAGCGTGACCGAGTGCGACCTGGAACAACAGCCGTGGATCGAGGAGAGAGAGCTGTGAGCACCGAGAACGAGGGCACAAGCGAGGGCGCATCGGTACCCCCGGCCCCGTCCGTACCGCCCACGCCGGTGGACGCTCCCGCTGCTCAGGCACCCCCGGAGCGCCCGGCTCCGGACGGGGGCAGTTCGACGACCCCGCTGCCCCCGGTACCGCCGAACGCGCCCGGTACGGCACAGGGCCACGGTTCGTCGCAGTACCCGGGATACGGGGACGGTGGCGACCGCGGCGGATACGGCGAGCCGGCCGGACACGCCGCCCAGGCCGCCCACGCGGGCCATGCGGGCCAGGGAGGCTACGGCGCCCAGAACCAGCCCCCCGTCGGCCCTCCGCAGGGAATCCCGGTGGGAGCCCCCGCGGGAGCCTCCTCCCCGCCCGACGCCTCCTGGCCCCCGCCCCCGGCGCCGGGCACCCCGTCGTACGACGGCGGCGGCGCCGGTGATGGCGCGGCCGGATGGGGCTCCTCGTACCAGGAGCCGGCGCCGAAGAAGGGCGGCAGGCGTGGCCGCCTGGTCGCCACGGTCCTGTTGGCCGCGCTGGTCGCGGGCGGCCTGGGCGGTGGCCTCGGCTACACGCTGGCCAAGAACAACGACGACGGCAACGGCTCGACGACCGTCTCGTCGTCCACCAGCGGCGGCAACGTCAAGCGCGACCCGGGCACGGTCGCGGCGGTGGCGGCCAAGGCGCTGCCGAGCACCGTCACCATCGAGGCGGAGAGCCGCAGCGGCGAGGGCGGCACCGGCACCGGATTCGTGTTCGACACCCAGGGGCACATCGTCACCAACAACCACGTGGTGGCGGATGCCGTGGACGGCGGCAAGGTCGCGGCGACCTTCCCGGACGGCAAGAAGTACGACGCCGAGGTGGTCGGTCACGCCCAGGGCTACGACGTCGCGGTCATCAAGCTGAAGAGCGCCCCCTCGAACCTGAAGCCCCTCACGCTGGGCGACTCCGACAAGGTCGCCGTCGGCGACTCGACGATCGCCATCGGCGCCCCGTTCGGCCTGTCCAACACGGTGACGACCGGCATCATCAGCGCGAAGAACCGCCCGGTGGCCTCCAGCGACGGCACCGGCAGTCAGGCCTCGTACATGAGCGCCCTGCAGACCGACGCCTCGATCAACCCGGGCAACTCCGGTGGACCGCTGTTGGACGCCCAGGGCAACGTCATCGGCATCAACTCCGCCATCCAGTCCACCGGCAACGGCGGCTTCGGCACCGGCCAGTCCGGTTCCATCGGCCTGGGCTTCGCCATTCCGATCAACCAGGCCAAGTACGTCGCCCAGGAACTGATCAAGACGGGCAAGCCGGTGTACGCCAAGATCGGCGCGTCGGTCTCCCTGGAGGAAGGCACGGGCGGAGCGAAGATCACCGATCAGGGTGCCGGCGGCTCCGAGTCGGTCGACCCCGGCGGCCCCGCCGACCAGGCCGGCCTGCGGCCCGGTGACGTCATCACCAAGCTCGACGACCGCGTCATCGACTCCGGCCCGACCCTGATCGGCGAGATCTGGACCCACAAGCCGGGCGACAAGGTCACCCTCACCTACGAACGCGGCGGCAAGGAGCAGACCACGGAACTCACCCTGGGCTCCCGCGTCGGCGACAGCTGACCCCACCCCGCCCGCACCGACCCGTTACCCTTGTCCCCGCGCCGCCGATCACCCGGCGAGCGTGAGGAGGTGTGCCCGAGCGGCCTAAGGGAACGGTCTTGAAAACCGTCGTGGCAGCGATGTCACCGTGGGTTCAAATCCCACCGCCTCCGCTCTGAGAGCAGTGCAAACGGCCCCTGACCTGGCAAGTCGGTCGGGGGCCGTTTGCATGCCCGGACTCCGTGGCTGCCCGGTGTTCCCCGTGGTTTCCCGCTCGATCGGGCACGGAAGGGGCACGGAGAGGGCACGCGCGGACGACGGCATGCGGGCATGGGCAACGGGCGCCGAAGTCGGCCGACTACCGGCTATCGACTGATCGGAATCTCGTAGACGATCTCGCAGAGAGCGGCGGGCACCACGATGTCCGCGGTCTCCACGGGCCGCCCCTGGTCGCTGTAGTAGGTCCGCCGGATGTGCGTGACGAGTGAGCCCTTCTGGATGCCCAGGAGCGACGCCTCCTCGGCGGTGGCCTGCCGCGGCTCCGGTTGCTCCACGGCGTGGCTGACGGCGATGCCGATCGCGGCCATGCGGTTCACGACGCCCGCCCCGGCGTGCGGCCCTCCCTCGGGGAGGACGACGAGGGTGCCGGCGGTGAGGTCGTACGGTTCCCAGCTCGTCGACACCTGCACCGGCCTGCCGTCGGCCAGGAACTCGTACGCGGTGCGGACGCACAGCTCTCCCTCGGCGATGCCGAGACGCGCCGCGATCTCCGCCGGTGCCGGGACCTTGGCGTCGGTCCGGCTCTCCCAGTCGCCCTGCCTGCCCACGGCCTTCATGTCCGCGCGGAACGGGGAGCCGTCGGGCTGCTCGCGTGCCGACGAGCGGACCACCCGGACGCGCTTTCGGGGCTCGGCGACGTAGGTGCCGGAACCGGCGCGGCCCTCCAACACACCTTGGGAGATCAGCAGTTCCTGCGCGCGGCGGACCACGTTGTCGCCCACGCCGCACTCCTGGGCGATCTGGGCGCGGGAGGGGAGCCGGTCCCCGGGCGTCCACTCGTGCTCCGCGATCCGCCGTCGTAGTTCGTCGGCGAGGCGGAGATAGGGCGGCTGCTCAGGCATATGGAAAATCTAGTCCACTAGCTCTAATCTAGTTAACTAGCTTCACCCAAAGTGATCGCTGGTGACCGGAGGATGCCCTGTGCCCGCTTCAGAGGTGAGCGCGGAGGCCATCGCCGCCCGGTTATCGGCCGTCGGGCTCGCCACCCGTGTGGAGGAGCGCGACGACTGCACGGCCATCGAGGCGGAGGTGCCGGAACCCCTCTCCGCCGAGTCATGGCGGGAGGTCCTGGAAGCGGTGGCGGAGGCCGACCGATTCGGCCTCCTCGCCACCAGTTCGAACGACCGCACTCTCTGGGCGGTCGTACGCAAAACGGTCCCCGCGACGGGCGATGTCGGGGGACCGGACCATCAGCGATAGGAGCTGAACAGCGTGTTCAATCGTATCCGCCGTACCCTCTCGCGCATCAGCGCGCGGCACCTCCACAAGGGCCGGCACCGCCGCCCCGCACCGCCCGCCCGGCCGTTGGCCGCATCGCCCGTGCTCGCCCATGGCGCACCGCCGTTCCTGAGCCACGGCCGACACCACACCGGCGTGCTCATGGGCGAGGAGACCGCGCTCGTCCGCCCGTACGTGCTGGCCAGCGAGGCACGCGCGCGGCACCGCTCGACGGCCGCGCCCTGCCCTCCCTTCGCCGGTCCCTGGTTCGTTGCGGCGGGTGACCGCTGATGCCGCCTCGCCAACAGCCCCACACCCCACGGGCGGGAGCCGACTCCTACCGGTCGAGCTCCTGCCGGATCGGTACGCACCACGCCTGCGCGGAGTCGTCCCCGGTCACCGCACCAGTTGACGTACCGGTGATCTACGAGTCCTGCGACTGCTCGTGCCACACGATCGTCAACCGCGAAGTATCGACGGAGGCGGCGCGGTGAGGGGAGGAACACTCAGCGGCGCGGTGCTCTCCCCCGTCGAGATCACCACGGCCAGCGTGCAGCGCGGGGACGTCATCCACGTCGGGGGCCGGCAGTGCCGGGTGACCGACATCTTCCAACTGCCCGGCGGAGCAAAACGACTTGTCTTCGACTCGGGCGAGTTGCTGACCATGCACATGAGGACCCGGCTCATCGCCCTGCGGCTCCTGAGAGTGCGAGGCGGTGATCCATCCCATGCCCTCGCGTCGCGACGCTATCGCCGATGACCTCCGCGACCAGATCGCCACGGGTCGGCTCAAGCCCGGCGAACGCCTTCCCGCTGAGTCCCACCTCGCCGCGCAATACAGGGTCAGCACGCCAACGCTCCGAAGCGCTCTCGCCGTGCTCCAAGTGGAAGGCCTCGTCGAGAAGGCCCACGGCAAGGGGAACTTCGTTCGTCGTCCGCTCCGCAGAATCACGTACGTCGGAGGAGGCCGAACCCCCGACGGACAGACCGCCGCTGACACCGCTCTGAGCGTCACCGTCCACACCACCCGGATCCGGGCCCATGGGCATCTGTCGACCCTGCTGAAGGTGTCGGCCAGTAGCCCGCTGACCGAGTTCCTCTGTCTCAGTCACGAGGGCGAGAGACCGCACAGCCTGGCCCGCATCTACGTCCCCGGCGACCTGGCGCCGGCCGCTGTGCTCTGTGAACCGCTCCCGTACCAGGGGGTGACGACGCGACTGACGCAGCTCCACCCGCCGCTGGCTGAAGTGCGGGAGAGGGTCAGCGTCCGACTCCCGACGCCGGAGGAGGCATCCACCCTTCGGATCAGCTCTGCCCTGGCGGTCCTCGCCATCACACGCCAGATGGCCGACACCGCCGGCCGCGTGGTCGAGGCCGCGCTCCTGGTGCTGCCGGGGGACCGCGCCGACGCGGTCTTCACCACTCACTACGTGACCGACGAGAAGGAGACGGAAGAGTGACGATGTCACACGAGCTGCGGCTCCTCCCATGGACGGGGCCCGACGGCAAGCCCTGCTTCCTCAGCACCGATGACAACAACGGCTACTTGTCCCGCCTGGCTGACAACCTCGAATCGGTACAACTCGGCATGGCGACCGAACTTCTGGACCAGGCGCTGGACATGCTCGCCGACGCCGATACAGAGTCGGACGACCTGCGACTCCTGACGAAGAACCTGACGGGAGCCATGAGAGTGCGGTAAGTGATGGTCTAGCTAATTTCGCACCACTTCGTCCCAGTGGGTAGCGGGCCCCTGACCTCGGCTGTCGAGCCAAACCGGGGAGCCGGAGCCGTGCGCTCGGTCAGG
>NZ_JBHSPC010000087.1:0-26792 GCF_042656345.1 Streptomyces incanus
CTGACCAGGCGCTCTCACCGACCGTCACCGATCAGGCCCATTCCTTCTGAATGCTTACGCCGGGCGGAGCGGTTGGCGGAGCAGCAGGGCAGCGCGAAGGTCATGGGGTCGGCCGGTTCCATACACGTGTTTCATCCAAGCATCGTGCACTCGTCCTCGAACAACATGTCACCGGACCGCCGCGCGTTGCTGCTCATCACGTACAACGCGGTGGCGAATGCCCCGGAGAAGCCCACGCGTCCCGAGTTCCTGGTTTCCCGGGACACCACTCCCGTCATGTCTTTGAGCGACTCCCGTTTCCGTTTCGAGGCGGAGAGGTACTGACCGACCTTTACTGACTTCGGCGTTTTGGGGTCGGGCTGGCACTGATCCTGTTGGCGTCCCCCGGATGCGGCGGTAGACCGGGAGGTATGAAGTACCCAGACAGTGGCGGGATGACCGCCAAAGAGCGTGCACGGCGTGAGGCGGTGCGCCTGCGGGCGGCCGAGCTGTTCGCGGCCGGCATCGGCGCGCCGGAGGTGGCCCGGCAGCTGCGGGTGTCGCCGAAGTCGGCCTGCCAGTGGCGGCGGGACTGGGCCGCCGGCGGCCCGGCGGCCCTGGCCTCCAGCGGGCCGGGCGGGCAGCGGTGCAGGCTCGGCCCGGCGCTGCGCGAGAAGCTGGCCGCCATGCTGGAGCAGGGCCCGGCCGCGCACGGCTGGGACGAGGGCCAGGTGTGGACCGGTGCCCGGGTGGCGGCCCTGATCGGCCGGAAGTTCCACATCGCCTACAGCGTCTCCGGCGCCACCCGGCTGCTGCACCGGCTCGGCTTCACCCCGCAGATGCCCGCCCGACGGGCCGCCGAGCGCGACGAGGCGGCGGTGACCGCCTGGAAGGAAGACACCTGGCCGGAGGTAAAAGGACCCGGGCGGCGACCGGCGGCTGGATCTGCTTCGAGGACGAGGCCGGCCGGCAGCAGCGGCCGCCCACCGGGCGCACTCCCCCAGGCTCCGCCCGGGGGTGCCCCCAGGGGCCGGCGGGGCCGCACCCCGGTGGTGACGGTGTCCGGCCGCCGGTCGGGCCGCATTTCCCTGGCGGGCCTGATCGCGCTGCGGTCCGGCTCCCGGACCCGGCTGGGCTACCGGATCCGCGTCCACCATGGCCACCGGGGCGAGCGGCGCAGCCTGTCGGAGGCCGACTACATGCGGCTGGTCGATGGCGCCCACCAACTGCTGCGGGCGCCGGTCGTGCTGCTCTGGGACCGGCTCGGCACCCATGTCTCGAAGAGGATGCGGCAACTGGTGGCCGCTCGCTCGTGGCTGACCGTCTTCCTGCTGCCCGCATACGCACCGGAGTTGAACCCGGTGGAGGGCGTGTGGGCGCACTGCCGGCACAGGCTGGCCAATCTGACCGCCGGGACGGTCGACCGGCTGGAAACCCTGGTCCGCAACCGGCTCAAGAGCCTGCAGTACCGCCCCGCGACCCTGGACGGCTTCATGGCCGAGACCGGACTCCAACTCGACCCACCACTGCCCTGACGGCGTTGTCACGTTGTTGGGTGCGTGACTGTCTGATGGTGCGTCGGGGCGTGGTGGGCCCGCGGCCCGGGCCTGTGTTCAGGCCGTGGTGGGCAGGTTGGCAGCGCCGGTGATCTGGTCCCAGATCGCGAAGCGGATGGTCATCTCGGTGCGGTATTCGGTGGCGGTCATCAGGTGGCGGTGGGGTCGGAAGTGGGGTGAGATGCCGCTGAACGCGGCCAGGAACCGTTGTGCGGCACCCACCGATCGGAAGCCTTTCATGGCGCGCTCGCGTTGCCGCGTGGGCTGGTGGGAGTTCTCGGCCCGGTTGTTCAGGCCCTGGTGGGAGCGGTGTTCCACCAAGGGCATGACCTGACGGTGGGCGGCGCCGTAGGAGCGCAGCTTGTCGGTGACGATCACCCGCGGGACCGCACACGTCTTCTTCAGCAGGCGGCGGAAGAAGCGCCGGGCGGCGGCCTTGTCCCGCCGGTTCTGCACGAGGATGTCCAGGACGTTGCCGTCGGCGTCGACGGCCCGCCACAGGTACTTCAGCTCCCCGTTGATCTTCACGAACACCTCGTCCAGATGCCATTTATCCCTGGGCCGCGGCCGACGGCGGCGCAGTCCGCTCGCATAGGCCTGCCCGAACTTGGCGCACCACCGCCGGACCGTCTCATAGGAGACGATCACGCCGCGCTGCAGCATCAACTCCTCCACCTCGCGGAAGCTGAGCGGGAAACGGAAGTACAGCCACACGCAGTGGGAGATCACTTCGACCGGGTACCGATGCCCCTTGTACGGCGGCGACGCGCTGTCCACGGACGGTCCCCCTCCACCATGACCAACCCGAAGATCATCCCACCCGGTCAGTCAACGTGACAGCACCGCGAGCGGTGCGCCGATCGTCGTGCATCGACCCTCACGTACGAACCGGCCGGAGAATCACCGTGCACAGCAGGGGCCAGGACGAGATCCTCGGCACCGCCTACAGCGACCACGCCCTGGTCGTGTTCCTCAAGGGCGCCGGCGTCGCCGAACCCGAGGCCATCCTGGACGACCCGCAGTGGGTGGAGTGGCGCGGCGGACCACGCCCACGAGTTCCACGCCGCCTGAGTACCTGGCACTGAACGACGTTGCCGCTGTGCCCGGAGTGCTTGTGCATCTGTCGCTGCGGTTGCCCGTCGTCTGGTCGACCGACGGGCGCACGATGTGCTGCCATCCCCGGCTCCGGGAGTTCCTGTTGGAGCAGCTCGAGCACCGCGACGACCACAGCTGCGCCGGATCCGCCGGGCCCACGGCCGGCTCCTGGTCGGCGAGGGCCACGACGAGGAGGCCATCGAGGTATTGAGCAGGCCGGGGTGGCCTGGTAGGCGACCCGCCCTCAGGGTCAACGCAAGCGAAGCGCTCGCCGCTGGGACTGGTCTTCCACCGCAGACGCCGGGCGCTGTACCGAAGCCATCACCACCTCGGCTCTTCGAGCCTTTGGTGCTATCATCTTTAGCACCATGTTGCTAAGGCTGAACACTGCGGACAATCGCCCCCTGCATGAGCAGGTGGCGGGTGCGATCCGACGTGCCATTGCTGAGGGGGAGTGTGCGCCGGGTGACCGGCTTCCCCCAGCACGGGACCTCTCCCAGGCGCTGGGAATCAACGTGAATACGGTGCTGCGTGGTCTTCGAGCGCTGCGTGACGAGGGAGTGCTGGAGTTCCGGCGCGGCAGAGGCGTGACGGTGGCCCATGGGGCGGCTGAACGCTCGGCGTTGCTGGATCGCGTCCGTGATGTCGTGGCCGACGCGGCGCGCCTCGGATACAGCAAGAACGATCTCATCGACATGATCAGGGGGATTTCGTGACCGACCGTGCGGGACGCAAGAGCGCTGCGGCGTGGGGTGTCACCGGCTGGGTGTTAGGGATCCTGGCGCTGCTGGTGGCGTTGCCGCTTGTCGCCGGCAGTCGGCTTCCGGACCGGCTGGCGACGCACTGGGACGCCGGCTCGGGCAGGCCCGACAGTTCAATGCCTTTGTGGGCCGCGTCGCTCTTCCCGGCGCTGATCTGGGGGGTGACGGCGGCGCTTGTGGCACTGGTGTGGTGGCGGGCCCGTGTCACTTCGAGTGGCGGAGTAGGGGGGTGGGTCGGCGCGACGCTCGGGTTCGGGGGTGTGATGCTCCTGGGCGGCCAGGCGTCTATCGTGCGGGCGAATCTGGACCACGCGGACTGGCGCGAGGCGGACTCGGTGACGGTCTCTGTCGTCGTGACGCTCGTAGCGGCCGTTGGCGTGGGCGCGGCCGCCTTGCTGGCCAGTCGCCGTACTCCGGCCGTGGCGCCGACAGGAGGCGGACCGACCATGGAGATTCCCGCAGGAGAGCGCTTCGTGTGGCTCTCCCGCACGTCCAACCCCTGGCTCCATGCGACAGCCGCCGTGACAGGTGTCGTAGCAGTGGCCGCCGTCGTGGCGGGACTGGGGGGTTTGATGGGGGCTGAGGCTGCACTGCTGGCCGGGCCGTTCGCTCTGGCCTCTGTCCTGGTGCTCGGCTTCGCCTCGGTGCAGGCACGGGTCAGTGAGCGAGGTCTGGAGGTGGCCTTCGGGCCGCTGGGCTGGCCGGCGCGACGCTGGGCGGCCGATGGCATTGCCTCTGCCCGCGTCGAGACGCGTACGCCTTCCCAGGTCGGTGGCTGGGGATACCGGTTGAGCGGGCTGGGCACAACTGTGATGCTGCGCAGCGGTGAGTGTCTGGTAATCCGCACCCACAATGGCAAGGACTTTGCGGTCAGTGTCGATGATGCCGAGCGCGGAGCTGCCCTCCTTAACTCCTTGAACGCTCAACGTTCAAGTTGATAGCCGGTCCTGGCCAGGTGATCCCCCGCACCTGGCCAGGACCCTTTCTGAGCGAATCGCCCCTACCCCGCTCTCTGGCGACGGGTCAAGCGAAATTTCGAGTCCGCAACCGCTGTTCGGCCACTGACGCGGGAGAACCCTGGGGGCGGTATTCGGTCAAGCTGTTACTGATCGCTGCCAGTGCTTGTGCGGTACTGATCAAATATGTGAGGCTCTCGATCGCGCACCGGGGGGGTATGCGTGTCGACCGCACGCATGTGGGCCCCTCGGGCATTCCATCGATTCGAGGGGAACGAGTTGAACATCAAGCGGCGGGGAATCCTAGGTGTGGCCGGCCTTACTGCAGCGGCCCTGTGCGTGGCTGCCGCACCGATGGCAACCGCAGACACCTTCGGTGCATCCGACAGAACGGCCGTCGCCGCGCCCGCAGTGTCCGCCAAGACCGACGGTGAGAACGTCTTCCGCGGACTCTTCTTCGCCCAGGGCCAGGTGGGCAAGGACCTCTCCAAGCTGGAGCTGTTCTCCGAGGCCCGCAAGCACATCGACAACGACTCACCGGAGGAGATCCGTGCCTCCAACGTGGTGATCGAGCTGATCAACAAGCGGTCCCCGAGCTTCTTCGCCGACTTCAGCGAGAAGGCCCGCAGCGGTGACCCGCGCCAGGTCGAGAAGGCCGTCACCGACGCCCAGAACATGCTGCTGGCCGTCGCCAAGGACAACAAGTCGGCCACTCCCGTCGAGGACGGGCAGCTCTGTGGCGTCACCGTCGCGGTCGGCGCAGCGGTCGTGCATGTCGCGGCCGTGGTCACGGCAGCCGGCGCTGCCGTCACGGTCACCGTCGCCGTAGGCGCGAACTTCGTGAAGGCCAAGAACTGGTTCTGGAGCGCGGAGCCCACTACGGGTGACGACACGCCGCTGTCGCACGACGAGGCCGTCGCGCAGGTCACGAAGGCGCTCAACGCCGCCTAATGCACAGCGGGCGCGGGGAGGCTGCAGACTCCCCGCGCCCGGCTCGCCCTTCCGCCGCTCCACACGGGCAGGGACCCAAACATCACCATGAAGACTAAAATCCGCTCCTTCTATGCCAAATTCACCCGCACGGGAAATGGGCAAGTCTCCGTCTCGCGGAAATCAGTGATAATTGTCTGCACTGTGTGGGCAGTTGTAGTCGTGTACGTTGCGCAAGTTCAGCTACCGAAAAATGTGATCACGCTGCCCGGCCAAAAGGCAGCCAGGCACACCGTGGCGAACATGGCCCCCCAAGGATGGGCCTTCTTTACCAAGTCACCGCGGGATCCCGAAATGGTCCCATACCAGAGAACCCCAGGTAAGTGGAAGCCTCTTTCCCTGACGCCGCACTCCTCTCCCCGCAACGCCTTCGGGCTCGATCGCGAATCGCGTGCCCAAGGAGTAGAGATTGCACTCCTGCTGTCGGCAGCGCAGAAAAAGGACTGGCGTGAGTGCACAAGCAGCAGACAAAGCTGCCTGAGCGACTTCGGGCCACCGGTACGTCGGATCGCGAACCGGTCTCCGGAACCGACTCTGTGCGGGACTGTCGGCCTCCTGCAGGAGAAACCCACACCCTGGGCCTGGCGCGACCTCGTCCCCGAGTCACACAGCCCTGAGCAGGTCATGGTGCTGGAGGTGACGTGCTGATGCGCCAACGTGCCTTCCCCCTTCCTTGGGCAGCCGGCTACGGCCTAGCCCGTACCCTCCTCGCCCTGGGCACTCTGGGCACGTTGGCGTTCAGCGATGCAGCGACCCTCTTCCGGGAAGTCGCCACCGTCGGCCGCTACCCCTTGTGCCAGGGCGTCAACTCAGGCGGAGCCTTCTGCCTGGTGTCGTCGCAGCACTACGACACGATGCGCTGGATCTGCTGCCTCGTCCTGGTGGTGGCGGCCAGTGGGTGGCGGCCCCGCCTGACCGCCATCCCGCACGCATACGTCGCCTTCAGCGTCTTCACCGGAATTTCCATCTCCGACGGCGGCGACCAGATCACCTGGATCCTGACCCTGCTCATCGCGATGGTGGCCATCGGTGACAAACGACGTTGGCACTGGCAGCCCAGCCAGCCACTTGAGGAGCCAGCCTCCCGCCAGCGCAACCTGTCGGCCCTGCTCGGCACCAGCGCCATCATCATGGCCCGAGTTCAGATGGCTCTGCTCTACTTCCAGTCGTGCGTGGCCAAGCTGCCACACGCCGAATGGGCCGACGGAACGGCCCTGTACTACTGGATCAACAACTACGCCTTCGGCGCTCCTTACTGGCTGCGTCCCGCGCTCGACATCATCGTCGACAACCCAGTAGGTGTCGCCGTGATCACTTGGGGACCACTCGTCCTTGAGATCGCCCTGGCCGCCGCGCTGCTCATGCCCCAACGGGTGCGCTGGATGCTGCTGCCCGCGGGCATCCTCTTCCACCTCTCCATCGCAGTCGTCATGGGTTTGTGGAGCTTCGCCATCGCCATGTGGGCCGGCCTCCTTCTCCTCCTGTCGCCCCTCGGGCACGACCCCGACTTCAAGGCGCTCCTTCGCCGCACGCGCCGACACTCTGTCGCGGAACAGCCAGAAGTAGACGCACAGAGCAGAGAACGCGTCCCGGCCTGAGGACCCCCGAGCGGCCATTCCTCGTCAACCGCTAAGAAGCTGTTGTCTTTTCGATCTTGAGCGGTGGTGGTCGAACGCGGGTTCCCGGTCGGGTGATCCTGCCGGGGCCGGGGCATGAAGGCGGGGCCTCCTGAACAGCTCGTGGGTGTCGAATCCATAGAGCAACAGGAGGCCCCGGTGCCGCAGTCTTCCGTGCTGGTCCCGGACGAGTCCAACTCGGCTGCTCCATCGTGTGATTGTCTCGCGCACGTGTACGGCAACGCGGCCGACCGGCCCGAGCGACAACGCCGGTACCCGACCGACATGACGGATACGGAGTGGGCCGAGGTCCGGCCGCTGCTGCCGGTGCCGGGCTGGCTGCGCGGCCGCGGCGGACAGCCGGAGGCTTACTGCCACCGGCAGATGCTGGACGCGATCCGCTACCTGGTCGACAACGGAATCAAGTGGCGGGCGATGCCGGCCGACTTCCCGCCGTGGGACCGGGTGTACGCGTTCTTCCGCCGCTGGCGCGAGAACGCCCTGGTCCAGGAGTTCCACGACCGGCTGCGCGCGAAGGTCCGCGAGAAGCTGGGCCGGGACGCGGAGCCGACGGCCGGGGTGATCGACTCGCAGTCCATCAAGGCGGACGCCGTCGTCGGCGCGGACAGCCGCGGCTTCGACGGCGGCAAACTGGTCAACGGCCGCAAGCGGCACGTCGTGGTCGACACCCTCGGCCTGCTGCTGGGGGTGATGGTCACGGCCGCGGATATCGGCGACCGCGCCGCCGCCCAGGTGCTGCTGGGGCGGGTGGCCGCCGCGCACCACCGGCTGGAGCTGGTGTGGGCCGACGGCGGCTACACCGGCAGCCTCGTCGAGCACTGCCTGGCCACGTTCGCCCTGGTCCTGGCGATCGTCAAACGCAGCGACGACATGCGCGGCTTCGTGGTGCTGCCCAAGCGGTGGATCGTCGAGCGCCTCTTCGCCCACCTGATGCAAAGTCGCCGCCTGGTCCGCGACGTCGAACGCCGCACCAGCAGCGCCGAGGCGATGATCTACTGGTCGATGACCCTGCTCATGACCCGCCGCCTGGCCCGGCCACGCCCGTCGCGGGCGTGAACCGGCCCGGCGCCGACTCCACCGCCCAGCCGCGGGCCACCAGCCGTTTCGCCTTCGACCGCAGCGCCTCCACCCGCGCCGGCACCACGTCCATGCCGAACCCCACGGCCAGTTCCTGACAGGTCATCGGCCCCTGACCGAGCCGGGCCCGGTCCGCGAGTGCGGTGAGGATGCGCTGGTAGTCCACCGGCAGCGCCGACCGGGCCAGCCCCTCGCGCCACACCGGAACCCGCGACTTCGGCTTCACCGCATCCCCGGACACCGACCGCGCGGCCGTACCCGGCGGATCCGCGACGGCCTCCGCCCCGGCGGTGCCGCTGCCCGCCGGGGCCAGCACCGCGCCGACCCGCCTGCGGGCAATCACCCACTCCTGCCACTCCAGCTCGGCCGCAGCGAGCTCGGCCTGGATACGGTCGGCCTCCTCCCGCAGCCCATCCACGCGACGGCGAGCGGCGAGCTCGTGCTCTTCCAGCAGTCCGACGACCGACGGCATCCGCAACCTCCCCAAGCAGTGACCATCCGACAGGCCACCACTCCCACGGAACCGCCACCCCTATGCCCGACCAGGCAAAACGCCGTCCTCAAGCTCGGAAAGACAACAGCTTCTGAGACACCTTGGGGCTTGAGACACCCCTACAGGTCACATAACGCAGTCGAGCGCGGTCGCGTCCGGCAGCCACCCGGCTGCGGCCACGATCTCGGGCAAGGCCGGCCCCATGTCGGTGCCCCGGCGTGAGCGCAGCACCACGGTGCCAGCCTCGACGGACAACGCTGCCCTTGCCGAAAACCTCATCCGCCGAGGTAGGAGCCGGTGTGCGGGATGCGCGGGTTCTCGAGCACGGACGCTGGAATCGGTGCTCTCGCGGGACTGGCGATCACCCCGGCATGATGGCTGGTCGTGCTGCTACGACTGGCTTACCTGACCGTGACGAACGCGTTCGCCGTGCTGCGCCTGCTGCCCATGAGCGACCGGGACATGGAAACGGAGATCCTCGCCCTCCGGCATCAGATCACGGTGCTGGAGCGCCAACTCGGTGGCGAGAAGGTTCGGTTCTCCCCGAACGATCGCGCGTTCCTGGCGGCGTTGCTGCACCGCCTGCCCTCGCAGGTGCTGCGCAGGATACGGCTGGTGGTGCGTCCGGACACCGTGCTGCGCTGGCACCGCGATCTGGTCGCACGCCGCCACGCTGCGCGCTCCCGGCCCAAGCGCCCGGGAAGGCCGCGGACCGTGCGCTCCATCCGGCTGCTGGTGCTGCGGCTCGCCCGCGAGAACTCCAACTGGGGATACCGCCGCATCCATGGCGAACTCCTCGTTCTGGGCGTTACGGTGGCCGCCTCCACCGTCTGGGAAATCTTGAAGGAGGCCGGCATCGACCCGGCGCCCGAGCGGGCCTCGAGCACCTGGGCGGGCTTCCTGCGTTCCCAGGCCGACGCGCTCCTGGCGTGCGACTTCTTCGAGACCGTCACCTTGTCCGGGGCCCGCTTGTACGTGTTCGCCGCGATCGAGCACGCGAACCGCCGGATCCGGGTCCTCGGCGCCACCGCGCACCCCACCGCATCCTGGGTGACGCAAGTCGCGAAGAACCTCGTCATGGACCTCGAGGACGCCGGCTGCCGGGCCAGGTTCCTGATCCGGGACCGGGACGGGAAGTTCCCGCGGTTGTTCGACGAGGTCCTCAAGGACGCGGGTATCGAGGTGGTGCTCAGCGGAGTACGGATGCCGCGCATGAACTCAATCATGGAGCGGTGGGTGCAGACCTGTCGGCGCGAGCTGCTGGACCGCACCCTGATCTGGAACCAGCGACACCTGCTCCACGCGCTACGCGAGTTCGAAGACTTCTGCAACTCCCACCGGCCCCATCAAGGCATCGCCAACGCCCGCCCGCTACGCCCCTTGCCGATGCCGATCAGCGATCCGAAGCAGATCACCCGCCTCGACATACGACGACGCCAACGACTCGGCGGCATCCTCCACGAGTACCGACATGCCGCATGACCTGCGCGGATGAGCTTTCGGCAGGCGCAGGGTTCAACGTTGGTCACGCCGGGTCCCTCGCTGGAAACACTCCAGCCGAGCGCTTCCGCCCAGAACTGGCCGACCGCCGAGTCGTCAAGAGCCTTTATGTTCACCTGAACAGGTCGCAGTGCCATGCCGGCGATCCTATGCACCCGCTCTGCAACGACATCCGCAGATACCGTCACCAAACAGAGAGCAAATCGCTCACCAGCCGCAATGCTCACGCCAACCAGAGCGCTCAGCTCTGCCGGGTGAACCGCTCACTCGCCAGATGAAGTGCTCAGTCACAGCGGTCCGGGTTCGCAGCGCGGTCTGGGACGCCTACAGGTCGAAGTCGAGGTGCTCGATGTCGGTGAAGCGGACCTCCTCCAGGCTGCCGGCGCGGCGGCCGCCGTCCTGGAAGTACACCTCCTTGAGCCCTTCGGCAGCGATCTTTCGCAACTGCTGGTCGCTGACGCCGGCCGCTTGGGCGTCGAAGAGGCGGGCGGCGTACCGCGGGGGCAGGGCGACGGTCAGGTGCCGGATGCGGTCCTGGTCCGTCGACCCGATCGGCGCGGTGTAGCCGAGGCGGGCGCGGGTGTCGATGACGATGCCGCCGGTGGTCGCCGCCTTCTGCCGGGCCTTGGCCCGGATCTGCGGCTGCCAGCGCTTCTTGACCTCGCGCTCCAGGCGCGCGGCAAGCTCCGGGCGCGGCTTTTTGATCTGGTCCTTCACGTACCGCTCGACGGTGCGCTGGGAGATCCGCAGCATCTGGGCGACCGCCCTGGTGCCCTTGAGTTGCTTGACCAGGTACCGCATCTGCGCGGGCGCACTCTTGGGCGCCGGGCGGGTGAAGGTCTTCTGCATTGCGGCGTCCAGGCCGTCCCCGAACATGCTCATCGCCTGCTACTCCCCGTTGTCCTGGCCGGTGACGGTGCCGTCCTTGATGTACCGGGCGAGGTTGAGCTCCGGGGCGTTGAACCGCTCGCGGACGCCCTCGCCCCACAGCACAGTCTGGGTGCCTTCCCACTTCACGAGGCCGGGGTTCACCCCGAGTTTGAAGCCGCCCGGCAGCGGCTTGCCGTCCTGGTAGGGAAGAAAATCCAGCGGGCTGGGCCCGTCGGCCGCGTACACGACACAGTCGGACAGGACCGCGACCGGGTACTGGCCGGTGAACGCCGCATGCTTGACGATCTTCCGGTGGAGGTTGATGCGCGTGCGGGAGATGACCGCGGCGCGGATGTCCGGACGCCATGTCGGCCGGGCAAGGGCACGCCACGGTTGGCCGGGCCGCCAGCCCTCACCACGCGGGCGTTCGCGCAGCTTTCCCAGGCCGCCCTTGACCGTCGCCTTGATCGCGGAGACAACGATCGCCAGCTCGGGGTCGCGCTCCCTGTAGCCGTCCATGGCCGCCAGGAAGTCGGCCGGCTCCAGGTCCGTGTCCACTCCGAGGTCGTCCATGGTGGCGAGGTAGGCGTCGCGCAGCCGGTGGTACCAGCCGTCCAGGTAGCGGCCGTTCTCGTAGCGGACCCACGCCTCGGTCGGGCGCACCTCGTAGCCCAGCTCCACCGCGTAGGCGACGGTGGGTGTGGCGTACCAGGCTGGGCCCTCGGGGCGCTCGCCCGTTGGCGTGAACGGGCTGGGCAGCAGGCCGGGGTCCAGGTCCGCCCACTTGTCCTTGGCGACCTTCACGCGGGACAGGTCGACGTGGGAGAGGTCGACCAGCCACGCGCCGGGCAGCTTCGGATCGAATACGGGCTGCGTGACGTGCGTCGGCGAGCTGAGGCCGACGGCCAGGCCGTTGGCGCCGGCGGCGAAGGCCATGTTCACGTCGATGCCGACCAAGTACCGCAGGGTGCATTCGGCGTCGGTCATCGGCCGTGCCCAGTCGTACGCCTCCTCGAAGAGCTTCTCCGCCGGGCCGCGCATGTGGAAGCGGGGCAGGTCCGCCAGCAGTGGGTGCCCGTCCGGGGCCTCGCACGGCGCGCAGTCCACCGGGTCCTTGCCCAGGCTGCCCGGGTTGCGCTCGGAGTGCCGCTTGCCGTCGGCGTCCGGCTCGGAGGCGCGGGTCGGCGGGTGCAGCGCGGTCATCAGCTCCAGGCCGGTGACGGCGGTGGAGCCGCGCGGCGTCACCACCCGCGACGCGTACGTGCCCAGGAGCCGGGCGAGTTCCGCCGGCGGAAGCTGTCCGGCCTCGCCCCAGTGGCGGGTGTCGAGCGCGTGCCAGGACGGGATGCACAGCTGCACGCAGGCCCGCTCCGAACCGGTGGCGGGGCGGTAGATCCGCGCCCACGGGCCGAACCCGCGCTTCGTCAGCTTCCAGTCGGCGCGGGCCAGCTGCTTGATGACCTTGTGGCCCTCGGGGATCCGCCCGGCGAGCCGCTCTTCCTCGGTAAGGGCAACCGGCAGGCCGTAGCGCTCCAGCGCGGCCTCGGTGAGAACAAGCAACGGGTCGGCGTCCTTGCCCGGCCCGGACAGTTTCGGCTGTCCGAGCCTTGCCTCCGTGAGTGTCCAGTTGACCAGGGCCGGGATGGACTTGGCGGGCACATCCAGAACCAGGCCGCCGACGCAGTACGCCAGCACCTTCCCCTCCTCGACATCGATGACCGCGAGCGGCCCGTTCTCGAAGCGCGCGTCGGCGCCGCCCGCGGGGGTGCCGGCCGGGGCCGTCTGCTTCGTACCCGGACGCCGAGACGCCGACGACGTCGGCCTGGTGGTGCGCGCCGGACGGGGCGCGGCCGCCAGAGCAGCGGTGACAGGGGCAGGGCTGGTCTGGGTGTTCCCGTCTGCAGTCATGGCCGCAGCCTCGGCCGCCTTGCCTGTGGACAGGGTCTCCGCGTCGGCCAGGGCAGACGGGCCAGTGATCGTGGTCGGCACCACCGGGGCCATCATCTCCGCCACCGGTGCAGCGGGGTAGAGCTCCACGAGCTGTTTGAGCAGCCGCGCGTACGCCTCACGCTCCGGCGGGCGGGGCTCGGTCTTGCCGGACTCCCAGGCGCTCACCGTGGCACGGCGCACTTTAAGCGCGGCGGCCACCTCGTCCAGTGTCAGGCCATGCGCGGTACGCAGCCGCTTGCGCTCCTCCGCCGGCGGGAGCGGAGAGCGGGACGCGACCAGCGCGTCGACCGCATCGAACAGCTCGGACATGGAACACCTCCTGACCGACACCCTATCCCGTGAACCGTACGAACCGCGTTCTTCCTCCGCACGAATTCCGTACGAAGTGCGTACGAAGTGCGTACGGAGGGATGCTTCGGGCGCTTCCACGGCCAGTTTTCACAAACGCGTAATGCGGTCACCCGCGGCTCACCCTGCAGGTCCACGACAATGGTCACTTCTGCCCCGCCGCTCAGGCCTGCCGGGTGGCCGTCGAAGATGCCCTCCTCGCACAGCAGGCGCCGCGCATCGGACAGCAAGGGGTCCAGGACCAGGCGGATCGTTTCCAGCAGGTTCGACTTGGGTGCAGATCCAATGAGGGTACTGTCGATCAGGGGGTGGGTATGAGCCGGTCGCGGTAGCGCGTCTGGTGGTTGCGGGTGTATTCCTGCTGCTGGTGCCAGGCCCAGTAGGCGTCGAAGTCGCCGTTGCTGCGCAGGGCGCGGAGCTTGAGTACGGCTTCAGCTCCGGACAGGCCCCAGCGGGCGCCGGTGATGTCCAGGCGGTCTTTGACCAGGTGCCGGCAGGCTCCCTCGATGATCCCGGTGGCGATCGGCCAGCCGCGTTCCAGGGCGGTGTCGTAACGCAGGTACTCGGCCTTGCCGGTCAGGTAGCTCACGGCCTCGTCGATGCCCTTGCGCCGGGCGCCGCGCAATTCGGTGGCGCGGGCGGCTTCCTCGAGTGCGGTCGCGGTCTGCTGCACGCCGCCGCCGAGCAGGACGCGGGCATGGCGGGCGACCCAGTTTTCGGCACAGGCATCACCGCTGTCGTGCAGGCACCATGCCGCTCGCCACAGATATTCGAGCACGTGGATCAGGTCGACGATGATGTGGACCTTCACACCGCGCTGCCGTGCTTCGGCCTTGATGAGGTCGATCTGGTGGCGGGCCCCGTCGACCAGGACGACCCACGGGCGGTGGTGGCCGGGGTCGCGGTGCTCCGCCTGATCGAACACGGCACCGACCACCTGCGCGGCGGTGTCGTTCACCGAACCGCACAACCACTTCGAGCGGGCCTTCGGCCCAGGGCGGCGCTCGGGCGCCGTGCCGTGGACGGCGTCGTCCTGCCGGTCCGGGTCGGCGATGACGTCGTCGACCGTGCGCAGGGCGGGTTCGGCGTCGTAGACGGCTCCCAGGGTGGCCATCCGTTTCCGGCCGTGTTTCTCCCCGGCCGACAGCCTGGTCTTCATCGCGTTGCCGCCCTTGGCCGCCGCGGCCTTCGCGGTGTCCTCGCGCAGGGCTTCGGGTCTTATGACCACGCCCTTGCCGTCGACCGACAAGATGAGTGGCGTGGTGTCGGTGCAGGGAGCTGGCACGAGGGCGTCGTAGAACGCGTCGATGTCCGCTGCGGCGCCGACAGCGAGTTCCTGGACCTGCCGGTGCCCGATGCCGGAGCCGGTGTGGGCGTTGATCCGCTCGCAGGCGTCGGCGAAGCTGCCGCGGGCGGACTCGATCGCGGCGAGCCTGGCCAGTCCGTGCGAGTGCATTCCGTCCGGAAGGTTCAGCACCGCGTCGGCCGGGTGCAGGTCCGCCACGCCGGTGCCGCGGTAGGCGATCCGGACCACGGTGACCTTGCCGAACACCGTGGCCAGCCTCCTGTGTCGGTCCCGCTCGATCCGGGAGCGCGGGGCACCGGCGGCGTCCATGACCTCCTGCCGACGCACCTCGTTGCCGGCCCGCAGGGTCAGGTGGTCCTGGAACAACTGCCGGGTGACCTCGCGCATCCGCGCTCCCAGCAGATCCTCCAACTGCGCGTGCGTCATCACCGCCGCCTTGGGGGCCGCCAGCTCCGCACACGCCGCGGCGAACAGACCCGCCGAGGCGGCGAAGGCGTCCTCACACTCCGCGAGTACACCGTCAGCCGGCCCCGCCACGCTCACCACCCCTGCTTCCTGCCGTCGACCTTGAACAGCCCGGACGAAGGTTCGGCCAGGATCCCGCGCTCCACCAGCCGCTTCAGCTTCGAGCGCATCCCCTCGACATGCCGCGGCTCGGTCCCCGGACCCAGGTGCCGGCAGACCTCTTTGCAGCGCATCGCCGCCCCCGAGGTCGCGAACAAGGCGATGATCTCCCGGTACTCCGGCGACATCACCGTCACGTCCAGCTCCGCCTCGGCCTTCACCAGCGCCACGGCGACTCCGCCGGCACCCCCGACCATGGCGTCCGTGCCCGGCACCGACGAAGACGGTGCGGGCAGCACCTCCTCCACCGTCTCCCGCGCGATCTGCAACCGCGACAGCCGCTCCTCTGCCCGCGACAACTCCTCGGACAGGCCAGCGATCTGCTCACGCAGCCGCTCGGCCTGACCCAGTACCTCAGCCCGCCGGGCCTCCAACGCCTCCATCAACGACGGCACCCCACACCCACCCTCGCTCGACACCCGCACCCTTCACGGCGGGATCGACCCCGGCGACGGTAGAAGCCGGCACGACCGGCCACATCCCGAACCCCTGCGAATCACCCCAACGAGGCACCCTCAGAAAATCTGCACCCGTAGCCGAACAGCCACGCCACTGGCGGACTGCACGCTGGCCAGGTTCCCCCAGGGTTCAGCCTGGGGGAACCTGGCGATCACTGAGCGGCGGGCTTCATCAGCCAGCCCACACGCCGGTGTTGGCCGTGGTCGAACTGAAGTCGAAGATGAAGCGTGTGCCAGGCTTGACATCGGTGGCAACTACGGTCCACTGGCCTGCCGGTGCCGTCTTGAAGGATTCCTGACACTTGACTCCGCCCGAGGACGGGTAGAAACAGACGGCAATCGACGTCTTCTGGTTGGGCTTGATGTTGATGTCGTTGCAGTTCCCCGGCATGGTGAGGCGGGTCTGACCGTTGTTCGGATACCACCGGTCGCCGGACGGCTTGGAGTAGGACTTCGCGCTGCCGTAGCAGGACGTGGCGGCCGACGGCTGGGCCTGTGCGCTGGGCGCGAGCGCCAGGGTGCTGCCTATAACAGCGGCAGCAAAGACGCCTGCAGCGATGCGTGTACGCATATCTCTCGGTCCTCCAGAGCGGCGAGCCGGGTTCCCCTCATTGCCTCCGGACGCACTCGCCTGTGTATTCCCCCGACCTCCGAAGGCGCCTCCGATCCTTGCGGCCCCTGATCGGGATGTCGTTGACCCTCAGCGCCGTTTGGTTGACAACGCGTGCCAGGGGCGGACAGGTCGGCGTTGTGGCCGGCCGGGAGGTCGAAGCAGAGGTGGAGGATCCGGTGGCCGCTCATGGTGCCCACCCGGCGCCAGGCGTGCCAGGGGCGCGACGACTACTGGTACTGCTGGCGGTACTCCTGGGGACTGGTCCCGTAGGCAGTGCGGAAGGCTCGGCTGAAGTGGGCGGGGTCGGTGAATCCCCAGCGGGCGGCGATGGCGCGGACCGGGCGGGAGCACAGGAGAGGGTCGGTCAGGTCGCGGCGGCAGCGCTCCAGCCGTCGGACGCGGATCCATCTGGCGACGGTCGCGCCGTTCTCTTCGAAGAGCCGGTGCAGGGAGCGCGGGGAGATGTTGTGGGCCGCCGCGATCGTGGCCGGGGACAGCTCGGGGTCGGCCAGGTTCTGCTGGATGAAGGCACGCACCTTCAGCAGCAGGGCCCCCCGGTAGGTCTGGGGCGGTACCGCGCCTGCGTCCAGGTGGTGAGCGAGGAAGGCAGTGAGCACGTCGAGGGTGAGGGTGGCCAGTCGGGGGCCGTCCGCCGTGGTGTACGAGGCGGCGCCCGCGCTGAGCTGCGTGAGGTAGGCGGACAGCAGGGCGCCCACCCCCTCACGCCCGCACAGACGCATCCCGGTGAGCCGTTTGACCTTGTTCGCCGGAAGCGGCAGCAGCGCCCGGGGGAATTGCACCAACACCCCCTCCACCGGGTCAGGGTCCGCGCTCGCCCAGCCGTGCCAGGGGCGTGAGGTGTCGAAGAGCAGTACCTCACGGGAGCCGCTGGTGGTGTCCTGGCTGCCTTGGAGGATCCGATGGCCCCCGCGCAGAGTCAGCATCAGCTGCATGGATTCGGGATCAGAGCGCCGGATCATCTTCGCCGTTCGACGTGTCTCCAGCGACGGGTAGGCTAGCGCCGATACCTGAACGCCACCCAGATCCAGCACCCGCGCACTCGCCCGGAAGTCCCCCTCATGGTCACTATGGACCACGCTGGGTATCAGTGCGCTGACCGTCATGTCGTACCAGGACGCGAACCTCTCGGCCGCCGGCAGATCCAGCGTCCGGAACTCCGTCACCAGCACCGTGTCATCCCCCTCACGAGGGCGAGCGGCCCAGACCGCCGAGAGGGGCCCGCGCTGTGGTCCGGCAGTGAGCGCGGCGCAGGTACATCCCCGACGACGGCTACGGTGGCGATCGCCCCATCCCCCGTACCCCGGCCGTTGGCCCGGACAACAGCCCGTCCACCGGCACACCCCGTCCAATCGTCGAACGGATAATACGGTACTCAACATGGCGTGAACATGCCCTAATGCGGAGAACCTGGTCCAGGCCCTTAAGCGGCGTGCCCATGCGCTTCTCACACAAAGAGTCGTCGAAGAAGGCGGTCGAGGCTTCACAGATGGCCAAGGAGGCCGCGCAGAAGGCGGCCGAGGAGACCGCGGCCGCCAAGGACGACTCCAAGAAAGCCGCGGTCAAGGCCAAGCAGGCCGCGCGGTCTTCGCCGTCTGGGCCTACGAGCAGCGGGCCGGCCAACTGCCGGGGCTGTCTGCTGCGTGTGTCCCGAGACAGGCGACACGTTCGCGACGTACTGCGCGGCGTGACGCCGGCCGGGGCGGGGTCCGAGAGGCCTGCACGCTGTGCCGGGGCTTCCTCGGGGAAGCCTTCTCGGTAGGCGACTTCTTCGCGGCCTTCCGGGTCGTGGTCTTCGTTGCGGCCGTCTGGCTTTGTTCACGAGAACCGGTTCTGGCCCAACTTCTGTGGCGCGACCACTCTCAGCCCGGATCCACCGGCTTGATTTCGGGGTGTGGCACGGGCGTTGAGCTGGGTGGTGGCCAGGGCCGTGGCCCGGTCGATCTCGGCGGGGTCGGCGAAGGACTGGCCGGCCAGAGCGGTTTTGCGGAAGATCCGCCACCAGCCCTCCTGCAGGTTCAGCCAGCAGGCGCCGACCGGGATGAAGGCGTGCCGGATGCGGGGGTGATCCTCCAACCAGGTCCGGGTGGCCAGGCTGTTGTGGGAGGAGAGATTGTCGGTGACCACCACGATCTCGCCCGTCGGGTTGGCGTCCTCCACCATCTGCAGGAACCACTGGTAATTGACGCTGTTTCGGGAGGAGGCGGTCATGGTGACCTCCCGGCCGTCCGTCGGCCGCAGGGCGCCGTAGACCCAGGTCTTCTCCGGCCCCCGGCTGTAGTCGAGTTCACTTTTGATCCGGTGCCCGTCCGGTGACCATCCCGGCGCCGGCGGGAAGGTGCGGGGGATCACCGGGCCGAGCTCGTCGGCGCACAGGACCGTCACGCCCTCGGGCGGGCTGGTGTAGAGCGCGACGATCCGCGTCCTTTTCCCGCGAAGTCGGGATCCCGGCTCCGCACCCAGGACCGGGTACGGCGCCGGCGCACGCCCTCCGCCAGCAGGATCCGGCGCACCTGACTGCGCCGGACCTCGATTCCCTCGGCCCGGGCCGCCTCGGCCAGTGCGTCCAGCGTCCACACCGGCGCACCGGCCTCGTCGGCGGCCTGAAGGGCGCCGTCGGCCCCGGGGACCGGGCGCCCGGGCGGCGGTTTCCGGACCAGCGCGATGATCCGGGACCGCTCGGCCTCGGTGATCCGCCGCTTGCGGCCCTGCCCGCCCAGATCGGCCAGACCGTCCAGGCCGGAGGCGTTGAAGCGGTGCAGCCAGCGGCGCACCGTCTGCTCATGGCAGCCCAGCTCCCCGGCGATCTCCGGGACCCGCAGCCCCTCCCAGCTCAAGACCACCACCCGGCCCCGCTGGATCCAGTCGCCCGGGGCGTGCCGGGCCCCGGCCAGCTTGCGGACCTTCTCCTCCTCGGCCGCATCCGCGGCCGGACGCGCCCGCAGGATCTTCGGCATGCGGCTCGCCTCCACCGACTCGAACCAGCATCCCCACCAACCTACGCCCCGAAAGAGGAACCCTGCACTAGCGCTCGGGCCACGGCTCTTTGTGTCCCATGGACCTGGACGAGACGTTCGAGTGCCCTGGCTTCATCGAGGGACTCGAGGTCTTCATGCTGAAACCAAGTCCTGACTCCGGAACGTCTGTTGGTTCACCTGCGCCGGGCATCCTGCCCCTGTGGGGAGTTCCGGAGCCAGTTACGAGGGGGGACCGAACCGATGACGCACACCCGTACCCGCACCAGATCCCGTAGCCGAGACCGTGGCCGCAACCGCCCGTTGTCCCTGGCGGGGGTGGCCCTGGGGGCGCTGCTGATGCTGACCCTTCAGGGGTGCCAGGACGCAGACTCCGACGCCACGAACAAGCCGAGCCCGACCGCCTCGGCCACGTCGGCACCGGCCGAGCCGAACGCGGAGGAGCCGTCGCAAGCGCCCAGTCCCACCAGTCCCACCTCGGTGGGGGACCCGTGCGCGCTGGTGACCCAGCAGGAGGCCGAACGGCTCGCCGGCACACCGGTGAAGCCCGGCAACGTAGTCGACGAGACCTGCACCTACGTCGCACCCGAGTCCGGGCCGACCGCCCAGGTGGAGATCTTCGCCGGAGAGTCGGGGCAGAACTACTACGACGCCGAACGCCAGCTCGGTCACGAACTGAAGCCGCTCGACGGCATCGGTGACGAGGCGTATCTGGAGGACGGTTCGGTCTTCCTGCGGGTGGCCGAGGAGTGGGTATCGATCCGACTCGTACGCGGCAACCCGGCGGCGGAGAACGATCAGCCGCTGACGGACCTGGCCCGCACGGTGGCCACGCGCCTGTGAACCGGACCGCCGGTGACGACAACAGCCCCCAGATCAAGGCAAAATCCGGGGGTCCTTGTCGTACGTCGGTATGCCGTCATCGTGCCCTGCGGCTGACGACGGTCGCGGTCGCCGCCGCCCAGAGGAGCGACAGATAGAGGACCTCGGTGAGCAGGGCGCCGCCGGCCAGTTGCTTGGGCTGATGCTGGACCGCCTGGTGGAGGCCGGCCTGCTCAAGGCCGGGGGCCGGCAGCGTACCGACGCCACCCATGTGCTGGCCGCGGTTCGCAGCCTCAGCCGCCTGGAGCTGGTCGGGGAGACGCTGCGGGCCGCTTTGGAGGAACTGGCCGAGGCCGCCCCCGCCTGGCTGACTCCGCTGATCGAGCCCGAGTGGGCCAAGCGGTACGGACGCCGGGTGGAGATCGGCAAACTACCGGGCGGGAAAGCGGCCGTGACCGCCCGGGCCGAGGAGTTCGGCCGGGACGGACAGAAGATCCTCGCCGCCGCCTGGGCCGCCAGCGCCCCACCCCACCTGCGGCTTCTTCCTCAAGTGGAGATCCTTCGCCAGGTCTGGGTCCACCACTACTTCTGGGACGTGGACGGATCCCTGCGCTGGCGGGACGGCCACGCCCTGCCGCCCGCCTCGCTGCGGTTCGACTCCCCCTATGACACCGATGCGCACTACTGCGTCAAACGAGACACATTCGTACCTCTTCGTGGCGCTTGCGCTGCCCGGCGGTCAGCCCGCCCCCGTCTGGATACCGCATGTCTCCGGCGTACCAGTCACGGTGGACTCCGTCACCGGGTTCGACGAAGAGACCTCAAGACGCCGAAGTCAGTAACCGCGGCACGAACGGCTGCAAGCCGCGGCCGATAGACCGCGGCCCTGTGCCGTGTCGGCCGCACCCGGTGGTCGGCCGACCGCCATGAGTCGTCTCCGCGTCCCAGGACGGCATCTCAGGGCATCCCAGGGACCTCTGTTTCCGCAGTTCAACAGGGGTGGGATCGTTCCATCGTCGCAGGTGTGGCGGCAGGCGTTGTGTGGATCCCCGCCGTCCTCGAAGCTGTGGGTGTCGCACCGGCCGAGGCAGAACGACCGCCCCGGCAGCAGCACGGCAACGACACCTACCCTGCGCCTGCGTACCAGGACACCTGTGTGCCCGAGTACTCAAGGCGCGGCGTTCGGCTCCCCACGGCGCCCGCCGCCACACGCCGGCCCCGGGGCGAAGACACCGGGCCGACTCCTGTCCGATGGGGCAGTCGGGCCGTCCTGTCCCTCGAATCGGACGCGGACGAGATGGCGACAAGTCGGCAGGCGCCTTCGGCACGAAAGCCGGAATCGGCCGAGAGTAACCACATACGGACCAGAGAAGGAAGACGCACATGAACAGGAAGTCCTCCGCACACCGTCGTCCGGGCCGCCGCGCGGCCGTCGCCGCCGGCCTCGTCTTGGCTGTCGGACTCGGTGTGTCGACACAGGTGTCGGCACAGGCGTCCGTCCATGCCCCCGCAAAGGCGTCCGCCGCCGCATCGCAGTCGGTCAGCGGCACGTTCGGCCAGGCGGTAACCCGGGTCGCCGACTTCTACGGCGCGTACATCGACGCGAAGGGCGACTACGCGGACCCGGACGTCACGCTGGCCACGGCGCTCCGCAAGCACTACCTGACGCCCGACTTCGCCAAGCGGCTGGCGGCGTGGGAGAAGAAGAATGGGGCGGACGGCGTCCTGCGTGCCCAGAATGTCCCGGCGCAGTGGACGGTGAGCGACAACGGCGCCGTGGGTAACGGCCATGAGGTCATCGTCACCCTGGCCTTCGGCAGTGGGGAGACGACGCAGAAGACCAAGCTTTTCGTGCTGGTGGAGCGGTACAACCACATCAGCGACATCGCCACCACGAGCGCCCGCTGACGGCGGAGCGGTGCCCTCTGCCGGAAGTCTGGGCAGCCGACCGTTGCTCACGCAGGACCCGCCGCCTGCTCGGACGCGTTGTGTCATGACCGGGCCGGCCGCACGGCTCTGGCCCGGGCGCCTTCCGCGGGGCCGTCGAACGCACCAAACTCCTGGTTCCACGGCTTCCGATGCCTGCGCATCCGCTGGGAGAGACGCGACGACAACCACGAAGCATTCCTCGGCCTTGCCGTCTACCTGATCACTCACCGCCACGTGAAACGGCTCTGTCAGGGCTTCTAAGAGTCGACGGGCACCCATTGACGCACACCGTCGCCGTTCGTGCCGTACCAATAGTGGGGCAGGCCCTTGATGCTGTTGGTGCGGAACGGGCGGCCGTGGTCGTCGATGCGGACCGTGCCGGTGCGGCCCTGGGAGGACCAGTCGAGTTCCAGGTACCAGTCGCAGTCGTAAGCCTCGGTCGTCGCGGTGACCAGCAGCACCTCCGGATCCTCGGCGGAGACGCGGTAGGGGAACTGCACCGCAGGGACGGGCTTTCCGCTGTCATTGCCGGGGCCCGCGTGGGCGATCGGGCGGTTGACGTCCAGGTCAACGGAGAACTCACGGGGCGCCAGGTCGCTGCCGCAACCCTGGCCCATGGCGTACGCATTGCCGGTGACCGGGGTGCCGCGGCTGACGATACGGACCTCGAGAGCCTCCAGGACCACGGCCGTGGACGACTTCCCCTGCACCGAGATCTGCACCCTCGTCTGCCGCCCGGGCACCGCCCCCTGCGTCGCCGCCCACACCCCGGCGTCCTGCTGCACCGGCGGCGGGGGCACCTGGGCCGGCTTCTTCGCGATGACGTAGTCGTGCCCGCAACCGCCCTGCCAGATCTGCGAGTCGGCGGTCCAGGCGAGCGGCACACCGGTCGACACCGGGGCGTCGCTCTTCGTGTCCGCCGACGGTCCGCCCTTCGACTCGGGGCTCCCCGAAGCCCGTACTCCTGCGGAGGGCGAGGCCGATGAACGACTGGAGGAGGGGCTGGTTGCAGTGGCAGAGGGGCGGTGTGACGTACCGGTTCCTGTTGTACGGGACCGACCGGGGGCCTTGGCGGAGTTGTCGTGAGACCGACCGGCCGACAGCGCCGGCAGACTGCCCAGCGTCACCAGCAACACGGTCACCGCGGCGGCACCGACGGCGGTGCGGCGACGGCGGTACCAGGGCCGTCCGGTCGAGCGGGCCGCATCCCACTGGGCCGTCGGCTCGGGACTTCCCGGTCCGGGAGCGCCGGGAATGGGCGGCCAGGCATCGGGTGCGCCCGTGTCGAGTGGCGGCGGTGCACCGCTCGTGCTGCCCCCGTCACCACCGATGCCGTCCGCGCCGTCACCCACGCCCTGCACCGTCCGGATGTCCGGACCCGAAGCCCGCTCGCCCCCTGCCTGCTCCAGCGCCCCCTCGGCCTTTGTCGGCTCCGCTGTCTCCTCGGCCCGTGTCGGCTCCGTCGCCCCCTCACCCGCCCGAGACCGCTGTCGTACCGCCACCGCGAGCAGCCACAGGCGGTGCAGTTCGAGGCGTTCCTCCGGTGTCGCCCCGCAGAAGGCGGCCAGACGCTCCACCGGGGCGTAGTCCTGCGGGACCGCCTCGCCCGCGCAGTAGCGGTGCAGCGTGGAGGTGTTCATGTTGAGGCGCCGGGCCAGGGAGCCGTAGCTCCGGTCCGTGCGGTCCTTCAGTCGGCGCAGCAGCGCCGCGAACTGCTCGACGTCATCCCCGGTCGACACCGTTCCCCCGTCCTCCCACATGTCCCCCTATCCCAGGCGGTCCATGTAACTGCACGTCAGGCGGGCTGGGTTGGTTCCACCCTCGCCGGACGGACGTCCGGCATTGCGCCGGGCCCCAACTCCCGCCCATACAGGCGTCATCCACCTCACCTGGGAAACGACAACGCCCTTCACCAACCGGACGACACCATCAACACCAAACGCCTACCACAACCCTGCGGTTGCCGAATACGGCCGAACTGCTTGTTCCGCTTGGGCATGGTCTCCGGTTCCTCGGGGTCGTCCGGATCACTGTACGGGGCTGGTGCGGCCCGATCACCAGCCCTGGTAGGGGATTTAGCGTTGTGTGGAGTGAAGGGCGTTCAGGCGCGTCTGTGGGATCTCAGCCTCGATCCACCGCGTGATCAGAGATCACGCGGTGGATCGAGGGTCAGAGATCCAGGCTCCCAACAACGTGACAGCGCCCTCCTCACGGTGGGTGCGACCGCCTGCGCGGCATGCACGTCGGTGGTCCGTCAGGCGGTGGCGCCGCCGCGGGCGGCGGTGACGAGGTGGTGCCGCGTGATACGGCCGACCTCGTGCCAGAACGGCTTCGCCGTCAGATAGGCGCCCAGCACGGAGAGAACGCCGAAGGAGACGTCGACGCTGAGCCGGCCCTGCTTGGCCCAGTAGACGTCCTGCAGGTCCAGCAACAGCGCGAACTCGTCGCAGATGAGCGCCGAACCGCAGCCGTAGGCGGCCGCGGCGGCAGGGTGCCCGACGGCGCGTTCATCACCGCGTACGGCGATCAGGCCGAGTCCGGCCAGGGTGGCGATCCCGATGTTGTAGTGGTGCACGTGCTCGCCGCCCGCGGAGATGTTGCCCCAGGGCAGCCAGCCGCCCCGGATGCCATGCGTGATGACGCGGACCGATCCGAAGGTCACCCCGAACGAGATCCAGGTGATCAGCAGCGACCGCTGTACGGGGGTCAGATGCCGGTCCGCCGCCTGGCGCCATCTGTGGATGAGCAACGGCCTGTCGCGGTCGCGGCGGTGGCGCGCTGCGGTGATTCTCATGGCTGACCGGCCTCCCACGCCGAACCGGCATCCGCGGACGGCGTCGGGCCGTCCCGGACACCGTCACTGGTGTGCCCATTCGACGTTAGGCGCGCGGACCCGCACCTCGCATGCCCGCCACTGCGAGGTGGGGCCGCTCGGGTGACGGCGGCGGTGACGGCCGCAACGGCCGCGACGGTCGCAACGGCCGTGAGGGGAACGCCGTCCGTCGTTGGTCAGGCGGCGTGACCGAGGCATTCCTCGGCCACGTGCTTGTCGAGCGCCGCCCGCACCAGCGCGGCGGCGAGGACGGCCGGTTCCGTGTCGCCGGCGAGTTCGACGAGCCGGCCGGGGTCCTTGGGCAGCCCGAGGCGCTGCGCCCCGGACAGCGCCTTGTCGTCCAGGTACGGCGCCGCCTCGGGCCAGACCTGCTGGACCTCGGGCAGGAAGATGCTGACGCCGGCCGGGCCCAGCCCCGGCACCTCCTGGAGCAGGTCGCGCAGCTCGGAGACCTGGCCGTGGGCCTCCTCGCGCAGCCGGCGCAGGTCGCCGCCCCAGCGTTCGGTCACCAGTTCGGCGCCGTCGCCGAGCTGGGTGGCCGTGCGCTCGTCGTAGCGGCGGTAGCCGCCGCGGCCCAGCGCGTCGACGCGTTCCTGCCAGTCGGATCCGGCCATGCGGCGCGGATCGCGCAGGCCCGCGTCCGACAGCGCCCGGGCCGTGGCCACGGCGACCGAGCCGCGGATCCGGGCGCTGAGGAGTATGGCGAGCACCAGCAGCCGGTACAGCGGCTGCGGAGTGTCCTTCAGGGTGATACCGGCCTCCTGTGCGAACGTCTCGCCGTGCGCCGCGACCAGCTCCCGCAGGACCCGGGCGTCGCGGTCCCGGGTCACCGGGTGCCCTCGAGTGGCTCGTGTCCGATGCTCAGCCCTTGGCCGAGATCGCCGGCGGCCATCAGGCAGGCGCCGGTCAGCAGCGTGTACCGCACCGCGTTGGGGCTTTTGAGGTACAGCAGTTCTATCGTGGCCCCGGCCAGGACCAGCAGCAGCGCCGCGCGCGGTATCAGCCCCGCGGCCAGGGCGAGCGCGGCGGCCGTGCGGGTGACCAGTGTGGGCCGGTACACGGCCGCGAGGAGGGATGCCCGTCGGGGGCCGAATCGCTGCTCTGACAAATCCGTTAGTGATCACTAGGTGAGTGATGCGCTGACCTGTGGATCTAGTGATCGGTGCAGGATTCTGCGCTGTGGCGCGGTGTGTCTCCGAGCTGGGGTTTCCGCGGAGGATCGGAAGTCGCGGAGGCTCTGAAGTGCAAGTTCAGTGATCATTTAGGAATGTAGTGATCGGTGCAGGATTTCTCTATCGCTGCGTGGTTCAGGTGGATTGGTCTGTGCTGGTCAGGGGCTGGCGGGTCGTGCCTGAGAGGCGGCGGCAGGGCCAGCGCGTGGCCTTGGTTGTCGAGGCGATCCGCCGCCTGTCTGGGGGCTGTTGCGCGGTAGCGGTGTTTCCCGGAATGGGTGAGTACCCCGAAGACTGTGAGCAGGTCTCCGAGGCCTATCGGCTCCAGGCGAAGGAGGAGATCGCCGCACTGTGGGAGAGCATCGGCTTCCAACTGTTCCGCCGCGGGGTATGGCTCCTGGACACCGCCCTGCGCCGACCGGAGAACTCATGCAGGCCCGCCGCGCTCAACTGCGCGCGCTCGGCACGGCCTTCCAGTAGTCCGGGTCCGTCTGAGAGCGGCTCGGCGGACACCACGGCTGACGCAGACGGCACCGGGTCGTGCCGGGGAGGCCGTGTACGATCCGGCTTTTCCTGCGGGCGCTGGTCTGGTTCGGGCAAGCCGTGACCGCAGCGAACGGCTCCCGCCCCCGAAGTTCGACGAACTGCCGTAGATGTACGCACCGTGGCGGCCGACTGAGGCGTCGTTCCGCCTGGACCGGCCGTGCTCCTGACGGCTCGTGGGTCGACTCGGCGACTGTGAGTGCTTGAGGTGGTTCATGCAGGGGTGCGTTTGGTTCGGCGTAGCAGGGTCAGGGTGGTGACGGCGGCGAGGGTCATCCAGGTTTTGC
>NZ_JBHSPC010000088.1:0-39185 GCF_042656345.1 Streptomyces incanus
CTCGTTCGTGAGAACCAAACGATCGTGATCGAGGACCTGACCGTGCGCAACATGGTCAAGAATCACACGCTCGCCCGGGCCATCTCGGACGCGGGCTGGAGCGAGTTCCGCTCCATGCTGGAGTACAAGGCGGCCTGGTACGGGCGGGAAGTCATCGCGGTCGACCGCTTCTTCCCCTCCTCCAGGCTGTGCTCCGCCTGCGGCACCTTGCAGAAGAAGATGCCGCTGCACGTCCGCACCTGGACCTGCGACTGCGGCACGACCCACGACCGGGACGTGAACGCGGCGAAGAACCTTCTGGCGGCCGGGCTGGCCGTGTCTGTCTGTGGAGCCGGTGTAAGACCTCAACGGAGTTCTCCGGGCGGGCGGTCGGCGGCGAAGCAGAAACCCCCACGGCGCGAGCCGTAGGAATCCCCCTCGTTCACGAGGGGGAGGAAGCCAAGGCCAAGTACAACGAACGCGAGGGCAACTCCTGCCACATCCACCTCTCCCTCGCCGCCCCGACGGCACCAGCGCCATGCCGGGTTCCGTCCAGGATCCGGACGCCATGTCGGACGTCATGCGGCACTTCCTCGCCGGACAGCTCGTCGCGTTCCGCGAGTTCTCCCTGCTCTACGCCCCGCACATCAACTCCTACAAGCGGTTCCAGCCGGGCTCCTTCGCGCCGATTGTCGTCGCCTGGGGGTACCACAACCGCACCTGTGCCCTGCGCGTCGTCGGCCACGGCCGCTCCCTGCGCTTCGAGAACCGGCTGCCCGGCGGTGACGTCAACCCGCATCTCGCCGTGGCGGGCATGGTCGCGGCCGGGCTGTACGGCGTCGAGCACGGGCTGGAACTGCCCGAGCCCTGCTGCGGCAACGCCTACGCCGCCGACTTCGAGCACGTCCCGACGACCCTGCGGGAAGCCGCAGAGCTGTGGGAGAACAGCACCATCGCGAAGGCCGCCTTCGGCGACGAGGTCGTCGCGCACTACCGCAACATGGCGCGCGTCGAGGTGGACGTCTACGACGCCGCGGTCACCGACTGGGAGCTGAGCCGCTCCTTCGAACGCATGTGAGGCTCCCGTTGCCGCTGCCCGACGCATTGCCCGGTGAGGTGCCTTTGCCCGACGAGCTGCGCGTACTGAACCCCGCCACCGAAGAGGTCGTCGCCACCGTTCCCGCCGCCTCCGCGGCCGACGTCGACGCCGCCGTCGCAACGGCCGCGCGGGCGCAGACGACCTGGGCCGCCCTCGCCCCCGGCGACCGCGCCCGGCTGCTGCGCCGCTTCGCCACCGTCGTCGACGAGCACCTGGAGGAGCCGGCCCGCCTCGAGGTCCAAGAAGCCGGGCACACCCTCGGCAACGCGCGCTGGGAGGCCGGAAACGTCCGGGACCTGCTCGACTACGCCGGCCGCCCCGTGCCCCGCAGCAGCGCGTGAACCAGTCGCCGAGGATCGCGTCCACGACGGCAGTCCGCTCTGCTCGCGGTGCTGCGTCTTCTTCCCTATGGGCCCTCGGCCGCCGACGGCAGTCTGCTGCCAAACACGGCTTGGAGGCTCACAGTGACAGCAGGACCGGCCCCCGAGAGGGCACCGAACGGCGTCGACTTCCCCACGGCATCCTTCGCGCAGCGCCGGCTGTGGTTCCTGGACCAGTTGGCCGGTTCCTCCACCGGATCCATGCTCCCGCTGGTCCTGCGGTTGCGGGGTCCGCTGGACGTGGACCGCCTGGAGCGGTCGCTGTCCGGGATCATGACGCGGCACGAGGTGCTGCGCACCCGGTTCCGCGCCGTCGGCGGGGAGCCGGTGCCGGTGGTCGACGCCCCCGCGGGCGTCGAACTGGAGCGGGTCGAGGCGGACGGGGCCGAGGAGCTGTTCGTCCGCCGGCTGGGACGCCCCGTCGACCTGTCCGCCCAGCACCCGGTCCGGGCCGTGCTCGCCCGCGTGGCGCCCGACGAGCACCTGCTGCTCGTCGAGGTGCACCACATCGCCGTGGACGGCTGGTCGTGGGGCGTCCTGCTGGACGAACTGGCCGCCGGATACCGCGGCGAGCCGGTCGCCGCGCCCGCCCTGCGGTACGCCGACCTCGCCCGCGCCCAGTCCGAACGCCTGCGCGGCGAACGGCTGGAACGGCTCCTGGGCCACTGGCGCGAACGGCTGCGCGGCCTCACCCCGCTCGACCTGCCCACCGACCGGCCGCGACCACGAGTCTGGGACGGCTCCGGCGACGTGGTCCGCTTCGACCTGCCGGCCGACCTGGTCGCCGCCGTCGACGCCCTGGCCCGCTCCCGGCGCGCCACCCGCTACACGCTCCTGCTCACCGCCTACCAGGCCCTCCTCGGCCACTGGGCGGGCCGCACCGACGTCGCCGTCTGCAGCACGCTCGCCGACCGGGCCCGGCGGGGCGCCGACACGCTCATCGGCCCCCTGGTCAATACCGTCGTACTGCGCACCGACCTGTCCGGCAGGCCCGGCTTCGGCGCCCTGCTGGACCGGGCGCGCGGCCGGGTGCCGGTGGACCTCGCCCACGCCGAGGCCCCCTTCGACCTCGTCGTCGGCGCGCTCGGCGGCTCCCGGGACCTGTCCCGGCACCCGCTCGCCCAGGCCTCGTTCACCCTGCTCAACGCGCCGATCAAACCGGTGGAGATACCCGGCCTGGAGGTGACGCTGGTCGAACCGCCGCTCACCGAGACCCCGCTGGACGTCTTCCTGGACCTGACCCTGCGGGCCGACGGAAGCGTCGCCGCCATCCTCCAGTACGCCACCGCGCTCTTCGACGCCGCCACCATGCGTGCCTTCGCCCGCTCCTACACGGCCCTGCTCAGGGCGGTCCTGGCCGACCCCGACACCCCCGTGCGGGACCTGATGCGCGCCCTGCCCGACGGCCCCGGCGGCCGCGGCCGTCCCCGGCCCGACTGGCACCGGGCACCCGACCGCACGGCGGACCCCGCGCCGCCGGTCGCCTTCTCCGGCAGCCCCGACGCCACCGCGCTGCGCTGCGGCGAGGACAGCGTCAGCTACGCGGAACTGGACGCCATGACCGGCTCACTCGCCGCCGCGCTGCGCGCCGCCGGGGTGAGTGCGGGCGATCCCGTGGGCGTGCTCCTGCGCCGAGGCCTGTGGTCCGTCGCCGCCATCGAGGGCGTCTGGCGGGCCGGAGGAGCCTACGTGCCCCTCGACCCCGAACTCCCCGCCGAGCGGCTGCGATACATGGCCGAGGAGGCCGGACTGGCCTGCGTGGTCGTCGAACCCGCCACCGCCACCGCCGCCGTCCCGCTCGCGCCGGTGACGGTGGACGTCACCGCGGTCGGCCCGGCCGCGGACGGTCCCCGCCACCGGCCGCACCCCCGCGAACTGGCCCACGTCGTCTTCACCTCCGGGTCCACCGGCCGGCCCAAGGCGGTCGGTGTCGAGCACGCCGCCCTCGCCTCGCACGTCGCCGCCGCCCGGCAGCGCTTCGGGATCACCTCCACGGACCGGGTGCTGGCCTTCGCCTCCTTCGCCTTCGACGCCTCACTGGACCAGGTGCTGCCCGCCCTCACCTGTGGTGCCACCGTCGTCATGCGGCCCGACGAGCCCTGGCTGCCCACGCAGGTGCCCGAGATCGTCCAGCGGCACGACCTCACCGTCGTCAACGTGCCGCCCACCTACTGGTCCGAACTCACGCTCTGCCTCGACCGGCGGCTGGCCGCCGCCCTGGGCTCCCTGCGGCTGCTGATCCTCGGCGGCGAGGCCGTCCCGCCCGACACCCTCGCCGTCTGGCGCGCCGCCGTCCCCCGGGCCCGGGTCTGCAACGCCTACGGCCCCACCGAGACCACGGTCACCGCCACCACCCACGACGCCGACGACGCCGACGACCCGCCCGGGGACACCGTGCCCATCGGCCGGCCCCTGGGCGACCGCCGCGTGTACGTCGTCGACGCCGACGGCGAGCCGGTGCCGGTCGGCGTCGGCGGCGAACTCCTCATCGGCGGCACGGAGGTGGCCCGCGGCTACCTCGGGCGCCCCGCGCTGACCGCCGAGCGCTTCGTGCCCGACCCCTACGGGCCGCCCGGCGGCCGCCTCTACCGCACCGGCGACCTGGTGCGCTGGACGCCCGGCGGCGCACTGGAGTTCCTCGGCCGCCGCGACGACCAGGTCAAGATCCGCGGCTTCCGGATCGAACTCGGCGAAGTGGAGACGGTGCTGCGCGCCTGCCCGCTGGTCGCCGCTGCCGCCGCCCGCCCCGACCGGGCCACCGGCCGCGGTCTGACCGGCTACGTCGTACCGGCCCCGGACGCGCCCGCCGCCCCCGACCGGGCGGAACTGCGCGCCTGGTGCGCCCGCTACCTGCCGCACTACGCCGTACCGTCCGAGTTCGTCGTCCTGGACGCCCTCCCGGTCGGCGTCTCCGGCAAACTCGACCGCTCCGCCCTGCCCGACCCCGCGCACACCCGCCCCGTCGACGACCCCGCGTACACCGCGCCCCGCGACGAGACCGAGCGGATCGTCGCCGAGGTGTGGGCCGACGTCCTGGGCCTGGACCGGATCGGCCTGGACGACAGCTTCTTCGACCTCGGCGGCCACTCCCTGCTCGCCACCATGGCGGTCTCCCGGATCGCCCAGCGCCTCGGCCGCGAGATCGAGCTGCGCACCGTCTTCGAGCACCCCACCGTCCGGGGGTTCGCCCCGCGGGTGACCGCCGCCCGCGTCGGCGGCACCACCGGCGTCGTCCCCGTCGACCGCGGCGGGCCGCTGCCGCTGTCCTTCGCACAGGAGCGCCTGTGGTTCCTGGACCGCACCTCCGACCGGGGCGAGTCGTACCTGCTGTGGTACTGCTGGCGGGTGCGCGGCGGCCTGGACCGCGCCGCGTGGCAGGCGGCCCTGGACGACCTGGTCGAACGGCACGAGGTGCTGCGCACCGCCCTCGTCGAGTCCGACGGCCGCCCCGTGCAGCAGGTCCGCGACCCGGCCCCGGTGCCCCTGCGCTGGGAGCGGGCACCGCAGGCCCCGGACGAGCGGGCCCGCCTGGAGGCCGTACGGAGCCTGGCCGCCGCCCATGCCGGACGCCGCTTCGACCTCGCCCGGCCACCGCTGCTGCGGGCCGGCGTCTGGGAACTGTCCGACGACGACCACGTCGTCCTGCTCGCCTTCCACCACGCCGTCACCGACGGCTGGTCCAAGAGCGTCCTGCTGGACGAGCTCGGCCGCCACTACACGGCCCGCCTGACGGGCACGGGCGCCCGGCCGGCGCCCCTGTCCGTGCAGTACGGCGACTTCGCCGTGTGGCAGCGCGACCGCGCCGACCGCGGCGCCCTGGAACCGCAACTCGCCTATTGGGAAAGGGTCCTCGAGAACGCTCCCGTGCTGGAACTGCCCACGGACCGGCCGCGGCCCCCCGCCTTCACCGGTCGGGGCGGCGCGGTCGAGATCGACCTGCCCCGCGCACTCGTCGACCGGGCCGACGCCCTCGCCCGCGAGCGCGGCGCGACCCGCTTCATGGTGCTGCTGGCCGCCGCCCAGACGGTACTGGCCCGCTGGACCGGGCAGACCGACATCTGCGTGGGCACCCCCGTCGCCGGACGCGGACGCCTCGAACTGGAGCCGCTGGTCGGCTTCTTCGTCAACACCGTCGTCCTGCGCACCGACCTGTCCGGACGGCCCGCCTTCGGCACGCTCGTGGACCGGGTGCGCGACGTCGTCCTGGGCGCCTTCGACCACCAGGAGGTGCCGTTCGAGCAGGTCGTGGAGCGGCTCCGCCCGGAGCGCGACCTGTCCCGCAACCCGCTGTTCCAGGCCATGGTCGACGTTCAGGAGTCCACGGAGGCCGGCATCGGCCTGCCCGGCCTGGAGACCGCCGACTTCACGCTGCCCTGGGGCTCGGCCAAGTTCGACCTGACCGCCACCTTCGTGGTCCGGCCGGACCGGTTCGCGCTCAACGTCGAGTACGCCGCCGACCTGTTCGGCCCGGACACCGCGACCCGGTTCGCCCACCACGTCGGCCGCGTCCTCGAAGCCCTGCTGGCCGACCCCACCGCTCGCGCCGACGAGGCAGCCCTGCTCTCGGCGGACGAACGGCACCGCCTCCTCGCGGGCGCCGGGCGGGAGACGGCGCCGGCGCCGGCGCCGGCGTTCGAGGTGGCGGGCGTGCCGCACGCCCCCGCCGTCGTCTGCGAGGACACGGCCCTCGACTACGCCCGCCTGGACGCCCTCACCGGAGGGCTCGCCGCGGCCCTGACGCGCGCGGGCACGGTCCCGGGCGACGCCGTCGGTGTGTGCGTCGGCCGCGGTGTGTGGTCCGTGGCGGCGATGCTCGCCGTCTGGCGGGCGGGCGGCGTCTACGTCCCGCTCGACCCCCGGCTCCCCGAGGAACGCCTGCGGTACATGTGCGAGGAGGCCGCCGTACGGCAGGTGGTGTGCGACACGCACACCCGGGGCCGCGCCGCCGCCCTCACGATCGGTGTGGTCGATGCCGACGACGTCCCGACCGACCCCGACGGACCTCGCCACACCCCCCACCGCGACGACCTCGCCTACGTCATCTTCACCTCGGGCTCCACCGGCCGCCCCAAGGCCGTCGGGGTCGAGCACCACGCCCTGGACGCCCATGTCCGCGCCGCTCGCGAGACGTTCGGGCTGACCGCGAGGGACCGGGTGCTCACCTTCGCCTCGACCTCCTTCGACGCCTCCCTCGAGCAGATCCTGCCCGCGCTGAGCACCGGGGCGACGGTGCTCGTACGCCCCGACGACATCTGGGCGCCCCAGGAGCTGGCCGCCCGCGTCGCCGCCGAGCGGGTGACGGTCATGGAGCTGACACCGTCGTACTGGACGGAACTGGTCGCCCGCCTGGACACGCTGGCTCCCCGACTGGCCTCCCTGCGGCTGCTGGTGACCGGGGGAGAGGCACTGCCCGCCGACCCCCTGGAGCACTGGTTCGCGCACCTGCCCGGCGTGCCCGTGGTCAACACGTACGGCCCAACCGAGACGGTGATCTCCGCCACCGCGCACACCCTCGCCGGGGCACCGGCCGGCCGGGTGCCCATCGGCCGCCCGCTGGGCGGCCGCCGCACCTACGTGGTCGACCCGCTCGGCGAACCCGTACCGCTCGGCGTGCCCGGAGAACTCCTCATCGGCGGACCGGAGGTGGCCCGCGGCTACCTGGGGCGGCCCGCCCTCACCGCCGAGCGGTTCGTCCCCGACCCGTTCGGCGCGCGAGGCGGCCGCCTCTACCGCACCGGCGACGTGGTGCGCCGACTGGCCGGCGGCGTACTCGAGTTCCTCGGCCGCAACGACGACCAGGTCAAGATCCGTGGCTTCCGCGTCGAACCGGGAGAGGCCGAGGCGGTCCTGCGCGGGCACCCGGGGGTGCGGGGCGCGGCCGTCGTGGTGCGCACCCTGAACGGCGAGAGCGCCCTCGTCGGCTACGCCGCGGGTGGCGGTCTGTCGGAGGAATCCCTGCGCACGCACTGCCGGGCCCATCTGCCCCACCACCTCGTCCCCTCGGCGTTCGTCCTCCTGGACGCCCTGCCGCTGACCGTGCAGGGCAAGCTGGACACCGCCGCCCTGCCCGAGCCCGAGACGCCCGCGCCGCGGGCCGGCGTCGCACCGCGCACCCCGGCCGAGACGGTCGTGGCGCAGATCTGGTGCGAGGTGCTCGACCTGCCGAAGGTCGGCGTCCACGACGACTTCTTCGCCCTGGGCGGCCACTCCCTGCGCGCGGTGGCGGTCGCCTCCCGCCTGCGGATCGCCTTCGACTGCCCGCTCCGGGTCCGGGACCTCTTCGAGCACCCCACGGTCGAGCGGCTCGCCGCCGAGGTGGAGCGGCGTCTGCTGGAGCTGATCTCGCAGATGAGCGACGACGAGATCGACCTGTCCCTGACGGCCGACCTCTGAGCGTCCCCGACAGGCGACTTCCGACCGTTCGTGACGACCGGCCCCGCCGTCGAGTCCGCGCGCCCTCACCCCTCACCCCTCACCGACTTCCTCTCCCCCAGAACCGAGATCGGAGTGCCCTCATGACCACATCCGACGTGCGTCCCGGCCCCGCCGCCGCGGGCGGCGGCCTGTCCCCGGCGGCCCGGCGCCTGCTGGAGCAGCGGCTGCGCGGCCGGTCCGCGTCCCGGGACACGGGGCCGACCCGGACCCGGCCCCGCCCGGAGCGGATCCCGCTGTCCGCCGCCCAGCAGCGCCTGTACTTCCTGGACCGGCTGGACCCCGGAGCGCCCACCTACCTGCTCCCCGCCGCCTGGCGGGCGACCGGCCCGCTGGACGTGCCGGCCCTGCGCGCGGCCGTCGTCGACCTGGTCGCCCGGCACGAGCAGTTGCGCGTGGTCTTCCCCGAGCACGAGGGCGTCCCGCACCAGCGGGTCCTGCCCGCGGGCGGCACGGTCCTGGACGTGACCGAGGTGAGCGGCGCGGACGCCGAGGACCGCGAGCGCCGCCTGGCCGCCGCCGTGCACGCGGCCGCCCTGCGCCCCTTCGACCTCGCCCGCGAACCCGCCTTCCGCGCCACGCTGGTGCGCGCCGCCGCCGACGACCACGTGCTCGTCCTGGGCATGCACCACATCGTCTCCGACGGCTGGTCCCTCGACCTCGTCGTCCGCGACCTGGCCGAGCTGTACCGGGCCAGGGTCCGGGGAAGCGTCGCGGACCTGCCCGAACTCCCCCTGGACTACACCGACTACGCGATCCGGCAGCGTGAGAGCGACCAGTCGGCCGCGCTGGAGCACTGGCGCACCCGCCTGGCCGGGCTCACCCCGCTGGAGCTGCCGGCCGACCACCCACGTCCCGAAACCCCCGGCAGCCGGGGGGCCGTCCACCAGGTCACCCTGCCGCCCTCCCTCACCGACGCGCTCGCCGCACTGGGGCGGCGCACCGGTACGACCCCCTACATGACCGTGCTGGCCGCCTTCCAGGCCGCGCTGGCCTTCCACACCGGGCAGCGCGACATCGCCGTCGGCACCGTCGTCGCCAACCGGGAACGCGTCGAGACCGAGCAGCTCGTCGGCTTCTTCGTCAACACCCTCGTGCTGCGCGGTGACCTCTCCGACGACCCGACCCCGGCCGCGCTGCTCGCCCGGACCCGGGACCGGGTCCTGGAGGCGTTCTCGCACCAGTCTCTGCCGTTCGAGAAGGTCGTCGAGGCGCTGAGCCCGGACCGCGACCTGGCCCGCAACCCGCTCGTGCAGGTGCTCTACACGCAGTCCGGCACCGCCGCGTCCGGCCTCACCCTCGGGGAGGCGGTCGTGACGCCGTACCGGATCGGCCTCACCACCGCCAAGTTCGATCTCACCCTGGACCTGCGTGACGGCGAGGACCGCACCGAGCTGGCCTTCGTCTACCGGCCCGACCTGTTCGAGGAAGCCTCCGTCGCCGCCCTCGCCCGGCACACCGTCACGCTCCTGGAGGCGTTCTGCGCCACCCCCGACACCCCGCTCAGCACCATCGACCCGCTCACCCCCGCCGAACGCGGCCACCTCCTCGGCCCGGACGGCCCCGCCAACACCGGCGTCACGACCGGGCCCGCCCCGCGGACCGCACCCGAGCGGTTCGCCGAGCACGCGGCCCGCGCCCCGCACGAGGTCGCCGTCAGCGGATCGGGCCGCTCCCTGACCTACGCCCGGCTCGACGCCCGCGCCTCCGCGCTGTCGCGGAGGCTGCGGGCCGCCGGCGTGGCCCGCGGCTCACTCGTCGGCGTCTGCCTCGACCGCACCCCCGACCTGGCGGTGGCCCTGCTCGCCATCTGGCGGGCCGGCGCCGCCTATCTGCCGCTCGACCCCTCCCACCCGCAGGCCCGGCGAGAGTTCACCGTCACCGACGCGGGCATCGACTGGATCGTCACCGACACCGCCACGCGCACCGCCGCCGACTCCCTGCCCGCCCGGACCATGCTGCTCGACGGTTCCGACGGTTCCGACGGTTCCGACGGGCACGCCGCCGACGACGGGCACGGGCCCGACGCGGGCGGCGACATCCGGCCGGCCCCCGACGACCTCGCCTACGTCATCCACACCTCCGGCTCCACCGGCCGGCCCAAGGGCGTGGAGATCACCCACGCCAACCTGGCCTGGCTGCTCGGCGCCGCCGACCGGCACTTCGGTTTCGGCCCGGCCGACGTGTGGACGCTCATGCACTCGCCCGCCTTCGACTTCTCCGTGTGGGAGCTGTGGGCTCCGCTCGCCACCGGCGGACGCGTCGTCGTGCTCACCTCGGACGAGGTGCGCGACCCGGCGGCCGTGCACCGCGTGCTGCGCGAGGAGCGCGTCACCGTCCTCAACCAGACCCCCGCCGCCTTCAAGGGCCTGCGCGCCCACCTGACGGACGCCGGAGCCGGGTTCGACGACCTGGCCCTGCGCACGGTCGTCTTCGGCGGCGACGCCTTCGACGTGCGCGACTACCGCGACTGGTTCACCGCCCCCGGGCACCGGCCCGCCCTGGTGAACATGTACGGCATCACCGAGACCTGCGTGCACGTCACCCTCCGCACCATCACCGAGGACGACGTCCACGGCACCGTCCGCTCGCCCATCGGCCGGCCACTGGCCGGACAGCACGGCTACGTCCTCGACCCCTGGGGCCGGCTCGTGCCGCCCGGCACCGTCGGCGAGCTGTACGTCTCCGGGGGCGGTGTCGCCCGCGGCTACCGCAACCGGCCCGAACTGACCGCCGCACGCTTCCCGGAGGACCCCTTCGGCGCCCCCGGCGCCCGCATGTACCGCACCGGCGACCTGGTGCGGGTGCTGCCCGACGGCGAACTCGCCTACGTGGGCCGCGCCGACCACCAGGTGAAGATCCGCGGCCACCGGATCGAGCCCGGCGAGATCGAGACGGCGCTGCGCGCCCTGCCCGGTGTCGCGGACGTCGCCGTGGTGGCCCGCGCCGACGGCGGTACGGCCCGGCTGGTCGCGCACGTCGTCACGCCCGAGGGGCGCCCGCTCGACCAGCCCGCCCTGCGTGAGGGGCTGCGGCTGAGCCTGCCCGACTACATGGTTCCGGCGCTGTTCGTCCGCCACGAGCGGCTGCCGCTGACCGCCAACGGCAAGGTGGACCGGGCCGTGCTGAGCGCCGTGCGCGCCGACGCGGCCGGACAGCGCACCCACGTGCCGCCCGAGGGGCCGGCCGAGCAGGCCCTGGCCGGCGTGTGGAGCCAGGTCCTCGGCGCCGAGCACATCAGCCGCACCGACAACTTCTTCGACCTCGGCGGCGACTCCATCCTCGCCCTGCGCCTGGTCGGCCTGGGCCGGCTCGCCGGGCTCGCCTTCACCGTCGCCGACGTCTTCCGCGCCCGCACCCTCGCCGACCTGGCCGCGCTCGTCTCCGACGCGACCAGCGCCCCCGAACCGGTCGCCCCCTTCTCCCAGGTGGACCCCGCCGACGCCGACCGGCTGCCCGAAGACCTCGCCGACGCCTACCCGCTCACCATGCTCCAGGCGGGCATGCTGCACGAAATGCTCGCCGACCCCCGGCGCGGCGCCTACCACAACGTCACCGACCTGAAGATCACCGTCCCCGAGGGCTTCGACCTCGACGCCTTCCAGGCCGCCGTGGACGCGCTGGTCGCCGGACACCCGATCCTGCGCACCTCCGTCGACCTCGTCTCCTACCGTGAGCCCCTCCAGCTCGTCCACCGCACCGCCCACTTGCCCGTCGGCTACACCGACCTGCGCCGACTGCCCCGCGAGGAGCAGCGGGCGCGGCTGCGCCGCTTCGTCGACGAGGAGTTCGACCGCCGCTTCGACCTGGCCGCGGCACCCCTCGTGCGCCTCCACCTGCACCACGTCACCGACCACGACCTGCGGCTCGTCCTCACCGACTGCCACGTCGTCCTCGACGGCTGGAGCCTGACCTCCCTCGTCGCCGACCTGCTCGCCCTGCACCGGGAGGCCGTCGCCCACCGCACCGCCCCGCAGCCGCCGAACACGCCGCCGTTCGCCGAGTACGTCGCCCTGGAACGCGCCGCGCTGAACAGCGAGGAGTCACTGGCGTACTGGCGCGACCGGCTCGCCGACCTGAGGCCGGTGACCTTCCGCCGCCGGGCGGACGGCGCCGCCGAGGGCCACCCGCCGGTCCACGAGGCCCGCCGTTCCTACGCCCACCTCGCCGAACGCATCGGCCGGCTCGCCAAGGAGGCGGGCGTGCCTCGCCGCACCGTCCTCATCGCCGCCTTCCACCACACCATGAGCCTGTTCGCCGACCGTGACGACAGCGGCCTCGGCCACAGCATCGGCCTGGTGACCAACGGTCGTCCCGAGCTGCCCGGCGCCGACCGGATGCGCGGACTGTTCCTGAACACCGTGCCGTTCGGGGTGACCCGCCCGCGCGGCACCTGGCTCGCCCACCTGAGGGACGTCTTCCGGGCCGAGCAGGACATGCTGCCGCACCGCAGGGTCCCCCTGGTCCGCATCGCCGAACTCCGGCCCACCGAACCGCGGCTGACCGACGCCGTCTTCAACTACGTCAACTTCCACCGCCTCTCCCACGACTCCTGGGACGACTCCCTGGAGATCGCCCGCACCATGTTCCCGCTGCTGGTCAACGCCAGTGTCAACGCCTTCACCCTCGACGCCGACCCGGAGTACGTGGCCCCCGCCACCGCCGAGCAACTGGCCGACGTGTACTGCGCCCAGCTGGAGGCCATGACCGCCGACCCCGACGGCCGTGTCACCCGTCCCGCCCTCACCGGCGCCGCCCGCGCCACCGCCCTCGACGACTGGGCCCGCGGCCCCCTCGTTCCGTCCTCCCCGCTGCTCCTGCACGAGCACATCGCCGCCCACGCCGCCCGCACCCCGGACGCGGCCGCCGTCGAGCACCGCGGACAGCGGGTCACGTACGCGGAACTGCACGAGCAGGCCGAACAGCTGGCGCGTCGGCTGCGACGGCTCGGGGTGGGACCCGAGACGGTGGTCGGCATCTGCGCCGAACGCGGCCCGGACCTGGTGCGCGCCGCCGTCGGTGTGCTGCGCTCCGGCGGCGCGTTCCTGCCGCTGGACCCGCGACACCCCACCGACCGGCTCGCGTTCATGGCGCAGGACAGCGGCATGCGCGTGCTGCTGACCCAGCGGGTCCTCGCCGATGCGGTGCCGTTCGACGGGCCGGTGATCCACCTGGACGCCCCCGCGCAGCCCCAGCAGCCCGTGCCGGGCCCGGAGGCCGACGCCGACACCCTCGCCTACATCATCTACACCTCGGGCTCCACCGGCACGCCCAAGGGCGTGGCCATCGCGCACCGCGGCCTGTCCAACATGCTCGAGGGCCAGCGCGACCTGGTGGACCCGGCCCCCGAGGACCGCGTCCTGCAGTTCGCCTCCTTCGGCTTCGACGCCTCGATCCTGGAACTGACCTGGTCCCTCGCCAACGGCGGCTGCCTGGTCACCGCCCCCGGGGACGACCTGCGCCCCGGCCCCGACCTCGCGCGCACCCTGCGCGAGCACCGCGTCACCGGCGCCATGCTGCCGCCCAGCGCCCTCGCCGTGCTCGGTGAGGACGCCTTCCCCGACCTGAAGGTGCTCCAGGTCGCCGGCGAGGCCTGCCCGGCCGAACTCGCCGACCGGTGGTCGCGCGGCCGGCGCTTCCAGAACGTCTACGGCCTCACCGAGACCACCGTCTGGTCCCTCGCCGCCGACCTCGCCCCCGGCCAGGGCCGTCCGCCCGTCGGCACCCCGATGCGCAACACCCGCGTCCACGTCCTGGACGAGGACCTGCAGCCGGTCCCGGTCGGCGTACCCGGCGAGATCCACCTCGGCGGCGACGCCGTCGGCCGCGGCTACCTGGGCAGGCCCGCCCTCACCGCCGCCACCTACGTACCCGACCCGTACGGCGCCCCCGGCGACCGCCTGTGCCGCACCGGCGACCTCGGCACGCACCGGCCGGACGGCTCCGTGGAGTGGCTGGGCCGCCTCGACTCCCAAGTGAAACTGCGCGGCTTCCGCATCGAACTCGGCGAGATCGAACACGCCCTGCGGCAACTGCCCGAGGTCCGCCAGGCGGTGGTCCTGCACCGCACCGACCTGCCCGGCGAACCCGCCCTCGTCGCCTACCTCGTCGTCTCCACAGAGCGCCGGCCCGCCCCGGAGGAGCTGCGCGGCGCCCTGCGGGCCGCACTGCCCGCGTACATGGTGCCCGCCCGGTTCGTCGTCCTCGACGAGATGCCCGTCAACCGCAGCGGCAAGACCGACAAGCGGGCACTGCCCCTGCCGACGGCCGAACCCGACCGCGCGGACGCCGAGTACGCCGCCCCCTCCAGCGCCGCCGAGAAGATCCTGGCCGAGATCTGGCGCGAGGTCCTCGGCCTCTCCCGGATCGGCGTCCACGACGACTTCTTCCGCATCGGCGGCAGCTCCCTGTCCACCGTCCGCGTCTCCCTCATGGCCGCCGCGCGCGGCCTGCCGGTCTCCGTGGGCGACCTGATCGAGCACCCCACCCTCGCCCGGCTGGCCGAGCACGCCGTCCGGGCGGCGGGCGAGGGCCTGCCGGCCGCCGTCACCTCCGAGGTACGGCTCCGCGAAGGCGCGGGGGAGCCCCTGTGGTGCGTGCACCCCACCGGCGGCAGCGCCGCCTGGTTCGTCCCGCTCTCCCGCGCCCTGCCGCCCGGTCGCCCCGTGCACGCCTTCCAGGCGCGCGGCCTGCTCGGCGGCATCGATCCGAGCACCGTGACGGGCATCGCCGCCAACTACGTCGCCGAGATCACCGAACGCGGTGACATCGGCCCGCACGCCCTGCTCGGCTGGTCCATGGGCGCCAACATCGCCCTGGAGATGGCCACCCAACTGCACCGGGCCGGACACACCGTCGCGCCGCTGGTCCTGATCGAGCCGTACCTGCCCAACACCGCCGCCCGCACCCGTCTCGACGGGGTCACCCGCGACCTGCGCGAAGCGCTGCGCCTGCGGGACCGGCTGCGTGAACTGCGGCCCTCGCCGCAGCGCGACCGGGCCACCGCCGAGCTCACCGCCACCCTGCTGGGAGCGGGCATGAGCCCGGCCGAGGCGGCCCTCGTCGAAAGCGCCCCGATCGAGGTGTGGCACTCGCTGCTCGCCGCCCTCGCCGCCTACGAGGTCCGCCCCTATCCCGGACACGTGCACCTCGTGGTGGGCAGCGAGGCCGCCGAACTGCCGCGCGGCCGCACCATGCCCGGCCTGGACGTCGACTACGACACCTACGTCGCCCGCTGGCGCGAGGTGGCCGGCGGCGGGCTCACGCTGCACATCAGCGACGGCGACCACATGTCGATGATGGCCGAGCCCCGGGTGCACGGCATCGCCGCCCTGCTCGCCGGCATCGAGCACACCGGCACCAACGAGGCCGTCGGCACCACCACGAGCGCCACGACGAGCACCACCCCCGACACCGGGACGGGAGAGACCCGATGACCACCCGTGCCCCCGCACCCGTCCTCCCCGAGCGCTACCTGCTCTCCCCGGACATGATCGCCGACCCCTACGACCACCTCGACGCCCTGCGGGAGCAGGCCCCCGTCCACTGGAGCCCCCTGCACCACGCCTGGCTCGTCACCGGCTACGAGCAGGTGATGAGCTGCCTGCGCGACCCCGCGGTCTCCGCCGACCGGGTACGGCCGCTGATGGACGCCGTCCCGCAGGGAGCCCGCGAGGACGCCGAGCGGGCCTTCGGCATCCTCTCGCGCTGGATGGTCTTCAACGACCCGCCCCGGCACCGCAGGCTGCGCCGGGTCTTCCAGGAGGCGTTCGCCGCCCGCGCCGTGGCCCGCTACCGCGCCTTCACCGAGAAGGCGACCCGCGCCGTCCTCGCCCGCAAGGCCGTGCCCGGCAGCACCGGCGACCTCATGGCCGGCGTCGCCAAGCCGCTGCCCGCCCTGGTGTTTGCCCGCTGGCTCGGCATCCCGCCCACCGACGGGCCCTCCTTCTGGTATTGGAACACCCGCGTCGCCGACCTCGTCCTCGGCACCGCCCAGGAGGAGAGCGAGTACCGGGCCTCCCTCCAGGCACTGGTGAGCCTGGAGGACTACCTCGGCGCCCTCGTCGCCCGGCGCCGCGCCGAACCGGGTGACGACCTGATCAGCCAGGTGCTCCGCGAGGGCAGGGTCGGCGACTCGGTCAGCGAGGAGGAGTTCGTCGGCATGCTCACCCAGATGGCGTTCGCCGGCGGGGAGACCACCAGCAACCTCATCGCCAACACCGTCCTGGCCCTGCTCACCCGTCCCGACCGGCTGGCCGCCGTCCGGGCGGAGCCCGAACTGGCCCAGGGGGCGGTGGAGGAGACCCTGCGGCTGGACGGCCCGTCCAAGATGTCCATCCGCACCGCCGCCCGCGACCTCGACCTCGACGGCCGCACCCTGCGGGCCGGGGACCGGATCTTCCTCGTGACCGCCGCCGCCAACCGCGACCCGGCCCGCTTCCCCGACCCCGGCCGGTTCGACGTCCGCCGCTCGGGCGCCACCCACCTCGGGTTCGGCTTCGGCGCCCACTTCTGCATCGGCGCCGCCCTGGCCCGGCTGGTGGCCGTGGCCGCCGTACGGACGCTGGTGTGCGACCACCCCGGCCTGACCCTCGCCGATCCCGGGGGCCTGGCCTGGCAGCCCTCCCTGCTCAACCGCAGCCTCACCGCCCTGCCCGTCCACTACTGACCGGACCCGGTCCGACGAAAGGCACACCATGGCCACCACCCTCACCGGCGCCGGTCCGCGGTTGTGGGCACCCGCCCGGCACCGGTCCTTCCGCCTCCTGTGGACGGGGCAGGCACTGTCCCTGCTCGGCGACGGCTTCAGCGTCATCGCGTTCTCCTGGATCACCCTCGGCCTGACCGGATCCACCCTCACCCTCGGCTACGTCCTGGCCTTCCAGGCCGTCCCCCGAGCCCTGTTCACCCTGGTGGGCGGCAGCCTCAGCGACTCCTGGTCCCCGCGCGTCCTGATGGTCGCGTCCAGCTGGACGCGGGCGGTGCTGATGGCGGCCGTCGGACTCACCGGACTGAGCGGTCACCTGACGGTGTGGATGCTGTGCGCCGCGGCCGCCGCCTTCGGCACCGTCGACGCCTTCTTCCAGCCCGCGCGCGTCTCCATCCTGCCCTCGGTCGTGGACGACGAACTGCTCACCCCGGCCAACGCGCTGATGGGGGTCGGCGCGCGGACCGCCGCCGTCGTCGGCCCGGCCGTCGGCGGCCTGGTCATCGCCCTGACCCGGGCGCCGGTCGCCTTCCTCGTCGACGCCGTCTGCTTCGCCCTGTGCGGTCTGTGCGTGGCACGCGTCCGCACCCGTCCCCCGGCGGCCCGCAAAGCCCCCGCCGGCCCGGTGGAGGAGCAGACGTCCCTCGTCGCCCGTATCCGCGAGGGCGTCACCTACACCGCCCGCGACCCGCGGCTGCGGACCGTCGTCGCCCTCGACACCGCCGTCAACTTCTGCTACGCCGGGCCCTTCACGGTCGGCTTCGCCACCCTCGCCGACCAGGTGCTGCGCGGCGGCTCGGCCACGCTCGGCGTGCTCAACGGCTCCCTCGCCGGCGGAGCGGTGCTCGGCACACTCGTCGGAGGCGCCGTCGGCGGGCGGCCCAGGGTCGGCCTGCTGGTGGCCGCGCTGGCGGGCTGGCTGGGCGTGGGAATGGCGGTCCTGGGCCTGGTGCACAGCACTCCGGTCGTCGTGGCGACCGTCCTCGCCATGGGCTTCGCCATCGGCTTCCAGGGCGTGTTCGGACTGAGCTGGATCCAGCGCAACATCCCCCAGGACGTGCTCAGCCGCGTCGTCTCCGTCGACATGGTCCTCGGCTACGCCGTCGCCCCGCTGTCGCTGATCCTGTGCGGGGCGCTGGCCGGGAAGGACACGTTCGCCCTGTTCGGGGTGGTGGCTCTGGTGCTCGCCGCGACGGGCCTGGCGGTGCTGGGGTCCAGGGCGGTGCGCGGGATGCGGTAGCCGAGGCGTCCTACCCCCGGAAGGCGGCCGACCGCGCGCACAGGTCCGCGCGGTTGGCCGACCCCGTCTTGGTGATGAGGCTCGCGATGTGCTTCTCCGCCGTGCGGGGCGAGATGAACAGACGGTCGGCGATGTCCCTGTTGCTGAGCCGTTCCGCGAGCAGCCGGAACACGTCGAACTCCCGGACGGTCACGCCCTGCGCGCGCAGCTTCTCCGGGATCTGGCTGGTGCCGGAGCGATGCTGGTGCACCGGGGCGCCGAGCCTGCGCAGTCCCGCCCGGCAGGCGCCGGTCACGGCCGCGACATCCCGCTCGTGGAAGTAGTGCTCGGCCCGGCGCAGCCAGCCCACCGGATCGCCCCAGCCGTCCCGGTGCCCCGCGTCCGCGATCAGCCGCAGCCCCAGGTGCTGGGCGAGCGGATAGGGCTGCGCCACCGCCAGCGCCGACTCCACCGCCGCCGTCGCGCGCGGCCCCGCTCCCTCCCTGCCCAGCAGCACGGCGTCGGCGAGCAGCACGAACTGGCGGTTCCACCGCATCCGGGCCATCGCCGTGGCGGTGATCTCCTCGTGCCGTGCCCGCCCCGCGTCACCGGCGAGCACGTCCAGCAGCAGGACCAGGCCGTGGGTGCCGCCGAGGTGGTAGGTGGAGGGGTTGCCCGCCTCCAGCGCCTGCACCGACCGCAGCTCCGCGCGCGCCAGGTCGCGGTCCTCCTCCAGCAGCGCGCAGAAGGCGCGGGCCAGGCCGAGACTCAACGGCTCCTCCTGGGAACCGGCGCCGTCCCACTCGGTGAACGCCGCCAGGGCCGTCTCCATCGCCGCCCGGTCCGCGCGGTGCGCCTCCAGGGCGGCCCGTGCCATCAGGACGTACCGCACGGCGGGCGCCAGGCGCAGCCGCCGCACCACGGCCAGGCAGTCGTCCGCCGCCGACCGCGCGCTCTCGTGGTCGCCGCGCAGCACCGCGTCCAGGATGAGGATGCCGTCCACCGTGTGCACGATGTTCACCGAGCCGAGCCGCAGCGCCTCCTCGCGGGCCGCCAGCAGGCCGGAGGTGTCGCCCTCGGCGAGCCAGGCGTTGCCGCCCATGCGGGTGGCCGCGTACATGCGCTGCAGGGGCAGCCGGTGCCGCTCCGCCGTCGCCAGGGCCTGCTGGAGCATCGCCGCGGACTCCTCCGGGTCCCGCTCGCGGGCGACGGTGGCGAGCAGTTCCCGGGCCTGGCAGGCGACCACGGGCAGACCGTGGCGCTCGGCGGTGTCGGCCGCCGACCGGGCCAGCTTCTCCGCGTGCTGGGTGCGGTCCGACCCCGGCGTGTCCAGGGCGAGGTAGGCGGCCGTGACGTCGACGGCCGCCTCCGTCGCCTCGTCCGGGGCGGTCGCCAGGACCTCGCGTGCCCGGTCGATCTGCCGGTTGCCGTCGCTCCACCGCCCCGCCGTGTGGGCCACCTTGGCCAGCCGGGTGTGCAGCGTGGCCAGCCGTACGGCGCTCAGCCCGGCGCCGCCCAGCGCGTGCAGATCCTCGGCCAGGTCGAAGGCGCGGGCGAAGTCGCCGGCCTCCGCGAGGGCGGGCAGCAGGTTCTCCAGCACCGAGGCCCGCGCCGGCAAGTCGTCGGCGTCGGCCAGCAGGCCCTCGGCCCGGCTGAGCAGCGTCACGGCGGAGCCCAGGGCGCCCGCAGCCAGGGCCCGCCCGCCGGCGTCCGCGTACAGCAGTCCCGCCTCCACACGGTCCCCGGCCTCGCAGCGCAGCCCGGCCGCCAGCGTGCACCAATCGCCTTCGAGGCCCGGATGGAGCTCCTCGACGGCCCGTGCGCCCCGTCTCGCCAGGTCCGCCCGCTGACCCGGCGTCATCTGCGTGAACAGGGCCTCGACCGTGGGGGAGTGGCGGAAGGAGTACCAGTCGGGGGCGGGCTCGTCGGGGATGACCAGCCGGGCGGCGACGCCCGCGTGCAGATGACTGAGCAGGGCCCGGTCGTCGACACCGGTCATGTGCTGGAGCACGGTGAGGGGGAAGCGGCGGCCCAGGACGGCGGCGGCCGACAGCAGGGTCAGGCCCTGCGTGCCCAGCCGGTCGATGCGCCGCAGGATGCCCCGGGCCAGCGTCGAGGAAACGTCACGGCGCAGATCGCCGACCACGCGCCAGCCGTCGGTGCCCTGCACCAGCGTGCCCGCCCCGATCATGGACTGGAGCAGTTCCTCCACCAGGTACGGGCTGCCCGCGCTGTCCTCCCACAGACGGTCCGGCACAGCCACCGGCACGTCGTCCGGGGCGTCGACCCCCAGATGCGCCGCCGTCATCTCGACCACCTGGGGCCGGGTCAGCGGCGGCAGTTCGGCCAGGGTCGCGACGCCCCGGCGACGGGCGGACTGCGCCAGGTCCAGCGCGTCGCTGAAATCGGTCCGCACGGTGGCCAGCAGCAGGACCGGCGTGTACTCCAGGTTGTCCACCAGGTATTCGAGGACGCCGAGCGTCTCGGGGTCGGCGTCGTGCAGGTCCTCCAGCAGGAGCAACTGGCCCTGCCCCCGCCCGGCGGCCAGCAGCAGACGCAGCACCGCCTCGCCCAGGATCACCATGGAGCTGCTCTCGCGCTCCCCGGTGTCCCAGTCGGGTATCAGCCGCCCGAGGACCGGCCGGTAGGGACCGAGGGCCAGGTCGTCCAGGGGCTCGCCGCTGCGGAACAGCGACATCAGCGCCTCGGTGAGCGGACGGAACGGCACGGCGGGCCCGGTGGTGCTGCTGCGGCCGCGCAGCACCCGCATACCGGAGCCCAGCGCGCCGCCCACAGCCTCCGCCGCGAGCCGCGACTTGCCCACTCCGGCCTCGCCGATCAGGAAGACGACGCCGCCGTGCCCCTGTCTTGCCTGGGCCATGGCGCGTTCGAGCAGGGTGAGTTGGGGGTCCCGCCCGACGAGGAAAGGCGCATGGGAACGCATGAACGCAGATGATAATCGGCATGTCGGGGCCCGGGGCAGATCGCGGCCCCGACGGAGAACCGCCGGACACGCCGCGGCGCGGGCCCGCCCGGCGGGCCCGCGCCCTCACGCGACTCGACCACCGCGCGGGGTCAGCTCGGCGCGGAGACCGAGGTGTCCAGGGTGCTCAGCGTGATGACGATGCCGCTGGTCAGCACCATCCCGGCCAGGACACGGGCGCGGGCGCAGGCCCGGTTGCGGCCGGTGAGCGTGATCCCGCCCGCCGCGTCCTGCTCGTCGGCGGTGTGCTGGGCGGAGTCGGCGGCAGTGGTGGCGAGGTGCTGGTCCATGAAAGGTGTTCCCCTTCTGTTTTCCGTACGGCGAGCACGGGGTGGAGGTGGAGATGCCATGAGGCCGAGGAGCGGAGGCGCCTTACCGGTCAGTGGTCGGGGTGGGCCAGGAGCAGGACGGACGGGACGGTGCCGGGGTGGGCCAGACGGAGCAGCCCGTAGCCGATGCCGGACAGCCCGTCGAGCAGCCCGGGAGAGGGAACGTGGTCGGGGGTGGCGCAGCGGTGGCTCTGTGCCTCGACGAGGGCGAGTGCCTGCCCCGTGCGCCGGGCGAGCGCTCCGGCGGCGGCCGGGTCGCCCCTCCCGGCACGTACGGCCAGGGCTTCCAGCGTGCCGAGCGTGCCCCGCCCGAGGCTGAGGTCGGGACGGACCTCGGTGTCCGCGGGCCGGGCCGGGCCCCGGGACACGGAGGGCGCGGGGGACAGGTGGGCGGCGACGGCCGCCGGTCCGGCGAGCCCGCCGGACCAGGAGACGTCCGCGGGCGCCGCCCCGGTGCCGCGCAGCGCGGCGTCCAGCAGCGTCCGGGCGGCGGCCGAGGGCGCGGCGGCGTCCCCGGGACGGCGGGCGGCGTACCGCAGCAGGGCCCAGGCGATGCCCGCGGCGCCGTCGGCGAAGCCGGCGGGAAGGCTGTGCGCGGCGGCGACACACCGGTCCGCACCGGGCGGCACGGCGCCCCCCGCGCCGGTGGCCTCTCCGGTCACCGCGCCGAGCAGCCGGTCCGCCAGAGCGTCCGCCAGCCTCAGCGCCGCCGGATCGCCGGTCGCCTCGTGCACCGCGACCGCGGCGGTCAGGGCTCCCGCCGTACCGGTGGCGAACCCGGGCTCGGAGCATGCGGAGGCGGCGTGGCCGAGCGCGGTGAGCGCGGCCGGCAGGCAGTCCACGACGTCCGGGCCGAGCAGTGCCGACAGGCGCAGCACGGCGTACACGACGCCGCCGAGACCGTCGTACGCGCCGGGTCCCGCCGCCGCGCTCAGCTCCGGCTCGTCCGCCAGCGCCTTCAGCAGGACGGGCAGGGGGCGGACGGCCTCCCGGGCGAGCGTGGCGTACCGGCCCGCTCCGGCCAGGGCGTCGGCGTGCGCCAGGAACAGCGCCACTCCGCAGTAGCCCTGCGCGAGTCCGGCGCCCATCGGCAGCACCGCCCAGTGCGGCCCGGACACCCGCTCCAGGCCGAGCCAGTTGGTCCGCCCGCCCTCGCGTACCGCGCGGGCGGCGATCTCGTCGGCGATCCCGCACGCTGCGGCGAGCAGCCGGGACGTGTCGGGCGCGACGGCCGGCACCGGCTCCACCGCCAGTTCGGACCTGGGCCGGTCCAGCGGGGAACCCGCGCCCCGGGCGGCGAGCGTGGCCGTGATGATCCACTCCTGGTCGTGGCAGTCGACCTCGTCCATCCGGGCGATCTTCTCCCGCACCGCGGTCATGCCCGCCACCGGCAGCACACCCGGGAGCCACGTGCCGTCGTCGGCCCGGACCGAGGTCCCCGACGGCCGATGGGTGAAGAGCGGCACGTCACCGCGCCACAGCGCCGCCGTCTCGTGCTCGATCAGCCGCCGGCGTGCCTCGTCGTGCTCGGACTCGGTCCACAGCACCGCGAACACGCCCTCCCGGGCGAGCGCGTCGCCGAGCAGCGACGGGTGGGCCGACTCCTCCAGCAGCGTCGCGTACAGACGGGTGGAGCGGGCGATGAGCCGGGCGGGACGGTCGGCACGGGCCATCAGCGGGCCGTCGTCGCCGAGCAGTTCACGGCCGTGCGCGGCGAGCGCCGCATAGGCGGCGCGGAACCCCTCCAGCAGGGCCGCCCGGTGATCGGCGCCCTCGAGGAGGCGGCCGGCGGGCAGCGGCTGGTTGTGCGCCGCGGGGCTGAGGACCGGGGCGCGCACGGCCCGCATGGTGTCCAGACCGCTGTCCCGCCAGTGCAGGCCCTCGCTCGGGCAGATGCCGTCGGTGGACCGGCCGAGCGCGGAGATGTCGAGGGCCCCGTGCTCGCCGATCAGCAGATGCGGCAGCAGGCAGGTGCGGTGCACGGAGGCGTGCAGCGCGTCCGCCGCCGGGTCGGCGCCCGCCGTCATGGACTGCGCGAGCCCGGTGTGCAGCAGCGTCTCGGCGTCCACCACAACCGGCTGGTCGCCGCAGGCGACGACGTTCTCGTAGTGCATGTCGGCGCCGTCCACCGCGTACAGCAGGGCCAGCAGCGCGCCCTGGCGCCGGTAGAACGCGTCCGTCTCGGTCACCGACCGGCACCAGCGGTGCTCGACGAACTCCAGCCAGCCGTACGCCTCGCGGCGCAGGCTGCGCGGGGTCCGCAGGTCCAGTCCGGCGACCTTGGCGTTCAGCCAGTCCACCAGGTCGTCGAGGAGCGCGTGCTGGCCGAGCGGCCGGGGCTTGTAGACCAGCCGGTCGCCGCCGGCGAACTGCAGGACGGCGACGGACCGGTTGCCCTGGTGGGCGTCTCCGCGGCCGAGGTCCACCCCGGCGAGCGGTCCCGGGTCGCGTCCGTCGAGGAGCCCCGCGGCCAGGTCCTCCCGGTCGGCCGCGAAACGGGCCGCCAGTTCGGCCGTGGCCGCCGTCGCGTCCAGGGCGGTCTGCGCGAGCATCCGGGCCAGCACCGGGTAGGCGGCGAACAGCGCGCAGAGGCCCTGCCGGGTGCCCGCGGCGGCGGCGAAGGCGTCGAACCGCTCGCGGGCACCGGCCCCGGCCAGCCGCCCGGCGCGCCGTGCCGTGTCCAGTTCGTGGACCAGGGTCCGCGCCGCCTGCCGGACCAGCTGGTACGTCAGCCGCCGTGCGAACGCCTCCCGCCACACGGCCGGTTCGGCGCCGGTGGACGCGGGCAGCAGCTCGGCCAGCCGCGCGGTGGCGGTGGCGACCAGCGGCCGGACGACCGGAGCGAAGGCGTCGGGTCCCTCGCCCGGAACGACCGTCTCCACCGGTGCCGTCGCGGCGCTGTCCAGGGCCGCTTCGGCGTACCGCGCCCAATCGGGCTTCGGGGAACGGGCGGCCAGCCGCGCCGCGGGCTCCGCGGCCAGTGCCGCGGCCGTGGCGCCGTCCACGCCCAGACCGGCCAGTCGCAGGGCGAAGCCCTCGGCGTCCCCGGCGGCCCAGGGGGCGGGCCCGGCGGCGGCTCCGGCGGGTGCCCCGGGAAGGCCGGGGGCGTCGAGGCGTTCCGCGAGGGACAGCGCCGGTGCCCACCACGAGGGCGGGAGGCCGGTGCTCCGGGACGTCGGGAGGCTGGCGGTCTCAGTCACGAGAAAGAAGGTCGCAGACCCCCAGTGGCCCCCACATGGGTAAGCAGCCCCCATATTCTGCGCGGCCCCTGCCCCGCTCCGGCGGGCCGGGACGCTCGAACCCGCCCCTGGAGCGGCGAACCCGCAGCTCGGAGGCGGGGTCGTCCGTACCGCTCGGATGGGGGACGGAGCGCCGGACGGAAGAGTGGTCCTGCGCGTTCGGCCCTTGTGCCCGCCCCCGGCGTATGCGCGGACCCCCTGCACGGCCCTTCTCCAGGCCGCGGCCCCATGGCCGCTCCTTTCCCGTCCCCCGGATCCCCGGTCCGCTGATCACGCCGCCGCCCGGACCGGTCGACGGCCGCCGTACGCCGGGCCGGGAGGAGGACGCGAGGGGATCACGAGCCGATGGGGCCGCCCCGCCCGGGGGAAAGGTGGGGGCCGGTTACCGATGCCGCCGCGTCCCCGCGCCCGGCACGGTGGTGCGCAGTCCTCACCGCACACCGCCCGGAGTGCCCACGACCGGGCGGACCGACTTCCTAGGAGCAGCAGATGGGAGCACCCGTATCCGTCGGCGTGGTCGCCCTCGATCCGGTACTGGAGGCCGGCACACGTACGACCCTGCTGGCCTGCCCGGAACTGACCGTGTGCGAGCCCGTCGAGGCCCGGGTCGCCGTCCTCACCGTCGACCGCCTCGGCCCGGGCGAGCTGGACATGGTGCGCGTCACCCGCGCCCTGAGGCACGGCCCCGCCGTCGTGCTGGTGGCCGGTGTCCTCGCCTCCGGCGACGCCCTGCACACCCTGGCAGCCGGTGCCCGCGGCCTGCTGGTGCGCCGGGACGCCGACGCCCCCCGCCTCGCCCACGCGGTGCTGGCCGCCGCCCGCGACGACTGCACCCTGCCACCCGGCCTGCTCGAACAGCTCCTGGACCGCCCGTCGGACCCCCGGCACGGCACCGGCGGCTGGACCGACAGCATGCTGTCCGACCGGGAGCGCTCGGTGCTGCGGCTGGTCGCCGACGGCCACGAGACGGCCGAGATCGCCCAGCGGCTCGCCTACTCGCCGCGCACCGTGACCACCGTGGTGCACGACATCACCCAGCGGTTCCGCCTGCGCAACCGTGCCCACGCGGTCGCCTACGCGCTCCGGGCGGGCCTGCTGTGACCGCGACCCTGACCGCCGCGCCCGCGCCCGCGGCCGCGGCGCCCATGGCGTCCGCTGTCACGGCCGGCGTGTCCGCTGCCACGGCCGGTGTGCTCCCGGTCCTTCGCATCCCGCCCTCGCGGGGCGCCGACCGGGTCCGCGCAACGGCCCGCCGCGCCGGTCTGGTCCACGCGGCGGAGCACGGCGGGCCCGGGACCGTCACCGTGGTGGCCGCCGCCGACGCCGCGCAGGCCCTGCGCGGCCGGCACGGCGCGGGCCCGCTGGTCCTGGTGTGCGACACCGTCGGCCGCACGGGACTGCGGCTCGCGCTGCGGGCCGGGGCGGTCGTCCTGCGGGCCGCCGACCTCACCGAGGAGAGCCTGGCGGCAGCGGTGCGCCGCGCGGCCCATCCGCACCCGAGCATCCCCTACCCGGACCTCTCCCACCTGCTGACCAGCGGTTCGCGACCCGGCGACCCGGCCGCCGACGGCGGCGGCCGGCCCGCCCTGACCGCCCGGCAGACGTCGGTACTGCGCCTCATGGCCGAGGGCCACGGCAACGCGGACATCGCCCTGCTGCTGCGCTGCTCCGAACACACCGTCAAGAACGTCATCTACGAGATCATGGCCCGCTTGCAGGCCCGCAACCGGGCCCACGCGGTCGCTCACGCCGTACGGCACGGCCTGGTCTGAGGCGGCGGAGCGAGCGACGCGGACGCGGGGGCGGGAGCCGTGACCACGGAGCCCCGACGGCCGCACGCGGGCGCCCCTCACCCCGCGCGGGCGCCGGTCCCTCGAGCGGTCGTCCGTCCGTCCGGTCGTCCATCCGTCCGTCCGTCCGGTCAGCCGGGGGGCGTGGGCAGCAACCGCGGCTCCATCCGCTCCTCCACGGCCCGCTCGCCGTCCCGGCGCACCACGTAGGCGGCCTTGTCCGGCTCCTCCGCCACCGCCTCGACCAGCTCGGTGCCCCGGTAGACCAGCCCCACCCCGTCGTCGGTGCAGTGCGCCGTCGCGAAGACGCCCTGGGCCACCAGCCGGTGGATCAGCGGACGCCGGCCCGCGTCGCTGTCGTAGTGCACCCCGTTGCCGTACGGCAGCAGGTCCAGCCCGTCGGTGACCGGGCGCAGTTCGGGGCCGAAGGAGTCCGTGGTGCCGCCCCGGAACCAGCAGATGGAACCCGCGCTCACCCCGGCGAGCACCACCCCGGAGCGCCACGCGCGCCGCAGGACCCCGTCCAGCCCGTGCACCCGCCACACGGCGAGCAGGTTGACCACCGAGCCGCCCATCACCCAGACCACGTCGTGGTCGAGCACCGTGCCCTCGACGTCGTCCACGTTCGGCATCGGGAAGAGCTGGAGCGGGGTGAGGTCGAAGCCCGCCACCCGGGCGGCCTCGCCCACCCGCGCCGTGACGTGCTCGGCGTCGCCCACCGCCGTGCCCAGGTAGAGGACGCGGGGGCGTCGGCCGTGCACACCGGAGAGATCGACCGCGTGGTGGACCAGGGAGTTGAAGAGGACCCGGGTGCGCGCGCCGACGCGATGACCTCCGGAGGTGGCGACGATGGTGGGTTCCGGAGCGGTCACGCCGGTGATCGTAGCGTGCCAACTCCTTTGCGTTTGTGGGTTATTGGTGAAGGCGTCGCGTTCCCCGCCCAGGTGAAGGGCGCGGGACCGCGTCAGGACGCCGCAACGCCACGACGGCGGGGACCGGGCCCGTCGGACCGGTCCCCGCCGTGTTCGCGCGTACGCCTCAGGGCGTATGCAGGGCCACCGCCGCCGCGTACCCCGCCGGGACCGGGACGTCCCGTACGGTCCACCCCGGTGCCGGGGCGGTCGGCAGCGGCCCGGTGCCCACGTAGTCCAGCGCCGGATCGCGCACCAGACCCGTGCCCAGGCCCTTGAGGTAGGCCTCCTTGCGCACCCAGGCCCGGGTGAACGCGGCCGGACGCTCGTGCGCGGGCAGCGCCGCCAGCTCGTCCGCCTCCGCCAGGTGCAGCGCCGACTGCGCGCCGAGCACCGCCCGCATGGTGGCCAGCCCTTCCACGTCGACACCGACCGGTGCGGGGGCGAGCGCCACCATCACCAGGCCCCCGCTGTGGGACAGCGAGAAGTGCACCCCCGGCATGCGCAGGGCCGGCCGCCCGTGCGGTCCGCCGCAGCCCGCGCACGGCTCCCGCGTCAGCGGCAGCGCGTCGGCGGGCACGCCGAGCAGGGCGCTCAGCACGTCGCGCAGGGCCGCGTGCGCGACCACGTACGCGTCCCGGTCGCGGTCGTGCCGGAACGCACGGGCCCGGTCCCGTTCCTCCGCGTCCAGCAGCTCCCGCGCGTCCCGCAGGGTCCGCTCGTCCAGGGCACCGACGTGGGCCAGGTACAGCTCCAGCGGTCCCCTCAGCACGCGCGGGCCCGGCGCCCGCGCCCGGTGCCGCAGCCCGGACAGGTCCAGCACGGCCGGGCACAGCAGCCCGGACGGCGCCGGCGGCGGGGCGTGCGCCGGCGGGTCCAGGAGCCGGCCCGCCCGCGGCTCAGACATCCGCCCCGGCCAGCCGGCGGCGCAGGCCGGCCGGGCGCATGTCCGTCCAGATCACGCCGATGTGGTCCAGGCACTCCTGCCGGCCGCCCCGCCGGCCCTCCGGGTGCCAGCCGGCGGGCACTTCGCGGTCCGCCCGCCAGATCGAGTACTGCTCCTCGTCGTTGCGCACCACGAGATACACCTCGTCGGTGCCCGGGCGGGCCTCCTCGGTACCCGAGCCGGTCGCGGAGTGGGATTGCGTCACGGTGAACCTCCCGCAGGTGATGGGGCCGGCCGCAGGTCGGGGCCGACGCCGACAGCGTGCCGGGCGGCCCCCCGACCGGGGCAGGGACGAACGCGCCGAGCCCACGGCGCGCGTTGCTGCCGGATCTTCTCTGGTGCCCTGCCGCCCCGGCGCGGGACGGTGCTGTACGCCCGGGGAGCCGGGCATCCCGGCGGCGGCCACGGCCCGGCCGGGCGGCCTCCCCGCGCACCCCCCTTCCGGAAGGAGCACGTGATGTCGGACGAGCACGCACCGGTCCTGCTGCCGGGCGGAGGCTGGCGTCTGTGGGAGGAGTTCGCGCTGCGCGGTCCCGGCTTTCCCGCCGACGGCGTGCTGCGCCTGGCCCCGCCCGGACTGGCCCAGGCCGCCGACAAGTTCGGCCCCGGCACCGATCTGTCCGGACCCGAGTGGCGGGCCTTCGCCGAGGAGCTGTCGGCGGCCGCCGTGGACACCGCCCGCCACCTCCAGCGAGTCGCAGCCCAGCCCCGCTTCCAGGCGGCCCTCGCCTGGCAGAACCCTGCCGTCCTGCGCACCGGCATCGCCCCGTTCCTGCGCTGGACGCCGGGCGTGGACAGCCGCAGCAGCATGCCCCGCCAGCGCGAGGAACTGGTCGCCCACTACTGGCAGCGGTTCTGCGTGAAGAACGACACCATCGGCTTCTTCGGCCCCGTCGGCTGGGGCCGCTGGGACCTGTCGGCGCCGCACGCCGTCGCCGTGGACGCCGGCCGGGACTTCCTCGCCGCGCAGGAGGTCTACTTCTCCGGCTGGGCCGTCGACGCCCTGGCCAGGGTGCTCGCCGAGGACGACGAGCTGATGCGGTGGATCCCGCCGCGCCGGGTGTCCTTCGTCCACTGCCAGGACGGCACGGTACGGATCCCGGGACGGCCCGCCCAGTCCGTCGGGGAGCTGCAGCAGGCCGTGCTGCTGCGCTGTGACGGCACCCGGCACCTCGCCGCCGTCGCCGCCGAACTGGACCTGGAGAGCGACGACGTCGCCGGCATCGTGCGCGAACTGGCCGGCCGGCGCTGGGTGCAGTGGCGTCTGGAGGTGCCCGCGGACACCCACCCCGACCGGGCCCTGCGTCACATCCTGGAGCGCGTACCCGACGAGGCCGTCCGCGACCGGGCGCTGACGAAGCTCGCCGTACTGGAGCGCGGCCGCGACGCCGTACGCGACGCCGGGACCGACGCCACCGCGCTGACCGCCGCGATCGGCGCCCTGGAGGCCGACTTCGCCGCCCTCACCGACAGTGAGGCCCAGCGCGCCAAGGGCGCACGCACCGCCCCCTGCCGGGGACTGGTGTACTCCGACGCCCGACGGTCGGCCACCGCCACGGCCGGACCCGCACTGCTGGCCCGTCTGGAGCCCCTCCAGCTGTGCCTGACGGCCGCCCGCTGGATGACGAACCGCTTCGCCGACGCCATCCGCGCCCGGCTGCGCACCGTCCACGACCGGCTGAGCGCCGACGGCACGCCCGTGGACCTCGCCACCCTGTGGATGAACACCCTGCCCTCCCCGCATCCGGACGCCGGCGACCTGATCGACGCCGCCCAGGCCGAACTGCGCGCCAAGTGGGCCCGGATCCTCGACCTCCCGCCCGACGCCCGCCGCGTCCGCCTGACCACGGCCGAGCTGGCCGACCGGGTGCGCCAAGAGTTCGGCGAGCCCGGCGACGGCTGGTCCCTCGCCCGCTACGTCAGCCCCGACATCCTGGTCGTCGCCGAGGACGCGGACGCCCTCACCCGCGGCGACGTCGACCTCGTCCTCGGCGAGATGCACTGCGCGCTGAACACCATGGGCGCCTCCCTCTTCGTCCACCAGCACCCCGACCGCGACCGGCTGATCGCCGAGACCAGCCGCGACTTCCCCGGCCCGCGCCTGCTGCCCACGCTGCCCAAGGAGCTGCCCCTGCGCTGGTCCACCCGCAGCCGGCCCTCCCTGGACCGGCCCGAGGACCACCACGTGACCCTGGTCGACCAGACCGGCGACCCGCACCGTCCGAACTCGGTGCCGAGCGCCGACGTCCGCGTCGAGAACCGGGACGGCCGGCTGACCGCCGTACTGCCCGACGGCAGCACCCACGAGGTCCTCGACGCCTACGCCAACACCCTCACCCAGCGCGTCATGGACCGCTTCACCCTCCGCCCCGAGGGTGAGCACACCCCGCGCATCACCGTCGACCGCATGACCGTGGCCCGCGAGACCTGGCAACTGCCCGTCTCGGAAGTCGACTTCGCCGACGAGAAGGACGAGGCCGCCCGATTCGTGCGCGCCCGGCACTGGCAGCGCCGCCACGACCTGCCCCGCTTCGTCTTCATCGTCTCCCCGACCGAACCCCGCCCGTTCTACGTCGACTTCGACAGCCCCGTGTACGTCACCATCCTCGCCAAGGCGGTCCGCCGGCTCACCCGCAAGGACCCCGGGGCCCGCCTGAAGGTCAGCGAGATGCTGCCCACCCCCGAGCAGTCCTGGCTCACCGACGACGTCGGGCACCGCTACACCTCCGAACTCCGCTTCGTGGCCGTCGACCTGACCGTCACCGGCACGGAGGAGGCGTGATGCGCACCGTCGCCGACGACCTCGCCGCGCACGCCGCCCGTCGCCCGGGGCGGGTCGCGCTGGACACCCCCGCCGGTGAGATCACGTACGGCCGGCTGGCCGCGCGCGCCGACGAGCTGACCCGGCTGCTGCGGGCCCACGGCGCCGGAGCGGAGACGGTGTGCGCCGTCGCCGTCGAGCACGGCGCCGACGCGGTGGCCGCGATGGCCGCGGTCATCCGCTGCGGAGCCGCCTTCCTCACCCTGGACGTGGCCCAGCCCCGCGAACGGCTGGCGGCCTTCGTCCGCGGGGCGGGCACCCGCCTGCTGCTGACCACCTCCGCGCACGCCCACGCACTCGACCTGGGCGTGCCCACGATCCTGCTGGACCGTCCGGGCGCCGAGCTGGACCGTCCGGGTGCTGAGCCGGAGCGTCCGGGTGCTGAGCCGGGCCGTCCGACCGCCGAGCCCGACGGCCCCACCGCCGGGCCGGACCGTCCCACCGCCCCGCCGGACCGTCCCGCGACGCCGCCCCCGCCGGTCGACCCGCAGGCCCTGGCCTACGTCAGCCACACCTCCGGCAGCACCGGCGAACCCAGCCCGGTCCTGGTCGAACACCGCGCCCTCGACGCCTACCTGCGCGACACCGCGCGCGCCTTCGGCCTCGGCCCGGACACCGTGGCCCTGCAGACCGCGCCGCTCGGCTACGACGCCTCGATCCGGGACACCTTCGCCCCGCTGCTGGCCGGAGCCCGGCTGGTGATCGTGGAGCGCGCCCGGCTGCTGCGCCCCGCCGACTTCGCCCGTACCGTGCGCGAACACCGGGTGACCGCGCTGCTCAGCGTCACCCCGTCCTTCCTGTCCCACCTGGCCGGGCAGCCGGACCCGGCCGACCAGCTGGCCGGCGTCACCCTGGTCGCCTCCAGCGGCGAGTCCCTGCGTCCGTTCCTCACCGCCGGCGGACGGCGGGCGGTACCGGGCACGCTCGTCAACCAGTACGGCCCGACCGAGTGCACCATGACCACTACCCGCCACATCGTCCCGGTCGAGCCCGACACGACCGCCGACGTGGTGGGCACGCCCCGGGCGGGCACGGTCGTCCGGGTGCTCGACGCCGGTCTCGTGCCGGTCCCCGACGGCAGCGTGGGCGAGGTGTACATCGGCGGCGCGGGCATGGCGCGAGGCTACGGCGGGTGCCCGGCCCGTACCGCCGAGTGCTTCCTGCCCGACCCCTTCGGCCCGCCCGGTGCCCGCCTCTACCGCACCGGCGACCTCGGCCGGTGGGGCCCGCAGGGCCTGACCTACGTCGGCCGCACCGACCGGCAGGTCAAGATCCGCGGCCACCGGGTGGACCCCGCCGAGATCGAGGGCGCCCTGCTGTCCCACCCGCACGTCAGCGGCGCCGCGGTCACCGCGCACACCGACGACCGGGGACGGGTGTACCTGGCCGCCCACGTCACCGGCGACCTGACCGCCACCGCCGACGCGGAGCTCCGCACCCACCTGGCCCGCTCCCTGCCGCCGCACCTGATGCCCCGCCGGTTCCAGCGCCACGACGCGCTGCCCACCACCCGGGGCGGCAAGGCGGACCGTCGCCGGCTGGTCGCGGGGAGCGCCCCGTGACCGCCACCGGCCTGCGGCCGGCCACGGCCGGCATCCTGCCCGGCCCTGCCGACGTCGCCGCGGCGGCCGCCCGTATCGCCCCCTACGTCCTGCGCACGCCCCTGCTGCGCGGCCCGGTGACGGCGACGCCCGGAACGGACCTGCTGCTGAAGGCCGAACACCGGCAGGCCGGCAACTCGTTCAAGATGCGCGGAGCCGCCAACGCCGTCCTGGCGCTGGACGCCGACCGGGTCGTCACCGGTTCGTCCGGCAACCACGGCATCGCCCTCGCCTGGCTCGCCCGCTCCCTCGGCATCCGGCTGACCGTCGTCCTCGCGGCGGGCGCGGTTCCCGCCAAGGCCGCCGTCATCCGCGCGCTCGGCGCCGAGACGGTCCAGGTGGGCGGGGGAGTGGCCGAGCGGGAGGAGCGGGCCGGCCGGCTCGCGGAGGAGACCGGCGCCACCCTCGTGCCCTCCTCGGACCACCCCCTGGTGGTGGCCGGGCAGGGCACGGTCGGCACCGAACTGCTCGCCGACGCCCCCGGCACCGAGACGGTCTACGTCCCGACCGGCGGCGGCGGACTCCTCGCCGGCGTCTGCCTCGCCGCCGCCGACCACCCGGTCCGGGTGGTCGGCGTCGAACCGGCCCTGACCCCCCGTTATGCCCGCTCCCTGGCCGAGGGGCACCCGGTCCAGCTGCCGCCCTGCGCCACTGTCGCCGACGGCCTGCGCGGCCAGCGGCCGGGACGCGTCCCCTACCCGATCATCCGTGACCGCGTCGACGACCTGATGGCCGTCGGCGACGCCGAGATCCTCGCCGCCGCCGCCCTGCTGCACCGCCTCGGCGTCGACGCCGAACCCAGCGGAGCCGTCGCCCTGGCCGGAGCCCTGCGCGCCGGCCGTCGCGAACGGGCCGTGGCCATCGTCTCAGGCGGCAACACCCCCGCCCGCCTGCACGCCCTTCTCCGCCCACGCGCCGCGACACCCACGGAAACAGCCGTGGAAGCACCCACCGCGACAACCATCGAGGAGCACACACCATGACCGAGAACGCCGCGACCGTCACCCGCACCGCCGACCTGCTCGTCGAGATCTTCCGCGACGTGCTCGGCCTGCCCGACCTGACCGCGGACACCGACTTCTACGAGGCGGGAGGCGACTCGCTCACCGCCTTCCAGATCACCGGCCGGCTCGAGGAGGTCCTCGGCGCGGATGTGCCGGTCTCGCTGGTCTTCGCCTACCCCACACCGAGGGACCTGGCCGAGGTCGTCGACGCCGACCACGGCCGTTCCTGACCCCTGCGGCATCCGCTCGCATCCACCGTGCACCCCACCGGTCCCTGGCCCCGGCGCGACCGTGCGAGGACCAGGGACCGGCGCGGCGCGCCGCGCACCCGTCCCTGCCCGGGCCGGCCTGAACTCTCCCCGTCCGCTCTCCGCCCTCACTTTCCCCGCCCGCACCCTCACTGCCGCGGTGCCCCCACCCGGCCCTCCCGTGCCGTCCCTCCGCCCGCCCGTTCCCCGCGCTCGCCAAGGAGAGCCCTGCCATGACCGAAGACCTCGTACCGTCCCTCGGCCGCTGGCGTCTGTGGGAGCAGTTCGCGCTGCGCGGTCCCGGCTTCCCCGCCGACGGGGTGCTGCGGCTGGCCCCGGCCGGACTGGCCGAGGCCGCCGACAAGTTCGACGCGGAGACCCCCCTCGACGGCGCGCGCTGGGCGGATTTCGCCGGCCTGTTCGCCGGCGCCGCCGTGGAGACCGCGCACACCCTCCAGGACATCGCCCGCGCGCCGGCCTTCCGGGAGGCGGTGGCCTGGCAGAACCGCCCGGTCCTCACCTCCGGCATCGCCCCGTTCCTGCGCTGGACGCCGGGCGTGGACAGCCGCAGCAGCATGCCCCGCCAGCGCGAGGAACTGGTCGCCCACTACTGGCAGCGGTTCTGCGTGAAGAACGACACCATCGGCTTCTTCGGCCCCGTCGGCTGGGGCCGCTGGGACGCCGCGGCGTCCGGCGCCGCCGTCGACACCGGATCCAAAATCGTCGCCGAGTCCACCGTCTACTGGGCGAGTTGGGGCATCGACGCGCTGGCCAGGACCCTGGACGCCGACCCCGGCCTGCGGGAGTGGATCGCCCCCCGCCGGGTGCCCTTCGTGACGGTGGACGGCCGCCGGGTCCGCGTGCCCGGCCGGCGCCCGGTGACGGTCCCCGACGAGACCGCGGCCGTCCTCGCCCTCTGCGACGGCGTCCGCCCGGCGCGGGCGATCGCCGCCGCGCTCCCGGACCACGACGTGCCCGCCGTCCTCGCGGACCTGGTTGCCCGCCGCTGGGTGGTATGGCGTCTGGACGTACCCGCGGGCACCCACCCCGACCGGGACCTGCGGGCCTGGCTGGAGACCGTCGGCGCGCCGGAACCGCGCCGACGGGGGCTCGCCGCGCTGGACCGGCTGGAGGAGGGCCGCGCGGCGGTGGCTGCCGCCCACGACGTGGACGCGCTGGTCGGCGCGCTGACCGGCTTGGAGCGGGACTTCACCGAACTGACCGACACCGCCGCCGTACGGGAGAAGTCCGCGTCGACCGCACCGTGCCGGGCGCTCGTCTACCACGACTCCCGCCGGTCCGCGACGGCCCGCCTCGGCCCCGAGGTGCTGGAGGCGCTGCGCCCGCTGCGGCTGCTCATGGACAGCGCCGGGTGGCTCACCTCACGGCTCGCCGCCGTCGTACGGACCGAGACGCGCGCGGTGTACGAACGCCTCGCCGCCGAGGGACCGGTCGACCTGGCCGTCCTCTGGTTCGCGTGCCTGCCGGTGCTGCACGGCACCGCGCGCGCCGCCGCCGGCGAACTCCAGGAGGAGTTCGCCGCCGCCTGGCGGCGCATCCTCGCGATTCCCCCGGACGCCCGCCGCGTGACCGTCCGTTCCGCGGACATCGAGGCGGCGGTGCGGGAGGAGTTCACCGGCTCCGGCGGATGGACGGCGGCCCGCTACCTGAGCCCGGACATCATGATCGCCGCCGACGGCGCCGAGGCGGTGGCCCGCGGCGACTTCACCCTCGTCCTCGGTGAACTCCACCTGGCCGCCAACACGCTGGGCGCCTCCCTCTTCACCCACCAGCACCCGGATGCCGACGAACTGCTCCGTCTCACCGACCGGGACCACCCCGGACCGCGCCTGCTGCCGTTGATCCCCAAGGAGCACCGTGCGCGCCTGTCCGCCCGGGTCCGGCACACGCTGATACGGCCCCAGGACTACCAGGTCGCCCTGACCGACTTCACCGCGGACCCCGCCCGCCCCCGGGCCGTGCGCAGCGCCGACGCCGTCGTCGAGGACCGCGACGGCGACCTCGTCGTCCGGCTTCCGGACGGTGCGCGATTCCCGGTGACGGACGTCTTCTCGCACGTCCTGACCACCCTCTCGATGGACCTCTTCCGCCTCCTGCCGCCGGAGAGCCACACACCGCGCGTCACCGTCGACCGGCTGGTGGTGGCCCGGGAGACGTGGCGACTGCCCGCGCCGGAGGCGGGGTTCGCCGACGACAAGGACGAGGCCCGGCGCTTCGTCCGCGCCCGGCAGTGGCGCGCCAGGCTCGGCCTGCCCCGCTACGTCTTCGTCGTCTCCCCGGCCGAGTCCCGGCCGTTCTACGTCGACTTCGACAGCCCCGTGTACGTCACGATCCTCGCCAAGGCGCTGCGCCGGCTGGCCCGCAGGGACCCACGGGGCACGGTCACGTTCACGGAGATGCTGCCCTCACCGGAGCAGACCTGGCTCCGCGACGACGAGGGACGCCGTTACACCTCGGAACTGCGCTTCGTGGCGTTCGACACGGAGGCGATGCCGACCGGGCAGCGCTGAACCCCGACGACGTCGCCCGCGTCCGGGACGGCAACCCGTTTCGGTCGCGGACGAGTTGTGAGAACGGAGGCGGGCTTCGCCGGTACTCGTCCTAAAGTGCCCGGATGAGCATGACGCCCGCACCCGGCTGGTACCCCGACCCGCACGCCCCGCACCTGGAACGCTGGTGGGACGGCACGGTCTGGACCGAGCACCGGCGTACCCCCGAGGTGCCCGGCGGGCCGGTGCCGCCGTCTCCCGGTGGCTCCGGCAGCCGTACCCGGGTCATCGCCCTCGTCACGGCGGCGGCCGTGCTCGTCGCCGCGGTCGTCACCGGCGCGGTGCTGCTGGGCGGCGACGACGGCGACCCGGAGACCAGGACCGGCCCCTCCACCGCCCCGTCCGCCCACGCACCGGACGGTGCCGGCCCCCCACCGTCCACGTCGTCCCCCTCGAAGTCCGCGTCCGGGCCCTTTGACGACGCCCCGAACGTCGTCGAGGACCAGCTCAACGGCATCACCTTCCCGCTCCTCGACGGCTGGGTGCGGCCGGAGAACGTCAGCCAGGACGATGTCGTCATGACCACCCCCGGCACCCACGACTGCCCGGGCGAGGGCAGCGTCTGCCGTCACGGCCTCGTCATGTCCCGCACGGTGACCGCGACCGACGAGACCTCGCCCGAGCTGCTCGCCGAGGAGGACGTCCTTGACGCGGCCGAGGACGCCTTCGAGGAGGACGCCCTCGACCGGATGCCCTACGGCGGCATCGAGTCCCACAAGGTCGTGAAATCCGGCCCGGTCGCGGTGGCGGGCCGCGCCGGGTACTTCGTCCGCCGGCAGGTGACGACCGGCAAGGGCCCCGGCGGATACGTGCAGTCGCTGGTCTTCCCCTCCACCATCGGCACCGGGGCGCCGGTCGTCGTCCGCTACGTCTTCGAGGCGGGCGACGGCGCGCCGCCCCTGGCCGACATGGACCGCATCACCAAGGGCATCCGCGCGGTCGGCGACGCGGACCCGGGCGGCGGCGTGGGCGACAGCATCGGCCCCACCCCCTGACCTGTGGCGGAACCGGACGTCCTGAGCCGGGGCGGACCGGGCCCGACCCGGCCGCAGTGGGCTACCGCGGTGGGCTAAAGGAACGTCATGCCCTCGCCGCGGTACGTCGGTACGGTGTCCGTCACCGCGTCGCCCTCGACCAGTCGCAGCGCGTCGAACCGCTCGCACAGCTCGCCCGCCTTGGCGTGCCGGAACCACACCTTGTCGCCGATCAGCAGATCGTCGGCCGGCGGGCCCAGCAACGGCGTCTGCACCTCGCCGGCTCCCTCCCGGGGGTCGTAGCGCAGTCCCTCGGGCAGACAGGGCACCGGCAGCCGGTCGGTGCCGGCCGCGCCGGAGGCCGGATAACCGCCGCCGAGCACCGTGACCACGCCCACACCCGGCCGCCGTACGACGGGCAGGGCGAAGAGCGCCGCCGGACGCCCGGTGAACGACGTGTAGTTGTCGAACAGCCGCGGCACGTACAGCCCCGACCCCGCCGCGATCTCGGTGACCGCGTCCTCCTCGGCGGTGTACTGCACGCTGCCCGTACCGCCGCCGTTGACGAACTCCAGATCCGGTACGACCGCCCGCACCGCCCGCACCACCGCCGCTCGCCGCGCGGAGAGCTCCCGCCGGGCGGTGGCCTGCATCAGCCGCACGGCCCGGGACCGCAACGGCTGCCCGGCCACCGCGTCGCCGACCCCCGCGACATGACCCTCGTACGCCATGATCCCCACGACCTCGAACCCGGGGCGCCGGGCCGCCGCGCGGGCCACCTCGGCGACCTGCGCGGGGGAGTGGAGCGGGGACCGCCGGGCACCGACCCGCACCCGACCGCCGAGCAGCTTGAGCGAGGTGTCCAGCTCCAGACAGACCCGCACCACCTCGCTGCCGCCGGCGCGCGCGGCGTCGATCAGGTCCAGCTGCGCCGGGTCGTCGACCATGACGGTGACGGCGGCGGCGAGCTTGGGGTCCGCGGCCAGCTCGGCGTAACCGGAGCGGTCGGCGGAGGGGTAGGCGAGCAGGATGTCGTCGAAACCGGAGCGGGCCAGCCACAGGGACTCGGCGAGGGTGAACGACATGATGCCCGCGAAGCCGTCCCTGGCGAGCACCCGTTCGAGCAGGGCGCGGCAGCGCACGGACTTGCTGGCCACCCGGACCGGTTTTCCGCCGGCCCGGCGGAGCAGATCGTCCGCGTTGGCGTCGAAGGCGTCCAGATCCACGATCGCGAGCGGGGCGTCGAGATGGGCGGTGGCCCGTTCGTAACGGGCCCGGTCGGAGGCGCGCGCAGTCATGAACGCAGCCTGCCAGAAGGGTCTTTCGAACGGGTAGGGGATGTTCCGGGCAGATGCCGCGGGCCTGCGGACTGGTTCCCGTTCGGCCGGGGCCACGCCGTAGAGTGACGCGCACGCCCGGCGGCCCACGCCGGACAAAGGCCCGTGCCGGGATGACGCTCCTCCCATGCGGGTATCTGTGCCCGGGACGACTTCGTGCCGGGTCCGGCGGCAGACACCGGCCCGCGGCGAGGAAACGGTCCGGGCACGAGGAAACGGGGGGTGCATGAGCACGGAAGCGCGGCGCGCCTCCCACTCTCCGGGCCCCACGACTCCTCCGCCGCCGTCCACGCCCCCGCGCCCGTCCCACCCGCCGACCGGCGGGGACGAGGACACTCGTGAGCCGGACCGACGGCAGCCGGACGCCGGCACCGGGCCGCGTGAGACGCCCGCTGCGACGCCCCCCGGGGGAGCGGCGGACGGCGCCGCGCCGGTGCAGCCCCTGGGACGGACCTCCGGCGGAACCGGCGCGTTCGACGTGCGCCGGCCGGCCACGGCGCCGTCCGCCGACACGGGCCGCGTGGAAGACGGCACGGGAGGCACACCCGTGCCCGCTCCCTCTGCCCCGGGGTCTTCCACGACATGCTGCCCCGGCTGCGCGACGAGGTGGGGGCGG
>NZ_JBHSPC010000088.1:39275-39728 GCF_042656345.1 Streptomyces incanus
CGCCCCGCCTCGGCCGCCGCGACCGCGCACTGACGACGACAGCGGCGGCCCTGGTCCCTCTCCTCCCCCTCCGCTTCCTCGTCCTCGGCAGCTTCGCCGTCCCGGCCCCGCTTTCCGAGGTTCGGTGCCGGTGGGCAAGGCGAACCGGCGGGGACGGGCGGCACGCCGCCACCCCCGCCGAGGGCGTCCGCCCGCTTCCCGGACACCCCGCCGACCGTGGGCCGCGGGGCACCGTCCCCGAGCGCCCCGCCGAACGGCTCGGCCACCGTGCCGCCGCAGCCCACGCACGGCCCCACCCGCACCGGACAGCAACAGCCCGCCGAGCAGCGCCCCACCGCGGGCGGCACGGACGCCCGCGGCACCGGCGCGCGCCCCGAGACCCCGTCGGAGACGACGACCCGCCTGCGCCCGCTCTCCGTGCAGGCGTCCGCACCGGCCCGGCCGACCCGTCGG
>NZ_JBHSPC010000089.1:0-24870 GCF_042656345.1 Streptomyces incanus
CTCTCCCGGCCCCCACCGGGGCCGGAGGTCAGGGTGTCCACCACCCGGGGGGAGGTCCCCCGCACACTTCCCGGATGATCGTGTTGCAGCCCGTCCTCGAGGTCTACGCTTCCACCAGCTTCACTCTCTGGCCGATCGCCGAGGCTGGGCAGCCGTACGGCTTCCTGCCTCTTGACGGCACGCTCTCCGTCCCCGAGGTCGGCACGGCGGTCATGCGCATCGCCGACTGCAACGACATGGAACCGGAGGCCGGCAGCCACCCGCAGAAGCCCGCCGACCCGCTCGGCGCCTTCCTGTACGGGCTGCTCACCCTGGACGACCTCTTCGCATCCGGGGGTCTGCGCGTCACCGACACCGTCACCGGCGTCACCCTGCTGCCGGGCTGCTGCAACGGACTCGAGGAGCGCGGCGACTGGCTCGACGTCCTCGACGGCGACGGCTGGGCCTCCTTCGGCCACGATCCCTCCCCGCTCGCCGAACGGCTCGACGACGGCACGGTCCGCCTGACCATCGACGCCGAGCAGGCCGACAGCCCCGTCATCGAACTGCCCGCCGAGGAACTGCGGCGCCTGCTCGCCGGAGCGGAACACGACCTGACCGACTTTCTCCGCCTGGCCGTCACCTGGACCGCCCGGCACCTGCCCGAACACGCCGCATCCGTCACAGCCGCCCTCGCCCGCGTCCTGACCCTCCCCGTTCCGGCTCTACCGGGCAGACCCGTCATACCTCCGGGGCCTCCTGAACCACGGGCCATCGGAGCCACTGGCTGAACTGACTCCAATGCCTTGCACATTCGGCCGGCGGCCCTTGCCTGCCGACGCATGCCCCGCGCGAAAGGGCTCCTCCGCCCGATCTCAGGCTGGCTACCCTTGGAAGACTTGGTAATCCTTGGATTCCTTGAGAAGGAGTGGCTGTCGGGCCGCAGGGAAGATTTCAGTGAACGGGGCTGTGACCTGCTCACGGAAATCTTCCCTGCGGCGGTTCATGGCGGTTCGGGCGCATCGGTCGCTTCAGTGTCCGGCGGTTGCGGTGTCCTGCCGATCTCGGACAGGGGAGGCGCTGGGTCAGCGTTTGACGCGGTTACGGACGGCCAGGACCGCCAGGCCCAGAAGGACGGGCTCGGTGACGCGGGACGCCATCTCGATGTAGGTGCCGGCGGTGGTCAGGTCCTGTCCGGAGGAGCGGAACACCACCGAGTTGAGCGTGACGTTCAGAGCCTTCTCGAAGCGCTCGCCGGTGAACCTGTTCCCGGTGGGGTTCTGGGGATCAGCCTTGTCGATCTCGAAGGCGACCTTGCCGCCGCCGGGCGGTACGGTGCCGGTCACTTCCTGCTTCGGGTTGCCTTTCGGGAGTCCGAAGCCCATCAGCAGCACGATGGTAACGAGCATGGCGGCAGCGAGCCAGCCCAAGGCTCTGGAAGCGCGCAGACCGTAGCCGGACAACGCCCAGTAGCCGTGCAGCAGTCCGCGTTCGGCGCGGGTGGTGCCGGTGCGGTCGTGGCGGCGCATCTCCATCTCGCCGTAGTAGAAGTCCGCCGCCCCCGGCTCGTTCTTGCTGTCCTCGAAGGCCTTGCGCAGCGCCCGGTACGCCGGTGCCAGCTGCGCAGGCCCGACGTGCCCGTCGCCGAACACCGCCACGTTCCAGCCCCGGACCGCTGTCGGCCGGCTCGCGCGCCAGCGGTGCTCTTCGGCGAGGGTGCGGCGTTGGGTGAACCGTATGGGGCGCCAGCGCCGCCAGTGTGTGCGGGGTGGGACTGCGTCGAAGGCGCAGGTGCCTTCCAGCCGCACCTGGTCCAGGTGCACGGTCCCGACGAACAGGCACCTCGACAGGTCGACATCGGCGAGGACCAGATGAGCCGCGTCTACCCCGCGCAACGAGGCCATCCGCACTGCGGCGTCGGGCCCGTCGGCAAGAACCTGTTCGTCCACCGGCTGTCCGTCGGGAAGCACGAAGGGGTTGGCCTCCGCGGCGATCGTGAGGGGGTATTCAAAGACAGCGTGGGCGAAGTCCACCGTGGCGTAGCGCAGACGCAACTCGGCCGTTGACGACCAGCGGGTTCGCAAGCACTCCAGCCGGCGCGCGGCGAACGAGAGGTTCGCCGGGCCGCGGAACGTCGCCTCGGACAGCACAAACCGTCCGGCGCACACCAAAGGCCCGAGGGTGACCAACCGCTCGAAGGTCGCCTCCTCGAACCCAGCGTCGTCCTCGAAAACTGCCGACCGGAACTGGGCGACACCCTGGAAGGTCGCGCACCCGAATGAGGCGTGAGCCTTGAAGGTCGCCGACCGGAACTGACCGGTGCCCTGGAAGGTCGCCCGCACGAAAGAGGCGTCCTGGAAGGTCGCCGAGGCGAACTGGGCGAGGTACTCGAAGGTCGCCGAGGTGAACTTGGTGATTCCCTGGAAGGTCGCCGAGTCGAACCACGCGAGGTCGTGGAAGGTCGCCCACCTGAACCCGGCGTAGCCCTGGAAGGTCGCCGAGTCGAAATGGGCGTAGCCCTGGAAGCTCGCCGACTCGAAGCGAGCGAGGCCCAGGAAGGTCGCCGAGTCGAACCACGCAAGGCCCTGGAAGGTAGCCGAGTCGAACCACGCGTAGCCCTGGAAGGTTGCCCTTACGAACCGGGCATCGCCTTGGAAGGTCGCCGAGTCGAACCGGGCTTCGCCGAGGCGGGGGTGTCCGGTGGCGGGGTCGAGGAGGGCGTCGAGGAGGGCATCAAGAAGGGGTTCGGTGAAGGATGTGCCGCGATGGTCGATGTCGGCTCCGGGTGTCAGGCCGTCCAGGTAGGCGTCGCGGTCGGCGTCGGCCAGATGGGCGAGGCATGCGGTGTGACCAGGAGCGTGAACGCCGCAGCAGCCGACCGGGTCCTCCGGGGTAGTGCCGTGGCCACAGTGCGGCCAGTCAGGTGGAGTCGGGGACGGTTCAGAGCTCAGGTGTGGCATACCCGAAGGACGGCCGAGCACGGTCGATGGTTGCCGAGCTCGCCTCCGACACAGCCAGCACTGAAATCCTCGCTGCGGCACTGAAAGACGTACTGAAGTGAGTCGTGCGCTACGGAAATCTGATGACTCTCGGCAGGCAGTCGACGAACTACATGAAGTGACGGCCTACACCGCCCCATGCACTGCTTGCGCCGCAGATCCGGTCATGAGCAGGCAGACCGGCCGACCGACGCTGTCACCCTGCTCGCACGCCGACAGCTACCTCCGCCCAGACGGTCTTGGTGTATGCGTCGCGGACGGTGCAACCCCAGCAGTCCGCGTACGCCTCGACAAGAAGCAGGCCGCGCCCGAATTCCGCATCGGGTGACGCCGGGACAGCCACGGGGTGCGGAAGAAGGTGCTCCGGGCGGGTGTCGGTCACCTCGACGCGGACGGTGTCGTGCTCGGGCAGCAGGAGCAGCGTCAGCCGGAAGTCCCGCCCGGGGAGGCGTCCGTGGGTGATGGCGTTGGACGCCAGCTCGGCCGTGACGAGGGCGACGGCCTGGGACGTCTCGGAGTCGTACGGGATTCCCCAAGCCGCGAGCTGCTGCCCGGCGAGGCGGCGTGCGAGACGGGCACCGCGTGCGGTGGTGCTGAGGCGAATGGTGAACTGCGTGGCGTGGGTGGGTGGTCCGACCCTGACATTGGATGACTTCACGGAGTAACCGTCCCGTCACGCCTATAGCCTGGCGAGGTCGGACTTCCGTACCCGGCTACGCGGTACGGCCGCTGTACGGGTTCGTACGGCAGGTGTACGGGTCCGTGCTCGTGGCCGGGACGGCGGATCGGTCGTTACCGGTCACAACGGAACACTGCGCGGAACAGGGGGCGCGATGAGCAGGACGACCCAGCGGGAATGCGGGACCACCGGCCGGCGTGGACCGGACAAGGAACGTCCGGCGGCATGGAGCGCCTACGGCAAGCTCGTCCGCCTCTTCCGCGAACGCGCCGGCCTCACCCAACAGGCCCTCGCGGACGCCATCGACTACTCGCTGGAACAGGTCGCCTCCGTCGAACAGGGCCGCAGACCGGCGAAGGCGGCCTTCACGGAGGCCGCGGAACGCGCTCTGGACGCCGGCGGGGCGCTGCGGGTGCTCCAGGAGGACGTGGACCGGGCCAAACTTCCCGTCTTCTTCCAGGACTTCGCCCTCTTGGAAGCCGAGGCGGTGAGCAGGTTCTCGTACGATCCCCTGTTGATTCCAGGGCTGCTGCAGACCGAGGCATACGCGCAGGCGCTGCTCGAAGCGCACTTTCCTCCGTTGCCTGATGACATCGTCGAACAAAGGGTGGCGGCTCGACTTGCGCGTCAGGCGCTGTTGAGCCGCAAGAGCCCGCCCATGGTCTTCGTGTTCATCGTGGAGGAGGCAGCGATCCGGCGCGTGGTGCGGAGCACCACTGTCATGCGGGGACAGCTGGAGCATCTACTGGCGTGTTCGAAGACGCGCAACATCGAACTGCAGATCATGCCCACGGCCCGAGGTGCACACAGCGGGCTCAACGGGCCGATGGTGCTGGTCGAGTCGACCGATCGCAAGCAGTTCGTCTACATCGAGGCACAGGACATCGTGAGCGTCAGGTCCGACCGGAATGAGGTCAGCGAGTTCTGGCTGCGGTATGGGATGCTGCGCACGCAGGCCCTCGACACCGAGGAGTCCTCCCGTCTCGTCGAGTGCATGGCAGGGGAGCTATGAGCACCCATCAGGGCATTGAGCAGTCCAGTGAACTCGCCTGGTTCAAGAGCAGCTACAGCGGAACGAGCGGCGGGGACTGTGTAGAGGTGGCTGCCGGCTCGGGCGCCGTGTACGTACGGGACTCGAAGGCCGTGGGCGACGGTCTCGTGCTGCGGGTCGGCCGGGGCGAGTGGGCCGCGTTCGTGGCGCTCGCCACCATGTGACGTCACCGGCTTCCGCGTTTCTTCCCCTCGAGTCCCCAGGCCCGATCGATTCGGGCGTAAGTCCCCCCGGATCCGCTTTTCCCCCTCGTCGACTTCGCCGGACGGCGCGCCGCCGGCTTCGTCGGCATGAGGGAGAGCCGGGGCTGCATCGCGCGCGAGGGGACCGCGTACGCGGCGAACGCCCGCTCCGTCTCCACAATGGCCCACTCCGCGATACGCACTGAGGTGCCCGAGTACAGGACGCCGAGGCGGGGCAGCACCCGGGACAGGTACGGCAGCGGCTCCCCGTTCTCCCGGAGGAGTGCGGAGAGGACCGGCACGTTCTCCCGCAGCGGGCTGTCGACTTCGACCAGGAGATCCTGCCGTTCGGCGGTGGAGTACTTCGCCAGTTCAGGACTGACCGTGCGGACCAGGTCTTCCCATGTGATCGTGCGCTGCTGCCGTGCCTGACGAGCCAGCGTGTCACGCACGGCGGTCAGCAGCTCGCCCTTGGTGCGCGGGGGGCGACCCGCCGTGGAGCCGAAGACAGGGGCGTACACCTCGGTGTGGGCAGGCTCGGGCTTCCGCCCCGGTTGCGATTCCTTCGGCCGGCCGGCCCGCGCTACGGGCACCGCCGGGTCCGAGGTGTCGGGAGTCGTCCGCAAGCCGGTCCGCCGGGCGGCCCGCTCGTCGAGCCGTTCATACCGCTTGAACTCGACGGCCCAGCCCACGGTGCCCTCGCCGACGAGCATCCGCGCGTCGCCGGTGACGCGGTACACGTGAGGGGCGGACGGTCCGCCGATGCCGCCCGGGAGCGAAATCAGGCCCCGGACGACCGGGCTGCCCGCTGGTTTGACGTCGGCGACGAGCAGTCGTCGGCCCTCCGCCGCGAACGGCGAGTCGGATGGACCGGGGACATCCCGGGCCGGTGTGAAGACGAGGCCGCTCTGGAGGGGGAACGCGACCGGTCCGGGACGCGCGGGTGAGAGATGGATGCGCTCGGTGTGGGGTGTGACGATGCCGGTCGGCGTCAACAGGCAGTCCTCCAGCGGTGTCCAGGACACCTTGCGGTCCCGGCCCTCCGCTCCGACGTGGACCCGCCGCTCACCGCCCACCGTTTCGCAGCGGACCCTGAGGCAGTAGCCGTGGCGGTCGAGGACGTGCCGGGTGATCGGACCTCCGGAAGCGAAGATCCAGTCGATGCCGTCGGCGTCCGCTGCGAGTTCGTCGTCGGCCCGGCGCCAGGACCGGTGGTCGACGGTGCCGAGCTGGAAGCGCAGCCGGCGACGGCCGTCGGGCAGGTACACGTCCACCGCGTCGCCGGGACCGGCACCGAGGTCACGCGTGTTGACCTCTCCCTTCACCTTCCGCTCAGCAAGCAGCCTCTGCACCCCCCTCTTGATGAAGAGGTGGTCGGCGCTGGACTCGCCGTTGTTCTTCCGGTGGCAGTCCGGAGCGGTCGAGTGGTGGGCGAAGTGGCACACCTTGGTGGTGTACCGGCGGTCGCTCAGCTCCCCGCCGCAGCCCCCGAGCTGCAACCCGCACCAGTAGCTGTAGCCGGGGTGCGCCCCGCGCCAGCGGTCCAGTTCCCACGCGTCCATCGGCAGGATGACCGGGTGATCGGAGTTCTTGTGACCGATCACGGCTGTCTGCACGAGACGGTGGTCGAGCATGGGACCTCGCAGGGGCGTCAAAGAGCTGTCCGCCCGGCCGACGCGGGTGACATGAGCTTCTCCAGTATGTGTCTCATGCACTGAGTTCACAAGAAAGTCCCATCGACTCACGTACACCGTGAACCTCTCCGGCGTGTGCGCCGCGGCCCCTTCACGTCGCGCACACCGGCGGCTCGGACGAGTAGGCCGCGTCTGTGGCGCTCGCGGCCGAACGGTTCCGCCAGGAGGAGCGGGACGAAGCAACGGGTCGGTGCGTCGTCGTCCGGTGGTCGTCCGCCGTCCAGGTGGCGCCGGTGGACGAGCATGAGCGCGAGTTCCCCGGCCGGCCCGGCGCCCCCTTGCAGGGCTCGGCGCCTTCAGAGGGCAGCGGCGACGGGCGGACTCCACGCCTCGTGCACTGCGACGTCGGGGTGATCACTCACCCACTGGCGGGTCATCAGGATGTGTCACCTCTGGGGCTTCGGGGCCTACGCCGCCCGAAGATCCTCACCGTACCGGCCCTGGAACCCGCCCAGTCCGCTTGACCTGGACTTCGGTTGAGGTCCTAGCGTACGACGGGCGCGATCACCGGCCGACGGCAGGAGAAGACAACGATGATCCTTGTGACGGGTGCCACCGGAAACATCGGAAGCACTCTGGTGCGGCAGTTGCACAGGTCCGGCGCCTCACCCGTGCGAGGCCTGACCCGTGACGCCGCCCGAGCCTCGTTCCCCGACGGAGTCGAAGCCGTCGGGGGCGACCTCGCCCGGCCCGCCTCGCTGAAGCCGGCGCTGGACGGAGTGCGCTCCCTGTTCCTCGTGCCGGGCATGGGTGCGGATGCGGACGTTCTCACAGCCGCCCGGCAGGCGGGTGTGGAGCACGTGGTGCTCGTGTCCTCCATAACGGTGCGGACCCATCCGCACTTACCCGCCGCCGCCGAGAACCTGACCGTCGAGCGGCTGTTCCAGGACAGCGGGATGAGTTGGACGATCCTGCGTCCGACACAGTTCGCGTCGAACGCCCTGTGGTGGGCGGCGTCGATCCGGGAGCACCGGTCGGTCCGGGTGCCCTATGCGGACATCGGGCTTCCCGCCGTCCACCCCGCCGACATCGCGGCGGTGGCCCGGGCGGCGCTGACCGAGCCGGGTCACCGCGGGCGGACGTACACACTGACCGGGCCGGCACGGATCACGCCCCGGCAGCAGGCCCGAGCGATCGGGGCGGCCCTGGGGCACGACGTGTCCGTCGAGGGGATCGGCCGGGAAGAGGCGCACCGGCAGATGGCCCCCTTCATGGGAGACCGGACCGCGCACGCGGTGCTCGACCTGATGGGTGGGGACGTCAACGACGAACTGCTCACGGTGCACGACACCGTTTCGCGTGTCACCGGCTCCCCTGCCAGGTCCTTCCGGCAGTGGGCTGCGGAGAACGTCGCCGCGTTCCGCTGACGGCCCCGGCGGGACCGCTTCGCGGTGGGACGTGGACGTCAGGGCTTCTGACTGTGCATGGGCGCCCGGTCCAGTATCTCGATGTACATGATCCGGCCGTACACGACATCGAGGATCAGCATGCCCTTCGAAGGCGAGAGCGGTACGCACCGGTGGCCCTCGCCGTACGGCTTGCCCCACTGGCGCACCGCTGTGTGGATGCCCTGACAGAAGTCGTCGCCGCAGTCGCACATGGCGACCAGACGGACATCCCGCACGCAGATTGCCAACTCATGCTCTCCCTCATCTTCCAAGAGGGTGGTCAGCTCGGCGATAAGGTCGGGAAAGGCGTCACGGACGAGGGGATGGTCCTGCTCCATGCAGGGAGGGTAGCCCGAGCGGCACACCGAGCTTCGTTACGAGGGTATGGGAGGCGTGGTGGACGGTTCGGCCGAGGATGTGGAGCAGCCGCTGGATGCAACGGCACGCCCTTTGTGGACACGCGCTCTCATCCGGGAGTCCGTGAGAGCCCGGCAGCTCCTCTCTGCGGGCGAGTGGCGCCTGTCCTCGGCGGACGCCGAGGCGGTAAGGGCTGTCCTCGCCCGCCTCACCGCCCCGCTCCCGACCCGACGGGGCACAGCGGCACGGACCCGGGCAACGGACCGGGACAGACGGCTTCAACGCATACTCCGGACCACCGTCCACCACCTCGACGCCGGTACGGTCAGCCCGCCTGCCGCCGCCCTCCTGGCCGCCGTCGCCCGCTCCCTACTGCCCTGGCATGCGGCCCCGAATCCACCCCTCGCGGCCGCGGCTCCGAGGTACGGCATCGTGCCGGAGACGACGGAACGCGCGGCACCGCCGACCGAAGCGGGCGAAGCCCTGCTCCCCGGCCTGGCCGCACTGTTCACCGCCCTCGCCGCGACGAACGCGCCCGGCGCCGTCCCTCTCACGCCGCCGGTCGAGCCCTGGCAGGCCCGCTACGTGGGTCGATTCCGTCACTACACCAGACCCGCCCCGGACGTGTGGGCAGCCGAAACCGTCGGCTGCCCGGAGTGCGGAGGCAAGGACGGCCCGTGGACCGTGACCTGCGACTGGCACCGGGCCACGTTGGGCTGCCCTTGCGGGGCGGTGCTTCGTGAGCACGACCTCGCCTTCTCCGAGATGTGGCTCGTACTGCCGGAGACGTGACTGAGCCTCCGAGCCAGTGCGTTTCGCGGGCATCGCCTTGCTCCGGACAACCAGGGCGTCCGGCCGTCGGCGAGATCGACGCCTCGAATCACCTCGTCGCCTAGGACCAGGTCGTCGGAGAGGAGTTCGAGCAGCTCGGGCTCGACGTCGGCGACGCGGCGCGACAGCAGTCGGCGGCCGTTGTCGTCGATCGCGACGCAGTGGCGGTGGGTCTTGTCTGCGTCGACGCCGGTGTCGATCCAGTTCATCGTTCGGTACTTCACCGCGTGCCGGCGGTTGCAGTACTGGCGCCACCGGCGCTGCTTCAACGGCGTTCGCACCACCTGCACATCTGGCTCACGACCCCCACCTCATCATGACGGAAGAAGGCTACTGAAGACGCCAGACGAACTCGCCTTGGCCGTTCTGCACAGTGACGTCCGCCATTGCCGCACTTCCGTCGGACCCTGTCACCACGCACTGGAAGCTCTCGCCGGTGCGGACCGATACCGACGACGGGCAGTCGACGGTCACAGCCATCCCCAGCTGCTGCTCCACGCCGGTCCGTATCTCCTGTTCGACGATGTCCGTGTTCATCTGGACCCCGATCGTGTTCTCGATGATTCCGGCTCCGCCGAGGGAAACAAGGAAACACACGCACCACACGATCGGAATGGCGTAGGTCTGACGCACTTTTCCTTGCCGCACGAACAGGTACGCCGGGACCAGAAAGACGGCCAAGGCCGTCGGCACGGCATGGCCCGCCGCCCGCAGTCGGCGAACGTCCTGGACGGACAGTGCCACATTCAGACCCACCGCGGCCAGGACACCCAATACGGCGACAGCCGGTCCGGCGAGGCCGGCGAGTAGGCTACCGGCGAGGACAAGAAGCAGCGGCGCGAAGGCCAGTGCCCACGCGAAGGAGTTGTCCAGCGGAGCGGGCGGGGTCGGAGCCCAATAAGCGGGTGAAGCGGTGGGCCAGGCAGGAGGTCCCGGTGGCAGTGGTGGCGGCAGTTGGGGGTTGGGCTGCCAGGAATTTCCGTTCCAGTACCACCGCCCATCCGGTGACATCGGCGGTCGGTTGCTGTCGAATGCCATTTCTTTCCTTCCCCCCTGCTCCGCCGATGTGCTCAACGACGCCACCGGTTCGGGTGACGTAGTGGGCAACGAAGAGATGCGTGACCGAGGCAGCGTGACGGCTCACCTCGGAAGTGGTTCTGATAGGTGCGGTGGCCTGCGCATATGATGATTGAAAGTTGATCTAGTGAGCAAGATGTGAAGATAACGATTCATGGACCATCAATAGCGGTGGCTGTGGCGATGGTGGTGGGGGTCACGCCACATCAGTCGGCCGCAAAGTCGCCGATTCGATTGAGCGGTTTTCAACTTGCCTGATTTGTAAGGCGGGTTAGAGGTGCGAGCGCCTCGAATATTGCGTTGTACGGGGCCGTGCCGTGTCCCGGTTCTCACGCATCTCGTTGAACAAGGTCCCGGTGGCGCCGCTGTCCGTCGCCGCCGGACAGCTGGGCGGGGTGCGTTCCGGGACGGAAGGGCGTGAGGCATGAGCACGGTGCGGGAGACGCGGAGCGGTCGGACGGCGAAGGCGAAGGACGAGGGCGGCGGCGACCTGCCGGGGGCTTGGTCGGCGTACGGGAGGCTGCTTCAGCATCTGCGCAAGCGGGCCGGGCTCAACCAGCAGCAGCTCGGGGAGGCCATCGACTACTCGCTGGAGCAGGTCGCCTCGGTCGAACAGGGACGGCGGCCGGCGAAGGCGGCGTTCACGCGGGCGGCGGACCGGGTGCTGGAGGCGGGTGGGGTTCTGGAGGTGCTCCAGGACGAGGTGGACCGGGCGAAGCTGCCGCGCTTCTTCCGCAACTTCGCGGTCATCGAGGCGGAGGTCGTCAGCCGCTTCTCGTACGATCCGCTGCTGGTGCCGGGGCTGTTGCAGACGGAGGGCTACGCGCGAGCCGTGTTCGCCGGGCACTGCCCGCCGCTGAGCGAGGAGATCATCGACCAGCACGCGGAGGCTCGGTTGAGTCGGCAGAAGCTGCTGACGAGGGTGCCGTTGGCGGAGCTGTCGTTCATCGTGAGTGAGGAGGCGTTGCGGAACCCGGTGGGCGATGCGGAGGTCATGCGCGGGCAATGGCAACGGCTGTTGGAGGTCGGCGCGTTGCGCAACGTCGAGGTCCAGGTCATGCCTGCCGCTCCGGGGTTCCATTCCGGACTGAACGGGCCGTTCGTGGTGCTGGAGACCAGCGAGCACCATCACCTCGGGTACATCGAATCCCAAGAGGTCGGATGTGTCGTCCGTGATCCGGCAGAGGTCAGCGCCTTCGGGTTGCGGTATGGCAAGCTGCGATCACAGGCGCTGAACGGCGTGGAGTCTGCGCGGCTCATCGAAGGGTTGGCGGGAGAGACGTGAGTATGGAGCAGGTAACCGAGAACGTGAACGGGCTGCACTGGTTCAAGAGCAGCTACAGCGGATCGGGCGGCGGCGACTGCGTGGAGGTGGCCGCCGCCCTCGACGCCATGTACGTACGGGACTCCAAGGTCGCGGGCGACGGGCCGGTGCTGCGGGTCAGCCGGGACGAGTGGGCGGCGTTCGTTACGCTCACGGCGGGATAGGTGCCGACCAGGACTTCCGAGCGGAATAACGGGCTGGTTCGCGTCACTTGAGGTGACGCGAACCAGCCCGTTGTCATGCTGTCGGCTCAGAAGAGGGCGCCCTCGGCGCCCTCACCGAAATCCGACCCACCTCGCGCGGTCAGCTGCTCCTTGCGCTTCCGGACAGCCTCAGGGGAGGGCGGTAGCAGCTCGGGGTGCTTCTCTCTCGCCTTCTTCTCCGTCACTCCCTTGTGCAGCCCGAGGTGCACCTCGTCGGCATACGCCTGGTGGTTCAACTGGCGTAGACGGTCGATGATCTCGGTCCGGGCGAGCAGACCAATGGTGTAGCGGGTCCCCTGGTCCGTCTCGTGAAATCCGTGGTCGAGCGGAACCACCTCGTGGGTCGGGTCTGCGGGCGAGGTCTGCCCGAATTCGTCCAGTAGGTCGCGCCAGCCGTAAGCCTCGATAGTGGCTCTGTCGATTTCCCTGTGAATGTGGCGAAGTTCAACAATGTCTTCGTCCTGGCAATCGGGGTCGTGCACCAGATTGTAGGTGTCGGTAAGGCCCATGTTGCGGGCGAGCATCAGGTCCCGACGATAGACATCAAGCCGGGACCCAGCACCCCGGAGACAATCATTAAGCGGGGGATGAATGAGGGTTTCAAAGACATCGGTTGGACTGTAGTTGATCCTGGTTTCAAGAGTAGAGGTACGGTCAAGCGTCCACCAGAAATGAACAGAACCGCTAAGAAATGCGAGCAATGCCGGATCCTCAGAGGCAAAGACACACAGTCTATGCGTAAAAACCGCACCAGTTGAAATCACCACAGGCATCACTGCTTTACTCACAATGGTAATTACAATGCAGCGCTCCAGGGACGAAAGAGCACGCACCAACCCAGGGCGCTTATCTGCATACTGCCAATACCGCTGCGGCAGCGGGCTACGAAGAGCAAATTGCCCGCTCTTTGTGCGTTTTTGCCTCTCAGGCTTCACATCACGCACCACCTTGTCGAACGCTCGCGGATACTCCTCCGCTTTCGACTCTGGCCAATCGTGGAAATTAATGACCCACCGTTCGGCCAAGTGTTCGGGGTGTCCGTTGACGTCTTGGCCGTTCAGGTACGGAAAAACGACCGCAGAATAACGCTCATCTTCTGCAATCCACCCCTTGGCCTCTCCCTCCGGGAGAGTGAACCCAATACCAAGAACATATGAGCCGATGAATGACTTGCCACTGTTGCAGCGCAGTGGTTCAGCCCACGAAAGTTCCCGGGTTGCCGGATTTAGGGAAGTGGAGATCCCGTTCAGCACCCTCTCCCTGCCAAGCACAATGGAAGCATCACTTCCCGCACCTCGCTTTGTCGTCCATACGGCACAATACTCAAGCGCCGCCGAGGCCGACGGCCACGGAGAGCTCTTAATTGCCCTGCTAATCGTCACGCCCGCAGAGATAATTTGATCGAGGCCGACGTCACGAGTGTCACCTTGAGCCAGAGTATTGGTGGCAATCAACCCAGTCTGCCCATAGGCATTCAGTAGTGCGTGAGCTCGGAGTTCAAAATAGGCAACAAGATCAGCACTCCCGCGCTTCCCCTTGGCGAGATATTCAACCAAGTACTCACGGTAATTCTCTCCAAGCGAACCCTTGAGCTTCTTCCCGCCAAGGAAGGGAGGATTTCCCACAATTGCATCAAAGCCGCCTCTCAGTGAGAACACCTCGGGGAAGACCAAAGGCCAATGAACCGGCCGTCGTTTCAGGGCCTCCTCCGGCAGTTCCGCAGCTAGCCACTTTTCCGCAGTGGCCCGCGCCTCGCGCACCACGTCCGAGTCGTCCTCGACACCGTCCTCCACAATCCGCTGGACGGTCAACACTGCCTGCGGGAACAGGTCCTTCACCTGCTCACCGCCGTTCTCCGCGTGCCACTCCACGCGCCCCGAGGCATACGTCGCCAGTGCCGCGCCCGCAATCAAATCACCGACCAGCCGCAGTCGCTTCGAGTGCCGGTTGACCTCCTCCAGCCGCTCGCGCTTCTTCTGGAGCGCCGGCAGGTCGACGCCCTTGATGGCGGTGATCGCCAGACGCTCCCGCGTCAACTGGTCCACCAGCGCCCTCGCCTGCTCGGCAAGGATGTCGGCCTGCTGCCCCGGCTTCATGTGCACGGACTGGATCTGCTCCATGCTGTGCACGCCCAGCAGCGAGTCGCCGCACACCAACCTGTCGTCCAGGAACGTGAAGGGCCGCTCCGGGTCCATCGACACCAGCCACAGCGACAGCTTGGCCATCTCCACGGCCATCGGGTTGATGTCCACGCCGTACAGGCAGTGCTCGATGATCTGGCGGCGGGCCTCGACCACCACCGGGTCCTGCTCGGCGTCGGCGGCTGTCACGGCGTCCACGGCACGGCCTGCCCGGTAGACCATCGCGTCCGTGCGGCCCTCGTTCTCCCAGGCCTCGATGAGGCGGTCCGCGAGGTAACGGCAGGCCGCCACCAAGAACGCCGCCGAGCCCATCGCGATGTCCGCGACCTTCAGGTCCAGGATCTGGTCGGCCGACTTCAGGCGCCACTCCCCCGTGTCCGCCGTCTGGAGCGGGCCCGGCTCGTAGACCAGGGGCTCCAGCGCGTGCAGGACGACTTCCTCCGCCAGGAAGCGGGGCGTGTAGTGCGTGCCCGTGTTCTTCCGGAGGGAGGATTCGGCGACGTACAGGGTGCCGTTCGGGATGACCGTCGGCAGGCCGCGCAGGTCGTCGCGGAGGATGCCGACGAACGGGAGCAGGCGCTCCGTCAGCTCCGCGTCCTTCGTCACCGCGTTCAGTCGGCGGCGTGCCTCGGCCACGTCCTCGGCGCCCAGCGGGGCGAGCTTCTTCTCCAACTGGCCTGCCGTCGCCGGGGGCTTGGGGTCCTTCCACTTCTCGTGGATGGACTTCGCCAGTGTCTTCAGCGAACCGCCCGCCTTCGCCGTCAGGGACTCCAGCTCCCGCAGCGGCACCTCGTGTTCCAGGCCCTCCGGGCCGATGAGGCCCACCATGTGCTCGGTCGCCCGGCGCCCGTCGAACGACAGCAGGCCCTCGTACACGTACCCGATCTGCTCGACGTCCAGCGCGCGGAAGCTGAGGGTGCGGACCTCTCGGTCCTTGCCCTTGCCGACGCGGACCTCCTGCACGGCCTGGAGCATGTGCAGGACCGTGCGGTCGTCGATGGGGAGGAGCGGCGTGGTGCGCTCCAGCCACGGGTACTTGTCCGGATCGAAGATCGAGCCGTCGTAGGCCGGCAGGCGGAAGCCGGAGCCCGGGTGGTCCACTCCCCCGTGCACGGCGTGGAAGAGGGCGATCAGGCGGTGCCACGCCGACGTCGTGTGTTCCAGCGACGTCTCGCCCTCCTCGTCCGCCCGCGCCTTCAGCTCGTCGCGCAGGAAGCGGGCGGAGTAGGAGCGGGCGTACACCTCGTTGTCGGCGGGCAGCAGGCCGCGTTCCTCGGCGAAGAGGAGGAAGACGATGCGCATCATGACGCCCACCGCGCCCCGGTAGACCTCACTCGCGCTGACGCCCGAGGCGTGCAGGCCCGGCGCGCCGTTGTCGACGGCGCGTACGTCCGCCCGCCCTATGGCGTCCACGAGCAGTTCGACCGCCTGGCGGACCTGGACGCCCAGCGCCTCGGTGACGTCCTCGCCCGCCGCCAGGCTGGCCTTGAGCAGGCCGACCAGTGTCTCGGCGTCGTCGTACTCGAAGAACCGGCGGCGGCGCAGCAGGGACACGAACGCGCGGACGACGTTCCGCTCGGCCGCCTCGTTCCAGCCGATGGAGTCGAAGACGGCCGTGGTCGTGACGCCGCCGAGCGGTGCCCAGACGAGGCACCACCAGCGGCCGTCGGTGACCAGGCCCAGCGGGACTCCGTGGTGGCGCAGGAGGCGGGCCAGGCGGTCGGCGGGGGCCGCGGCCCAGTCGCCGCCTCCGCCCGCGCGGGCGGTGGGCGCCGTGCCCGCCGGGACGGTCATGCCGAGGAGGCGTACGCGCTTGGCGGCGGAGTCCACGTCGGGCTCGACCGCGAGGTCCGCGCCCGGTTCGACCAGGGCGAAGTCGGGGCGTACCTCGGTGTTGTGCTCCGCCACCCGCAGGGTCAGGCGGTCCAGGCCGTGGTGCTCGGACTCGCCCTGGCGGAACGTCAGCGCGTCGCCCCAGCCGAGCAGGCGGCCCAGGAGGTACGCCACCCACTCGTCGCGGCCCGCCGTCGTGTCCGTCTGCCAGTCGGCGTGGCGGGCGCGCAGCCTGGCCCGTTCGTCCTTCTCCAGGGTGTCGAGCTGGGGCCAGGCGCGCAGCAGGACGGGCATGGTGAGGAAGGGGCCGGAGACCTCGGTGAGGTCGAGCCACTCCTGGTGCTGCCGGCGGCCGTCGGCGGCCTGGGCCTTGGCGGCGGCTACTCCACGGCTCATGGGGCGGCGAGAGCTCATCGGCGGGCTTCCTTTGCGGGGACGACGAAGACGACGGCGGCGGGGAAGAGGTGGGAGCGGGGCTCGCGGTAGCGGGCGGCGATGGCGGCGAGTTCGCGTTCGCGTTCGGCGGGGAGGCCTTCGAGGCGTTCCTGCCAGCGGCGGCGGTCGTCCTCGAACTGGCGGCGTTCGTGGCCGGTCAGTTCGTGGGTGGTCAGCAGGGCGAGCTGTTCGCCCTCGCCGTCGCCCTCTTCCTTGAGCTTGGCGCGCAGGGTGGCCTCGAAGCGGTCGAGGGTGGCGGTGATGCGGCGCTCCTCCTCGGTCCGGCGGTCGGCGAGGCGGCTCTCCAGCTGGCGGCCGAGTTCGCCGGCGCGGGCCTCCAGGGAGCGGTAGAGCGGGTCCCGGAGCTTCGGCCAGGCCTCGGTGAGTTCCTTGCGCAGGTGCGGGGCGGCCTCCGTCCCCTCGGTGAGGGCCCGGGACAGGACTCTGCCCTGTTCGCCGACCGACTCCCAGCGGCGGAAGCGGCCCGTGTCGCCGAACCAGCCTCCCGCGTACAGGACTTCCTCGTGCAGGCGGGTGCCGTCGGTGCCGACGAGGACGTAGCGCGCGTACGCGGAGACGAGCGTCGTCGTGACGGCCGGGTCGTCGGAGACGACGGCGGTGACGCGGCTGAGGCCGACCGTGTCGGCGTTCCAGACGGCGGCCGTGAGCAGGCGTGTGGAGAGCGCGACGAGCGGGTGCTTGAGGTGGGCGAGGACCACGTCGTCCCTGCCCTGGGCGGCCACCGACGGGGAGAAGGTGAGCGGGCGCTGCTCGCCTTCGCGGAGCTTGTGGGCCAGGTTCCGGGTCGCCCGCTCCCAGCTTCCGGAGAGCGGCTGCACGTCGAACAGGTCGCCCGGTTCGAAGTCCTCGGCCCGGACCGTGGACGGCAGCAGCGGCGGCTGGTGGTCCAGGGCGAGGGCGGTCTCGACGACGCGTTTGACGTTCGACGGCGTGAGGCCGAGCGTGCTCACCGTCTCGTCGTACTGGTCGGCGAGCCGCTTGGTCTGCGCGGTGACGTTCTGCTCGGGTGCGACCTCGCCGCCCGTGCGGCGGCCCTTGATGGGCTTGGGCTTGGCGTTCTCGATGTCGACGGGGGCGGTGTCGCCGGTCATGCGGCGCTGGACGGCGTCGGCGAGGACGGCGTTGACGGAGCCGAGGTCGTGCTCCATGCGCGCGACCTTCTTGGCGACGCGGGAGAGGAACTCCAGGTCGGCCTCGTAGGAGCCGGCCTGTGCCTGCTGCCAGCCGGAGCCGATGAAGTGGGCGATCTCCGGGTCCTTCTTCTGGCCCCAGCGGTCGATGCGGCCGATGCGCTGTTCGAGCTTGTTGGGGTTGAAGGGGATGTCGTAGTTGACCAGGCGGTGGCAGTGGTTCTGGAGGTCGATGCCCTCGCCGGCGGCGTCGGTGGCGAGGAGGATGCGGACCTTGCCCTCGGCGCGGGAGGGCTCGGTCTGGAAGCCGAGGCGGATGCGCTCGCGCTCTTCCGTGGTCAGGCCGCCGTGCAGGCGCTCGACACGGCCGCCGTCGGTGAGTTCCTCCTGCTGGAGGAGGTCGTGGAGCCATTCCTGGGTGTCGCGGTACTCGGTGAAGACCACGATCCGTTCGTCGGTCCAGCGCTTGCCGTCGGGGCGGCAGATCGCCTTGATCTCGCGGATCAGGGCCTCGGCCTTGGAGTCGGGAGCGGCCTCGTGGGTGAGGGCCCAGCGCTCCATCTCCTGGAGCAGGTCGAGTTCCTGGCCGTCCTCGGCGGGGGTGAGCGAGGTGGAGCGGGTCAGGGCGTCGTCCTCGGCGTCGACCAGGCCCGTGTCGTCGAGGTCGGCGACCAGGTCGGCGAACTCCTCCAGCCACTCGGGGACTTCGGCGGCGGCCGAACGGCCGCGCGCGGGGCCGGTGTCGTCCAGGTGGGAGAGGTAGACCCGGACGGTGTGCAGGAAGGCGGCCGGGGAGGAGAACAGGCGCTTCTTGAGCAGCAGCGTCACCAGGTCGGCCGCGCGCCGCCCGCCCCGCGCCGTCGGCGTCAGCTTCTTGCGGCGCAGTTCGGCGAACGAGCCGAGCAGCTCGTGGATCGCGCGCTCCTGCTGCGTGTAGTCGACGGAGAGCTCGCGGGTGACGCGGGTGCGGAAGCGGGGCGTCACACCGTCCCGCTCGGTGATGGTCGACTTCAGGCGCCGTACGACGGTGTCCTTCAGCGCCTCCTTGTCGGGGTCGACGCCGCGGGCGAACCGCTGGTCGTCGATGAGTTCGAGGAGGGCCGTGTACGACTCCGGGTAGCCGTTGTGCGGGGTGGCGGAGAGGAAGAGGCGGTGCTCGAAGTGCGGGACGAGGCGCCGGATCAGCTTCGTCTGCTGGGAGTCGACGGCGTAGACCTGCTTGGGCGCGGCGGGTGCGACGTGGTGGGCCTCGTCGAGGACGAGGAGGTCGAAGAAGCGCTTGTGCTCGCCGTCGGGGCTCGTCTCGGGGGCGCCGATGACCTCGTCGAGGAGGCGCTGGGCCTTCTGGCCGCGCAGCCAGGGCAGGGAGACGATGGTGAGCGGGTGGACGCGGAAGGGGTTGGCCGCCGTGCCGTGGGTGCGGCGCAGCCGGGCACAGTGCTCGGAGTCGACGATGGTGAACTCCAGGCCGAACTTCTCGGCCATCTCGTCGCGCCACTTGAGGGTGAGGCCAGCCGGGCAGACGACCATGGTGCGGCGGGCCCGGCCGCGCAGCATCAGTTCCTGGACGACCAGGCCCGCCTCGATGGTCTTGCCGAGGCCGACGTCATCGGCGAGGAGCAGGTTGACGCGGGGGGCGCCGACGGCGCGGGAGACCGGCTCCAGCTGGTACGGCTCGACGGCGACGCCGGAGCGGAACGGGGCCTGGAGGGTCTTCGCGTCGGCGGAGGCGACGGCGGACCAGCGGACGGCGTCGAGGAAGGCGGCGAGGCGGTTCGGGGAGTCGTAGGAGCCGGTGGAGGCGTCGGGGAGGGAACCGGCGGGCAGGACGCGGCGGCCGGGCTCGACCTCCCAGATGACGGAGAGGGTGTCGCCGAAGCGGCCGTCGGCGACGGACTGGAGGTGGACCAGGGTGGCGGGGCGGCGGTTCCCGTCGCCGTCCCGCGCGGCCGGGGACGGCTCGACGCGGGCGACCACCCACGACTGGCCGCGCACCTCGACGAGATTCCCCTCCTCGGGGAGCTGCTCGGCCCCCGTCCGCTCGGTCTCGCGCTGAGCTGCTGGCGTCATGGGCGCTGTTCCCCTCGGTGTCTCCTGCGGCCGTCCGTAGACAGTGTCCTGTCTCCCCACCGGAACGGTGCGACCGCAGGCTAACACGAGGCACCGACTGTGAACAGAGATTACAAAAGTGTGGTCGATCGGGGGAGATTCAGGACATGCGGCGCAGCCGGTCCAGCAGGGTCCGCGCGCGCCCGTGGCGGTCGTCCCCCTCCGGCAGCACCCTCTCCTCGTCGCCGACCAGGCGCCTGAGCAGTTCGGTGGCCGCGTGCCGCTCTCCCGTGCGCACCAGCAGTACGGCGATCTCGTAGCGGGTGTCGAGCACTGCCGGTTCGTCCGGTCCGAGGAGGCTGCGCTGCTCGGCGAGGACCGACTTCAGCGCGTCCAGCGCCTCCCGGGTCCGCCCGAGCGCGCCCACGCACAGCGCGGCTCCGACGCGGGCGGCGAGCAGGTCGGCGCGCTCCAGTTCCGGGGCGGCCAGGAGGGTTCCGTACTCCTCCAGAGCACGGGCGGGGCTGCCGGAGCGGCGCAGGGCCGCCGCCTCGGCTAGCCGCGGGTGCGGCACCGTGAGTCTCACGGGGACGGTCGGCGGGGCGGCCGGTGCCCAGGTGGCGAGCACTGCGGCCACCTCCGCCGCCGAGGCGGGGCGGTCCTGCGGGTTCTTCTCCAGCAGGGCCTCCACCAGCTGTCGCAGCCCGGCCGGAAGTCCCGGACGGCGCTCGGCGATCGGCGGCACCGGGTCGTGCGCGTGCCGGTGGTAGAGCATGAAGGGGCTGGCGTCCGTGAACGGTGGCGTTCCGGCGAGCAGCTCGTACAGGACGCAGCCCAGCGAGTAGAGGTCGCTGGCGGGTACGGTCTTGCCGACGGCCTGCTCGGGCGCCATGTAGACGACCGTGCCGGGAGTGGCGTTGGCGGCGGTGAAGCGGGTCTCACCGGCGTGGGGTTCCAGTGCGGCGGCGACCCCGAAGTCCAGGACCTTGAGCTCTCCCCTCGGGGTGATCATCAGATTGGCGGGCTTGAGGTCGCGGTGCATGACCCCCTGGCCGTGGGCGTAGACGAGCACCTCGGCCGTGCGTCGCGTCACGTCCGCGGCGCGCTCGACGGGCAGGGGGCCGTCGCTCTTGAGTACCGCGTCCAGGGTGCGGCCGGGGACCAGGTCCATGACCAGGAACAACTCGCCGTCGTGACTGCCGTGGTCGTGGACCGCCGGGATGCCCGGATGCTCCAGTCGGCGGGTCAGGCTCGCTTCGCGCAGGAAACGCCGCTCCAGCGTGGTGGGTTCACCGGTCCGGCCGCCGCCGACGAGGAGTTTGACCGCCACCTCGCGGTCCTTGACCTGGTCGTACGCCGCCCAGACGACTCCCATGCCACCCCGGCCCAGCTCGTGCGTGAGCTCGTACGGTCCAAGGCTTCGCCGCATTGCGCCCGTCCCCAGCCAGTCCCGGCACCCAGGGTGCCTGCCACCTCTGCACGACCGTGAGCGGCGCGGCGCACCCGGTCACCGGGGTCATCCTCTCACTGTTCACACAGGCCTCGGGCCTTGCGGGACGAGGAAGGGGCGGCGCGGATCCTCCGGCGGGCCCGGGCGGGTGGCCAGCCCCGGGTCGGGTGCCGGCAGGTGCGGGGCGAGGGCCACGTAGACCTCGGCCGCGGAGGCCGGCCTGTCCTCCGGGCGCTTGGCGAGCAGTGCCGACAGCAGGTCCTGGAGGTCGCGCGGGACGTCGACGCCCCAGTCGGCGGCGAGGGGCGGCGGTGCGCTGAGGTGCCGGGAGGCCAGGAGCGCCGGCTGGTCGGTGGCGAAGAGGGCTTGGCCGGTGAGCATGTGGTGCAGCAGGCAGCCCAGCGCGTAGAGGTCGCTGCGACCGTCCAACGGGTTCTGACCGGAGAGCAGTTCGGGCGAGGCGCAGGCGATGTTGCCGATGCCCTCGCCGGTCATCGTCAGGGCCGGGTCCACGTCGGTCAGCAGCTTCACCAGTCCGAAGTCCAGGATCTTCACCACGCCGTCGCGTCGGACCATGATGTTCTGCGTCTTCAGGTCCCGGTGGACGAGGCCTGCGGCGTGGGCGGCGGACAGTCCCGCGCACAGCTGGGCGGCCACGGCGGCGGCCGAGGGCACGTCGAACCGTCCCTCGTCCTGCTGGTCGAAGAGGTACTCCAGCGTGGTGCCGTCGATCAGTTCCATGACCAGGCAGCAGGTGTCGTCCGTGAGGGAGGCATCGAAGACGGTGGTGATGTTGCCGTGGTCGAGGCGCGCCGCCGCCCGTGCCTCCCGTTCGAAACGGGCGAGGGCCTCCTCGCGGCTTCGCGGCACGGCCAGCAGGTCTGCCGCAACGGTCTTCACCGCGACCAGCCGCTCCAGGTACACGTCGCAGGCCTCCCAGACCTGCCCCATCGCGCCCCTGCCGAGGACCGACTTCAACCGATAGCGATCACGCAGCACCAGTCCCGGCGTAAATTCCTGCATTTCCTCCACCCTCCACATTTCCCACACCTTAGATCAGAGCCCTTATGCTGTGAACAAAGTCAATGAGGGGAGTACCCTTCGTCTCACACGGCGCTGGGTGCCGACCAGCCCAGCAGGCCAAGCACCTCGGAGACCTTCGATGAGTACCTCCAGTTCCGTACCCGTCAGCCTGGCCGAGATCGCCCGGATCGCCGGCGTCGGCCGCGCCGCTGTGAGCAACTGGCGGCGCCGCCATGACTCGTTCCCCTCCCGCATCGGCGGCACCGACGTCAGTCCGCAGTTCTCGCTCGCGGAAGTCGAACGCTGGCTGCGGGAGAACGGCAAGCTCAAGGACGTCGGCGGACGCGAGTTCCTGTGGCCTCGCTTCGAGGCACTCGGCAGCCGGGACGAGTCCGGCCTGGCGATCGCCGAGGCCGCCCGCCGGATGCGCTCGCCCCGCACACGCACCACCTGCCCCGATCTCTCCGCCGAAGTACGGCAGTTGGTCGGCGAGGCGGCGGCCCTGGGCCGCACCGAAGGGCCGCGCGAGACCTTCGAATTCCTGTTGCAACGCTGGCTCGAGACACATGTCCGACAGCTCAGCACCACACCCGCGCCACTCGCCACCCTGATGACCCGGATCGCGCTCGCCGCGCGCATCGGTGAACCGGAGGAAGGGCTGACCGCCCTCGACCCCGCCTGTGGCACCGGGCACCTGGCGGCCGCCGCAGCGCAGGAGTACGACGGCTCACGACTGACCGTGCTGGGCTGCGAGCGGGACCCGGCCCTCGCCGCATTGGCCACCGCCCGTCTCGGGTTCGCCACGGAGGAGCGGGACGTTCGTACGGAGATCGTCACGGCCGACGCGTTGCGCGAAGACCCCTTCGCGGGCACACGAGTCGACATCGCCTTGTGCAACCCCCCGTTCAACGAACGGGACTGGGGATACGAGGAACTCGCCACCGACCAGCGCTGGGCGCACGGTCTGCCGCCTCGCACCGAGCCGGAACTGGCCTGGGTGCAGCATCTGCTGTCCCATCTCAAGCCCGGCGGATCGGCCGTCGTCCTCCTGCCACCCGCCGTCGCCTCACGCAAGGCGGGCCGCCGTATCCGCGGCTCGCTGTTGCGCACCGGCGCCCTCAGGGCGGTGGTGGCCCTGCCGCCCGGCAGCGCTCAACCACACAGTGTCTCCCTGCAGTTGTGGCTACTCAGAGCCGCCCCGGACAGCCCGCCGGCCGCCGTTCCCGCCCAGGACGCGCTGCTCGTGGACGCCACCGGCTTCGCAAGGCCCGGCACGCGTGAGCCGGGGCCCGACTGGGATGCCCTCACCTCCTTCGTCCTCTCCGCGCTGGCCGACCTCGACCACCCCGAGGCCGATCCGCCGGAGAGCGCGGTACGCGTACCCCTGCTCGACCTCCTCGACGACGAGGTCGACGTCACCCCGGGGCGGTACACGGCATCCCACAGCGAACCCACCGGCACGGAACTCGCCACCTCATGGAAGGAGCTGGGCTCCCTGCTCACCGGGCTGACCGCTCATGTGCAGCAGTTGTCCGAACTCGGCTTCGAGACGGCGGCACCGCAGACCACGGCCGCGGTCGGGGAACTGGTGAAAGCCGGCGCACTGACGCTGCGTGCCGGGCAGCAGCCACCGGAGAACGGATCCTTCTCCGAAGACACCGAAGTACCGCTCCTCACCGTCCCCGACCTGCTGATGGACGGCGCCCCTGGCGGTCTGATCCCCTCACGCACGGCCCAGACCGTGGCCGAAGAGGGAGACGTGGTGGTCGCCGGGGTGGTCCGCGCCTTCCGGGCATGGGTCCACCAAGGACCGCCGATGGCACTGGGCCCCCAGCTCTACGCCCTGCGAGTGGACCCCGAGAAGATGGACGCGCACTTCCTCGCCGGCTGCCTGCGCGCCCCCGCCAACGGCCGTCAGGCGGGCACACACGCCTCCAGCTCGTCCCGGGTCGATGTCCGACGCCTCCAAGTGCTCCAGCTCCCTCTGGAGGAACAGGCGGCCTATGCGGAGACCTTTCGTCGCCTCAGGGACTTCGAGACTCTCCTCAGCAGGGCGGACAGCCTCGGCAAGGGGCTGGCCGGCGACGTGAGCGACCGGCTCGCAGCGGGTGGGCTGACTCCCTGACCGCAGCGAGGCAGCCTTCTCCCGCCCGCCTGGGTTCCCCCGCTACTCGATACCGGTCGCGTCGAGCAGCCGGACCACGTCCTTGCGCCCGTATCCGAGCAGCCGGGCTCGGTGCACGCCCATGAGCAGCAGGTGTGCGGCGATGTGCGCCGCGTATCCGTCCCGGTCGTCGCCAAGCCACTCCTGGGGCTTCTCGACACCCAGGCTGTTCATCACCAGCCCGTGCTCGCGCCGGACTTCGGCCACGGTCCCGGCGACCGCGTCCAGCAGCGTCCTTCCCGGCCGTTCGCACTCCAGGGCAAAGTGCCCCCGGTCGACCGGCAGGCATCCGTCCGGCGGCCGCTCCCGCAGTCCCGCGTACCGCTCGTCCCCGAACCCGACTGCGCCGAACTCCTCGTGCACCAGGGAGAACCGATGGAACCCGGCCGGGACCGGAAGAGGTGGCGGCGTGTACTCCCACCCCGCGTCCTCGTACAGCTGCCGCTTGACCTCCTCCTCGTCGGCGTGGGTCACGGTGAACCCACCGGCGTCGTTGCGACCGGTGGTCGTGCCGTCGGGGTTGCGGTGAAAGGACAGACTCATGTGTACTCCCGTGATCCGCGAGGGGAATGAACAGTGACAAACAGGGATGAATGAAAATCCCTCGTCGTTGGATCAAACGGCCCACGGCCCCCACCCGTGCCCACCCCAGGCGGCATCACCCGATCGCGTGAGCACGGGGTGCAGGCTGACGCCCGGCAGCCGGTACCCCGTGCTCACGCACCGCGCATGAGCTCCGCGTTGACGGCGTCGACCCGTGCGTGCAGGGGCCCTTCAGTGACGATGTCCTCGCCCCTCCCCAGGCGCCCCACGGAACCAGCCGGTTCCACCCTTGACGCACCGGCTCGCCGCACTGCCGC
>NZ_JBHSPC010000089.1:24909-38018 GCF_042656345.1 Streptomyces incanus
CCCCCGCCCCCGCCCCCGCCCCCGCCCCCGCATGGGGCCTACTCCTCTGGCAGGTGTGCGCCCGGCGCGTCCGGGCGGTGGTCGGGGAAGCCCGAACGGGTGGCCGCCTCGTGGCGCACCCGCAGGAACTCCAGGTGCCGCTCGTACTGGTCGAGGCCGTCGGCGATGAGCTGTTCCTTGGTGTAACCCATCACGTCGTAGTCCTGGTTGCCCTCGGCGAGCCGGACCTCGAAACGTACGTAGGTGTCGTGCGTGCTGACCGACCGGGTGGCGAACGCAGGGGTCGGCAGCTCGACGGGCCGGACCTCGTAGAGGAATTCGTCGCCGGGGCCGATCGGTACCCGCAGGCCGACGTGTGTGAGGCCGTTCTCCTCGTCGGTGCCTTCCATGACCTCCGCCTCCGCTCCGTGCTCCCGCAGCTCCTGGGCGACCTCCTGGAAGGCGGGGCGGCACACGTCGTCGACGAATCTCGCGGCCGCCCGCCTGCCGGGGAACGCCATCGTTCGCGCCAGCCGATGCCGCCAGTTCGGCGCCCCCGGCAGACCGTGCTGCGCCACACGTCCGGAGAGCCTCCCGGGCAGCGTGGTGATCCTCACCTCCGCCCGCATCCGCTCGGTACGCAACGCCAGATAGAGCCCGGCCATGATCAGGAACATGACGAAGGAGAAGGGCAGACCCATGATGATGGTGGCGTGGGTGAGCGCGTGCACACCGCCCACGATGAGCATGGCGACGGTGAGCAGCCCCGTCGCCACCGCCCAGAAGATGCGCAGCCACGAGGGCGCGTCGGTCACCGGGGTGGGCAGCTCCGCGCTGAGGTTGCCCATGACCAGGGCCCCGGAGTCCGCGGAGGTGACGTACAGCAGCAGCCCGACGAACGTCGCGAGTCCGGCGCTGAACAGGAACCCCGGGTACTGTGCCAACAGGTCGTAGAAGCCCTGCTCGGGGGCGTTCATGGCCGTTTCGCCGAACTCGGTGTTCCCGGCGCGCACCAGGAACAGGGCGCTGTTGCCGAAGATCGACAGGAAGAGGCCGGTGAAGAGGAACGGGATGAACAGCGTCGCCGCGACGAACTCGCGCAGGGTGCGGCCGCGGGAGATGCGGGCCAGGAAGAGCCCGACGAACGGCGCCCAGGCGATCCACCAGGCCCAGAAGAAGAGCGTCCACGTGTCCAGCCACTCGATGGGCTGGTCGTAGGCGAAGGTGTTCAGGGTCATCGACGGGAAACGGCTGATGTAGTCCCCGACGTTCTGGACCAGGGCGTTGAGCAGCCGGAACGGTTCACCCACGACCAGGATGTAGAGCATCAGCAGGGCGGCGAGCAGGACGTTGAGCTGCGACAGCCGTCGGATGCCCTTGTCCACGCCGGAAGCCGCGGACGCGGTGGCCATCGCCACCGCGACGACGATCAGGGCGATCTGTGCGGAAAGCCCCTCCGGCACGCCGAAGAGGACTTTCAGTCCGTAGTTCAGCTGCACCACGCCGATGCCGAGCGTCACGCCGATGCCGAACACGGTGCCGAGGATGGCCGCCAGGTCGACGGTGTCACCGATCCGTCCGTGGATCCGGCGGCCGATGAGCGGATAGAGCGCGGAGCGGATCGCGAGCGGCAGCCGGTACCGGAAGGAGAAGTAGGCGAGCGCCATGCCCATCAGCGCGTACATGCCCCAGCCGGTGATGCCGTAGTGGAACAGGGTCCACACCACGGCCTGCCGGGCGGCCTCGAGCGTCTTCGGGTCGCCCTGCGGCGGCGCGAGGTAGTGGCTGACAGGCCCGGTGACCGAGAAGAACATCAGGTCGATGCCGATGCCCGCCGCGAACAGCATCGACCCCCAGGTGAAGAGGCCGTAGTCGGGCTTGGAGTGCTTGGGGCCCAGCTTGACCGTGCCGTACTTGGACACGGCGATGAAGACGACGAACAGCAGGTACAGGGTCGCGGCGAGGAAGTAGTACCAGCCGAACCAGTGGGAGATCTTGCCGACCGCCACTCCGATGACCGTCTCCGCACCGGAGGGGGTGATGATCGCCCAGATCGAGATCGCGAGGATGAGGAAGGCCGACCCGAAGAAGACCACGGGTTTGAGCCGGACCGGGCCCATCGGCACGTCCTCTGCCGACGTCTCCTCCGGCGCTTTTCCGGGGCCCTTCTCTCCAGCGGTCGACACGGTCGTGTTCCTCCTTCGCTGAGGGCGAGGACGTCGGCTCCCGGCGGCCGGCGGCATCTGCTGCGGCCCGCAGAGCTTGGGGGACCTCTTGTCGGTGCTCGAGCGCCCGGGGCGCGGGGGACGAGGCGGTGTCCTGGTGCCCCGGTGCCCCCGTCCAGGACCGGCCGGACGTGCTGCCCTGCGGGCAGCCGTTCACGAGCACGCGTGCGGCGGTCGGCTCTGCGGGAGACCGCGCGGGCCGGTCACCGTGCTGCTGCCCGGCCGGTGGGCCCGGGGCTGCCGGTGGGCCCGGGGCTGCCGGTGAGCAGGTCGGCGGCGCGTTCGGCGGCGAGCAGGACGGTCACCATGGGGTTGATGGTGGGCATCGTCGGAAACACCGACGCGTCGACGATGCGCACGCCCTCGACACCGCGAAGTCTCAACTGGGGGTCGCAGACGGCCATCGGGTCGTCCGCCGCGCCCATGCGGCAGGTGCCCGCCGGGTGGTAGACGGTGTGGGCCGCGCGGCGCCCGTACTCCGACAGGTCGGCGTCGGAGGTGACGTCCGGGCCGGGCGCGACCTCGCGGACGAGCCAGCCGCTCAGGGGATCGGTCGCGGCGACCTTCCGGGCCACCTTGAGCCCCTCGACGATGGTGCGCTCGTCGTGGCCGTCGGGGTCGGTGAAGTACCGGAAGTCCAGGGCGGGGTGCTCGGCGGGGTCGGAACTGCGCAGCCACATGCGGCCGATGGAGCGGGCACGGGGCACGTTCGGCGTCATGCACACCCCGTGCTCCGGAACGGGGTAGCCCAGACGTTCGGTGTTGACGGTGAACGGCACCTGGTAGAAGTGGAACATCAGGTCCGGGCGCGGCTGCCCCTTTTCGAGGCGCAGGAACAGGCCGGCGTCGGAGTCCATCGCGGAGTTCGGCGGCAGCGGGCCGGCGGTCTCCCAGATCATCACGGACTCGGGGTGGTCCAGCAGGTTCTCCCCCACGCCGGGCAGATCGACCTGTACGTCGATGCCCAGGCGGCGCAGGTCGTCGGCCGGGCCGATGCCGGACAGCAGCAGCAGGCGCGGGGTGTCGATGGCGCCGGCGCACAGCAGGAGTTCGCGTTCGGCGCGCACGGTGGCGGGCTCGCCGTCGGCGCCGCGGACGGCGACGCGGGTCAGCCTCCCCGCCTCGTCGGTGAGCAGCCGGTGGGCCCAGGTCTCCAGGAGGAGGGTGAGGTTGGGGCGGTCCATGACGGGGTGGAGGTAGGCGACGGACGTGGAGGAACGCAGGTTGCCCTCCGGCTCGTAGGCCAGGGAGAAGAAGCCGGTGCCGTCGGCGAAGGGCTCGGCGTTGAAGTCGTCGATGACGGGGACGCCGGTGGCGCGGGAGGCGGCGGTGACGAAGTCCTTGGCGATGGGATTGCGGTCGGCCTCGGCCACCGGGACGATCTTGGTGAGCAGCCGGTCGCGGTAGGGGAGGATCGTCGCCGGGTCCCAGCCGGCGCAGCCGTGGGCCACCCAGTCGTCGAGGTCCTGCGGCAGCGGCAGGAAGCTGATCAGCGTGTTGTGGGAGGAGCAGCCGCCGAGTACGCGGGCCCGTGAGTGCAGGATGTGGGAGTTGCCGCGCGGCTGTTCGACGGTGGTGTAGCCGTAGTCGAACTCCGTGCCGAGCAGGTTGATCCAGTTGCGCAGGCGCAGGATGCGCTCGTCACCGACGTCGCTGGGGCCGCCCTCGATGACGCAGACACGGCAGTCGGGGTCCTCGCTCAGGCGGGCGGCGAGCACACAGCCGGCGGTGCCGCCGCCGACGATGACGTAGTCGTAGGAGGACTCGGCGCCGTGCGGGGTGGGGGCCATGGAGTGCCTTTCTTCCGTGCCGTCGGGTGGTGGCGGGTGGTGTGCTGCGTCTGGTCAGCCCTTGAACCAGCCGGAGGGTGCCGGGGCGAGGTTCTGGTAGATGTGCTTGGCCTCCTGGTATTCGCGCAAGCCCGTGGGACCCAGCTCGCGCCCGACGCCGGAGCGGCCGAAGCCGCCCCACTCGGCCTGCGGCACATAGGGGTGGAAGTCGTTGATCCACACGGTGCCGTGCCGCAGCCGCTGGGCAACGCGCTGGGCACGGCTCGCGTCGGAGGTCCACACGCCGCCGGCCAGGCCGTAGCGGGTGTCGTTGGCCAGTTCCACCGCTTCGTCCTCGGTGTGGAAGCGCTCGACGGTGACGACCGGCCCGAAGACCTCTTCCTGCACGATGCGCATGGACTTGTCGCAGTCGGCGAAGACCGTCGGCAGCAGGAAGAAGCCGCGGCTCAGCGCCGGGTCGTCGGGGCGGGTGCCGCCGGTGACGAGCCGGGCGCCCTCCTCCCGGGCGGCGGCGATGTGGCGTTCGACCTTGTCACGGTGCTCGGCGGAGCTGAGCGGGCCGCTCTCCGTGCCCTCCTCCATGCCGTTGCCCAGGCGGATCGACTGGGCGCGCTGGGCGAGGGAGTCGACGAACCGGTCGTACAGGGAGTCCTGGACCAGCAGACGTGAACCGGCGGAGCAGACCTGCCCGGCGTGCAGGAACGCGGCGTCCAGCGCGTAGTCCACGGCGGCGGCGAAGTCCGCGTCCTCGAAGACGATGTTGGGGTTCTTGCCGCCCAGTTCCAGGGCGATGTTCTTCGGCCCCTCGGCGGCGGCGGCCATGATGGCGCGCCCGGTGGCCAGGCCTCCGGTGAAGGACACCAGGTCGACCTCGGGGTGGGCGGTCAGGGCCGCGCCGACGGTCCCTCCGGAGCCGAGCACCAGGTTGGCGACGCCGGGTGGGGCGCCGGCCTCCTCGATCAGCCGGATCATGGCGATCGTGGTGAGCGGTGTGGTCTCGCTGGGTTTGAGGACGAAGGTGTTCCCGGCGACCAGCGCCGGCGCCACCTTCCACGAGGCCTGCAGCAGCGGATAGTTCCAGGGGGCGATGAGCGCGCACACCCCGACCGGCTGGTAGACGACGCGGCTGAGGACGTCAGGGCCGACGTCCACGACACGGCCGCCGTCCTTGCCCGCGAGTTCCGCGAAGTAACGGAAGGCGTTCGCCACGTCCTCCACGTCGAAGCGGGCCTCGGTCAGCGTCTTGCCGGTGTCCAGGGTCTCGGTGCGGGCGATCTCGTCCCTGTCGCGCAGCAGCAGGTCGTGGACACGCAGCAGGAGGTCGGCGCGCCGGCGGGTGGGGGCGTTCGCCCAGTCCTCCTCGTCGAAGGCACGCCGGGCGGCGCGCACCGCGCGGTCCACATCGGTGGCGTCCGCCTCGTCGACGGTGGTGACGACGGAGGCGTCGTACGGGTTGACCACCTCCCGCCGCCCGCCGGCCGCCGCCTTCGTCCACTCGCCGTCGATGTACAGCTCGCCCACCGCGGGGCCTCCTTCGCATCCGGCCGGTACCGATCCGTTTGCCGGTCGGCAGCACGGCCCATCGTGCGGGCGGCGGCCCCGGGGCGCACGGCCACCGTCGCGACCGGGTGGTCCGGGCGCCCCGGGCGGGCTAACGCCCGGGCGGTCGTGGCGGGACCGGGCCCCGCTTCAGCCGACCCACTTCCACTCCTGGCACCGGTTGGTCTTGAAGTACTCGCCGGTGTTGAGGGTCACCCGGCCCGGGCCGGTCAGGTTGTTGTTGGCGATGATGGCGTCGAACTCGCCGCTGGCGTTCTTGGCCCGTTCCCAGTAGCAGCCCCACTCGTCCTCGGCCCCGGCCGTCTTGTACGTGCCGGCCTTGATGTCCTCGCCGACGACGTACTCGCCCTCTCCCGAGAAGCTGGTCGCGGGCCCCGGCTCCTTGGTCTTCTTCGGCTTGGCGGTCACCGTCTCGGTCTCGGTGACGGTGGGTGCGGGGGCGGGCTTGGCGTCACCGTCGTCGGCGGCCTTGGCGGTTTCGGTGACGGTGGCCGTCGGTCTCGGGTCGGACTTGGTGTCGGCGCCTGCCGTGTCCGCCGCCGCCGAGCCGTCGCCGCTGCTTCCGATGCCGACTCCGATGAACAGGGAGACCAGGGCGACCGCCCCGTACTTCAGCCACCGGCCACGCCGCTTCGGGGGCCGTGCCGGGCCGGTGGGTCCGCCGAGACCGAAGGGGCCCTGGGCGCCGGGGGCGGGCTGCGGGAAAGGGGAGGGGAGAGTCCATAGGCGAGGTCGACCTGAGCCACCTGCGCGTCGAGAAGACCGGCGGGCACGACGTGGCCCTCACACCCGAGGGTGCCGCCGAACTCAAGGGCTTCGGCGACGGTGTGGGCGGGGCCAAGGACGACGAGAAGTCCCCGCTGTCCGAACTGATCGACAAGTTCAACGCCAAGTTCGGCACGGACTTCACCGAGACGGACCTTCTGCCGTTTTCAACCTCACCAACGAGGACCCGAAGGTCCGCGCTGCCGCCGTCGTCAACGACGAGGAGAACTTCGGCCTCGTCTACGACAAGAAGTTCGAGGAGAACATGATGGACCACGTGTCCACCATCGACACTCTCGGCAAGCGCTACTTCGGTGCCGACCGCGAGTTCAAGTCCACCCTGGACCGCAGCGCTCGCCGCGCGGCCTGGCGGATGATCCGTAGCGAGGAAGGTCTGGACGACTTCTGAGCCGTTACACAGAGGAAGGGACCTGGCCAGGAGCACCGGGTCCCTTCCTCTGTGCATCCGCCGGTTAGTGCCCGACAGCCATCCTTACGAAGCCAGACCAGGCGTCGACACCGACCGCAAGCCGGGCCGCTGCGGGCTGCTTCGAGTCCCTGATGAGCACCGCATCCGCTGTCGCGGCGACCTCGACGCAATCTCCGCCCTCGGCACCGCTGTGGCTGCTCTTGAACCAGGTCAGTTCGGTGGTCGCAGTCCTACGTTCTGCGCGGTTCATAGCTCTCCCAGCAACTCCGCGATGAATGACAGGCTCTCCGTTGGTGTGAGGGCCTGGCTTCGGATGATTCCATAGCGGGCCGCAGCGAGGCTGGTCTCATCACGCTTGATCACAAGATTGCTGCGCCCTTGTACTTCCGTGTACACGAACTGCTCCCCGCCCTTGCTGGTGATCACCGTGAAAGGTCCGTCCACACCAGCGCTGTCCTCCCGGTCCAGCGGCATGACTTGAAGCTCAACGTTGCGCTTGTCCCCGATCAAGAGCAGGTGTTCCAACTGCCCCCTGAGCACTGTCTTGCCGCCCAGCGGTTTACGCAAGACAGCCTCCTCCATGACGAAGCTCAACAGCGGAGCAGGCCAGCGATTGAAGATCTCCTGTCGTGCGAGCCGAGCTGCAACACGCTGTTCGATGGTTCCTTGGTCCAGTAGCGGTCGCCGCATGGACAGGACGGCTCGCATGTACTCCTCGGTTTGCAGCAGCCCTTTGACCACGAGCGTGTCGTAAGAGCACAGCTCGACGGCCTCCGACTCCAAACGCGCCATGTCCCGGAAGAACGAGGGGTACTGAGCCCGAGCCACCTCCTCCTTCAGCGCCGTGAGCAACCCCCCGGCCCCCAACACCTCATCCGCCTTCTCGATGAACCCCGCCTGCGGAATCCGCCGCCCCTGCTCGAAGGAGGCCACCGTCTCGGGCGAGTAGCCCATCCGCTTGCCGAACTCCGGTCGCTCCAGGCCCGCCCGGATGCGCAGCAGCTTCAACTGCCGTCCGAACGCGGTGACGACCCCCGCCCCCGGCTCGTCCCCGGGCCTCCGGCTCCCGCTCCCCTGCCCCTGGCCGCCCTGCACCGGTACCGGTACCGCCGCCTGTCCCTGGCCCGTCTCTTCGTCCCGCACGCTCGTCATGTCCCGCGCCTCTCCCCGTGCCGTTTCCGGCCGTTCCGTACCGCTCCGTACACCGTCGTGTGCCGCCGCGTACGAAGGGTTCACGTCGGCGCGTCACCACTGGTCACGCTAGGCCACGACGCGCCACCGTGAGTACATGACCGCAGCACAACCACCCCTGACGGTGAACGGTTCACGCTGCGGCTGAACCGGAGCCGCGCCGCAGGCCGGTAGCCGGTATCCGGCACCCGGAAGAACCCACGACATTCCCGCCCACCAGGAGGCACCGATGTTCGCCCACTCCGACCGGCTCCCCACCGGTACGCCGCTGCCCGACGGCATCAGCACGCCCGCACCACGGGTGTTCTGTCGCAGCGAAGGTTGAGCGTTCTCACCGAAGGTTGGTGGCCGGGCTTCTTTCTCACTGAAGGCTGAGCGGTCCGCCCCGAGCGGGGTCGATCGTCAGTCGGATGTCACTTCCGAGATCAGTGCGCGGACGAGGGTCTCGATCGCGTCGCGGATGGGGCGTACGGCCTCGACGCCTTGCCCGGCCGGGTCGTCGAGCTGCCAGTCGAGGTACCGCTTGCCGGGGAAGACGGGGCAGGCGTCGCCGCATCCCATGGTGATCACGACGTCGGACGCCCGGACGGCTTCGGTCGTGAGGATCTTCGGGCTCTGCGCGGAGATGTCGATGCCGGCCTCGCTCATCGCTTCGACGACGGCCGGGTTGACGGTGTCGGCGGGGGCGGAGCCGGCGGAGCGGACCTCGATACGGTCACCGGCGAGGTGGGTGAGGAAGGCGGCGGCCATTTGGGAGCGGCCGGCGTTGTGGACGCAGACGAACAGCACCGACGGGCGCGAAGTGGAAGGGCTCATGGCGGCGTCTTTCTCGGAGGCGAAGCGTGTGGTCAGGAAGAGGCGAGTTCAGGTTCCGCGGTCGGGACGGCGGTCTCGGGCCGTGCCAGGACAGGGCGTGTGCCGTAGGCCGCGGTCACGACCCCCAGCCCGAGCATGGCGCCGAGTAGTTGGCTGGCGATGAACGGGGCGACGGAGGCGGGGGCGATCCCGGCGAAGGTGTCGGTGAAGGCCCGGCCGATGGTCACCGCAGGGTTCGCGAACGACGTGGAGGAGGTGAACCAGTAGGCGGCCCCGATGTAGGAGGCCACCGCTGCCGGGGCGAGCGCGGCGCGGCCGATCCGGTGGAGACCGAAAATCAGCAGGATCAGCCCGGCCGTGGCGACGACCTCGCCCAGCCACAGGTGTCCGGCGGACCGGTCGTGGGTGGAGAACTTCACCAGCGGCCTGGCGAACATCGCGTCGGCCAGGATCGCCCCGCCGATCGCCCCCGCGATCTGGGCGGGCACGTACGCGGCGACGTCCCGCAAGGTGAGGCCGTCCGGCGTGCGGCGGTCGGTGAACCAGGCGGCGAGGGTGACGGCGGGGTTGAAGTGCGCGCCGGAGACCGGCCCGAGCACCAGGATGAGCACGCCCAGGCCGAAGACGGTGGCCAGGGAGTTGGCGAGCAGCTGCACGCCGACGTCGCGTGAGAGCTCGGTGGCCTGGATGCCGGAGCCCACGACCACCGCCACCAGCAGCCCGCTGCCGATCACCTCCGCAGCGACACGGCGGCCGAGCGGCGCGCTCACGCGCCGGCTCCGGCGGGCTGCGAGGTGGTCAGGAACGCGGCGAGCCGGTCCAGGACGCCGGGCAGCACCCAGTAGTACACCCAGGTGCCGCGCCGCTCGCAGTCGATGAGACCGGCCTGCCGCAGCAGCTTGAGGTGGTGGGAAATCGTCGGCTGGGACAGGTCGAAGGCAGGGGTCAGCTCGCACACGCAGACCTCTCCGCTCTCGCCGCGCGAGGCGATCATCGACATCAGGCGCAGCCGGACCGGGTCACCCAGGGCCTTGAAGACCTTCGCCAGGTCGGCTGCCTGGGCTTCGTCCAGCGGCGCAGCGGACAGGCCCGGGCAGCAGGCGGCGCCCTGGCCGATCACCTCAAGCTCTTGTTTCGACATGCCTCTATGTTGACGTTTTTCAATCCAAGGCGCAATGTTGCATCAATGAACGTCAATACAGGCCGTTCCGGGCCCGTGCTGAGGCCCGTCACCTGGGAGTGAAATCATGAGCGAGCAGTCCACCGACCTACGAGAAACCGTCCGTCAGCGGTACGCGGCGGCGGCCGTGAAGGCCACCGAGGGCGGCACCGCCTGTTGCGGGCCCGAACCGGTCGAGGTCGACGAGAACTTCGGCTCCACCCTGTACGCCGCCGATGAGCGCGACGCCCTGCCCGCAGCAGCCGTCGCCGCGTCCCTCGGCTGCGGCAACCCCACCGCTGTCGCCGAGCTGCGCGAAGGCGAGCGTGTTCTGGACCTCGGCTCCGGGGGCGGCATCGACGTGCTCCTGTCCGCCCGCCGCGTCGGCCCCACCGGCAAGGCGTACGGGCTTGACATGACCGACGAGATGCTCGAACTCGCCCTGGCCAACGCGGTAAAGGCCGGCGCGACGAACGTGGAGTTCCTCAAAGGCACCATCGAGGCCATCCCGCTGCCCTCGAACACGATCGATGTCGTGATCTCCAACTGCGTGATCAACCTGTCGGTCGACAAACCCGCCGTGTTCGCCGAGACCTTCCGCGTCCTGAAGCCCGGCGGCCGGATCGGCGTATCCGACGTCGTCGCCGACGACACCCTCACCAGCGAACAGCGAGCCGAGCGCGGCGACTACGTCGGCTGCATCGCCGGCGCCCTCTCCTTCACCGAATACCGCGCCGGCCTGGAGGCCGCCGGCTTCACGGACATCGAGATCACCCCGACCCACGCGGTCGCCGACGGCATGCACTCCGCCATCGTCCGCGCCACCAAGCCCACCACCGTCGACGGCCCGGCCACCACCGTGCCCCATGCGGAGGGCGGCTCCTGCTGCGGTGTCGCCGCCTGCTGTACCCCGGCCGAGCAGGCCACCGACCCGTCCGTCACCGTCAGCGAGGCCAAGAGCTCCGCCGGGTGCGCCTGCCAGAACTGACTCCTCATCCCCGGCGGCAGGCGCACAGATCACCGCCGCCGGGGGTGCCGCACTCGAAACCGAGTGACCTGAACCACTCAGGCTTCAGTGAGAATCGCTCAGTCTTCGCTGCGACAGATCAATGGGGGCTGCGCCGCATGGCGCCGTATCCGGCCTTCGCACCCTCGTACGCCCGCGTCGAGCTGGACCCGGCCACCCAGACCGGCCGCTCCTTCGACGCCGCCGGGCGGGTCATGGAGATGCCCGGCCACGGAACCAGCACCGACACCAAACCCGCGACCAACACCGGTAACCCCTCCGACGGTTCGGGCCCCGGCGGCAGCGGTGGCGGCGACCAGGACTCCGGGAACGACGAGGAGTCCGCCCCGCTCCCCCGCCACCACGACAGCGAATTTCCGGCGCGAGAATGCCTGGGCGCCGACCACGAGTGGCCCGTACACGACCGGCCCGGCATGTGACGCGGGCCACGGGAACTCCTCGTGCGTCGCGGAGAGGAACAGGCGTGAGGGATACAGATGACCAGATGCGAGAACGCATACGCGCGGGCGACCGCGAGGCGTTCGCCCTGCTGTACGACGACTGCGCCCACTCCGTGTACACCTACGCGCTGCGGCTGACCGGTGACTGGTCGACGGCCGAGGAGATCATGTCCGAGACGTTCCTGACCGCATGGCAAAGCCGCGCACGGGTCGAAGCGCGGGGGGACTCGCTCCTGCCCTGGCTGCTCGGCATCGCCACCCACAAGGCGGACAACGCCAAGCGGCGCGTGCGCAGATGGCGGGTGTTCCAGTCGCGGCAGCCACCGCCACGTATCCAGGAGGACTTCGCGCAGGTCACGGTGGACCGCATCGAGGACGCCCGCCGCCTGAGCGCTGTCCGCAGCGCCCTCGGCCGGCTGCGACGTCATGAGCGGGAAGTCCTCGTCCTGTGTGTCTGGTCCGGCCTGGACTACCAGCAGGCTGCCGAGGCCCTGGGCGTGCCCGTGGGCACCGTGCGCTCGCGCCTCTCGCGCGCCCGCCGGCGGCTCGCCCGTCTCGCGGAAGAAAACCTGGAACCCGCCGGTGCCCGCGGAGAGGTTACAAGTGCGGCCGCGATCGCGGCCCCGACCGAGCGGCAGGAGCTCATATGAAGGACAAGGACATGGCATCCGCGGCTTCACCGAGGAGCCACGGCGACCGCGAGGAGATCGCCCGTCTGCTGCCGGCCCCTGCGGAAACGCGGCTTTCGCCGGAGCAGCACCTTCACCACAAGGAACGCCTCTTGAATCAGATCGACAACGACCGGGCCGGGCAGAGCCGACCGGAACCGCGCCGGATGCCACGCTTCGTGGTGCCGGCCACGGCACTGGCCCTGGCCTGCGCGGTCGCAGCGGGTATCACCCTGACCGGCCACGAGCAGGACGACGTCTCCGCGCAACGGGACAGCACGGTGAGTATGAGGCCCGCCGCGGCACTGCTGGACCAGATCTCCGCCGCCGCCGGGAAGCGCGACACTCCCGTCGTGCGCGACGACCAGTTCGTCTACACCAGGAAGAAGATCCGCGAGGCCGACCTGACCAGCGGCACAGCGGTCCTCAGTCCCTTGAAGGACTTCGAGAAGTGGCTGTCGCAGGAACCGGGACCCGTCCGCAAGCAGGGCCTCGTGCGGACCGACGGGGAAACGGCGGCCATCAACGCTGAACTGGGCGACGCCGACGGCACTCCGGCCGGTATGAGCAGGCCCACCTATCGCTGGCTCAGCTCCCTGCCCACCGACCCGGACGAGCTGCTCACCTACCTCTACGCCAACACCCCCTTGATCGAGGAACGCGAACCCGACCAAGCGGTGTTCGACACGATCGGCTACCTGCTGGGCGGGGTGATGCCACCGGACACCGCCGCCGCCCTGTACCGGGCAGCGGCGAAGATACCCGGCGTGACGGACACACCGAAGATCCAGGACGCGATCGGCCGCGAGGGCATCGGTATCGCCCGCGAGGACACGCGCTACGGCAACCGTACCGAGTGGGTCTTCGACCGGGAGGACTTCACCTTCCTCGGATCCAGCAGCACGCTGACGAAGGAGACCCCGTACGGCAAGCCAGGGACTCTGCTGTCCAGCTCGGCCGAGATCGGGCACGGTGTGGTCGACGAAGCGGGGCACCGGCCCGCCGATGCGGACGCACCGGAGGCGAACCGCGCGAGCTGAGCGGCCGCGGGGCCGCTCA
>NZ_JBHSPC010000089.1:38030-50422 GCF_042656345.1 Streptomyces incanus
CCCCCAACTGGACTCTTCCGTCGCTTACCGGCCAAGATGCCCCTGGATCACATCGGGCGCTCGACGGGCGAGGACGAGGGGCGGGGCGGGGCCACGTGCCGGACGACACACGACGGATCGCGAATCGGTACGACCTGCTCGAACCCCTCAGTCACGGCGGTATGGGCGACGTGTGGCGTGGTTTCGACGCCGTGCTGGACCGGCCCGTCGCCGTGAAGCTGGTGCGGCCCCAGGCCGTGACGTCGCCGCAGCTGGCGGAGGAGTTCGAGAAGCGGTTCCGGCGGGAGGCGCGGGTCACCGCGCGGATCCAGCACCCGGGCGTGCCGCAGGTGTACGACGCGGTGCTGGACGAGTCGTACGACCAGCTGTTCCTGGTTGAACCGTTCCGGGTTCGGTAGGGACTCGATCGTTTGAGAGGATCGAGTCCTGGCACGTCCTTCCCCTTACCCTCTTGAGCTGCGCAAGCACGCGGTCCGCATGGTCGCCTAGGTGCGGCCCGAGTACGACACCGAGTGGTCCGCAATGAAGGAGGAGTCCTTGGAAGAGGGCGAAGCGAGGCGACTCGCGGAGGATTTCGGTCGTGGCTTGACCGATCGGTGGGACGAGTGGGCCTTTGAACTGGGGCTGTGGACAACCCCGGTCGTCACGGGCAGGTTCGGCTTCACCTGGCGCCCCACCGCGAGGGACGAGGGCGGGCGTCAGATCCGCGTCGGCGGTAACTGGCCCCTACTCGTCGCCCCGGACACCGGCGCCTGTCGACTCGTGAAGGGTGCGAACGAGTTCGCGGCGCTCAAGCAGCACATCGCCGGTTCGCAACACCCCCTGGGGCCTGTCCCTTTGACTTCACGGTGATCGGGCCACGTGCGAGGGTGGCGGCCATGCCACCTCTTGGTCGCCACCTCCGATCCTTCAGGTTCACGTTCGGGCTTGCCCCGACGTGCTTCACGGCATGCCGGGAGACAGGTGACCCGGCTCTGGAGCACGCCTTGGCGGACGAGGCGACGCTCTGCGGCATCCCTCTGCGTCAGGTGACGATCTATCGGCATCTGTTCGTCGCGAAGAGGTCCGGAAGGTGCTCGGACTGCCGGGTGCGGGCAGTCGACGCCACGCCCAGGCCCTGAGTCGGACATTCCCTGGCGAGCGGGCGACCTCGGCTTTCCGTGGTCGCGTCCAGATCAAGACGGCTGCGCGGTGGAGTGCGCTCTCGTAGGCGATGGCGAGCATGTCCGTCGGAGCCCGTCGGCTCGACCGGCCCCACAGTCAGGGTACGAGGGAGCCGTGGGAGGTGGGAGCCTGCTCGGCAAGCCAGTTGGTCAGGGCCCGCCGGGCCGCAGCGACCCGCTCGGTTTCACCATGTGGTTGCACAGACCCACTGTCCTCCCGCCACGTGGTTGTCGTGCCAGTGGACCTTGACGCCCCACTGGCACGACTGTCCCGGTGGCGCGATCACCTCCGCCCGGAGCCCGCCCGAGGGCTGCCCGTTCCCGACCTCGACTCGATGAAGCGGGTGCTGAAGTAGGGCTCGCCCTGTCCCTCGGTTTCGTCGGTCAGCACCGGTTCGCCGGCGCGGGGCGGAAGGTGGGGCCGGATTCCGTCGTAGGCGACTCCGCCCTGCGGCGGGAGGTCGACGACCGTCTGCGCGGTGCTCTTCCCGCACGTGAGGTCGGTGGCTTTCCAGTCGTCGATGGTCACCGCGTACTCCCGGGTGCTCAGCACGGTCATCTTGACCATGTCGGAGAGTTCCAGATGCCCGTCGGGGATCAGCGCCTGCCTGTACCGCTTCGGAGCGTGCTCCAGCAACGGCGCGTAGGCAAGCGGACGGCCGCCCAGTGACTTCAGGTAGGAGAAAAGGACCTTACCCGTCCCGCGAGTTGACACCAGGCGGACGACGCCTCCCGCCCCGAACCGCGGGGACCGGTGGCGTCGGCGCGCTCCGGGAGGAAACTTTCCCGAGAATGCTGTCGTGGACGCATCAATCTGCGGCATTCTGGGCCCGTCCGTGTAGCGGACATCAATCTTCCACGCACTTCGTAGTTCGGAGACAGCATTGCGCTCGATACGCATTGCCCTGCTGGGCCTCGTGGCCCTCGTGGGCGGCCTGCTCGCGGCGACGCCCGCGCAGGCCGCGCCCCTCTTCAAAGCCCCCTTCTCCTGTGGCCAGAAATGGACGTACAGTCACCACTCGGCCGAGGTCCGGGAGGCGCTGGACTTCGTCCGCAGTGACGGCGGCACCACCAACGGCTCGCCCGTACTCGCCTCGGCCTCCGGAACCGCCACCCGGCACTATCAGGCGAGCGGCGCCGGCAACTACATCAAGATCGACCACGGCGGCGGCTGGCAGACGTACTACTTCCACCTGAACGCCTTCTCCGTCGCCAGCGGCGCGTATGTCGGCCAGGGACAGCAGATCGGCACCACCGGCAGCACCGGCAACAGCTCCGGCGCGCACATCCACTACGAGCAGCTGTACAACGGCGTCGGCCAGAAGATCAAGATCAACGGAACCTCGCTCGCCTACCCCGGCTCGTACGGCAGCTACCACCTGACCAGCGACAACGGTTGTGGCAGCAGCAAGTACTGGGTCGACACCTTCGCCAACACCACGGGCTACGCGCAGCCGAACACCAACGACCCGCAGGGTGTGCTGAACGCGGGCACCAACTACGTGTACTGCAAGGTGTGGGGCCAGGAGATCCGCGGCGCGAACGGCACCTACAACCACTGGTGGCTGAAGACGGACCTCGACACCACCTACGCGGGCAAGAACGGGCGTGGAGCGTACGTCTCCGCGTACTACCTGTCGCGCTGGGGCAACGACGAAGCGCGTGACAACAACGGAACCGTGATCCCGAACTGCTGACGCGCCATCACCGAATGTGCCGGGCCCGGCCGCTCCCCTCGTGAGCGACCGGGCCCGGCGCGCGTCGCCTCACGTACGTACAGCACACTCCCGTAACACCGACCCGCCGTCACCGCCCCTGCTCAGCCCGACGCCGAGTCCGGCCGCGGCCTCCTCCTCTTCGCCGTCCTGGCCGACGACCGGGGCGTCACCGACCGCCGCTCCGGCCCCGGCAAGGCAGTATGGGCGTCCGTGAGCGTGACCCGACCTCCAGCGCCGGCGGCAGGAGGTAGGCCAGGCCCACGTTCTGCCTGATCAGCAGCCGCATGTCCTCGACGGTCAGCTCGCCGATCGGCTTACGTCGAAGCGCGTGCGCGGTCGCCACGAGCCGGGTCGCGTCGCCCGACGGGGCCGGCCGACGGTCGCGCTCGAGCTCCTCGAGGGAGCGGTCACGGTGCACGAGTCGAGTCACCGAGGGATCGTCCCATGCCGGATCCCAAGCGCGGTCCGAACCGCCCCGGCTCGGAAAGCCGGATGCACGGGTGCCGCGTGCCGCCGGACGCGTCAGAAGCGGGGCTCGGCTCGCCGGTCCTCCGGGGGAGCGACGGCCCCGCGGTCGCCCGCGAGGCGCTGGAGCACCGGCTGGTCCCCTCCCCGCGCGGCAGCGACCGACCGGTACGGCCAGACCCGGCTCCACGGTGAGATGGGGCACATCCCGCCCGCCGAACACGAAGCCGCCAACCACTACCTGAACACCACGAAAGCCCAGGTCACCACCAACATCTGAGATCTCCACCGGCCCCGGAGCGGGTCACCAAGATCGTTTTTTTAGGCGTATTTAGGAGTACTAATGGCTAGATGGGCCCCACGACAGGGTGCCCACTGTGCACGGCCTCCCCATCCCTTCGGATCGAGGCCGCGGACGTCTGCCCACGCCGGCGCCCGCCCGAACTCGTCTCCGATAGGAAGAGGAGCGCATGACAGAAGCCGCAAACACGCCCCGCCCCGGGAACGAGCCGCCCAAGGCCCCGATCGAACGCCGCCAGCTCGGCGGCACCGAACGGCGACGCCACGGCCAGGAGGCCGAGAACCGTCCTCCCGTCTCTCGCCAGGAGCTCAGCAAGGCCCCCGCGGAACTCATCGAGGAACCCGGCCCCAAGGTCAACTGGCGCGTCTTCGTCATCTCCTCGGCCGTCATCGTCGCCTTCTCCCTCTGGGCCATGTTCATGCCCGGGCACGCCGCCGGAACCATGCGGGCCATGGTGGCCTGGATCGCGGAGAACCTCGGCTGGTTCTACGTCCTGACCGTCACCGTGGTGATCGTGTTCGTCCTCTGGGTCGCGCTGTCCAAACAGGGCTCCGTCCGGCTCGGCCCCGACCACTCCCGGCCGCAGTACAAGCTCTTCACCTGGGTGGCCATGCTGTTCGCCGCCGGCGTGGGCATCGACATGCTCTTCTACTCCGTCACGGGGCCCATCACCCAGTACATGGCTCCGCCGACGGGCGAGGGTCAGACGGGCGCGGCCGCCCAGGACGCCGTGGTCTGGACCATGTTCCACTACGGCGTGGCCGGCTGGGCCATGTACTCGCTGCTCGGCATGGCCATGGGCTACTTCGCCTACCGCTGGGGCATGCCGCTGTCCATCCGGGCCGCCCTGTACCCCCTGCTGGGCAAGCGCGTCCGCGGCGGGATCGGCGACACCATCGACATCGTCACCCTGGTCGGCACCGTCTTCGGCGTCGCCACCTCCATGGGCATCGGCGTCGTGCTGCTGAACGTCGGCTTCTCCCTGCTGTTCGGCCTCCCGCAGGGCCTGGCCCTGCAGATCGCGCTGGTGGTCGTGGCCGTGATCATGACCATCGCCGCCTGCACCTCGGGCATGGACAAGGGGATCCGGCTGATCTCCGAGCTGAACATCTGGGGCGCGGCGGCCATGCTGCTGTACATCCTGGTGACCGGAGAGTCGGCGTTCCTCCTCAACGCCCTGGTGGAGAACATCGGCCGGTTCGTCTTCTCGCTGCCGGACCGAACCCTGCAGACCCTCGCCTACCAGGAGGGGGGCTCCGAGTGGATGGCCGGCTGGACCCTGTTCTTCTGGGCGTTCTGGCTGGCCTGGGGCCCGTTCGTGGGCCTGTTCCTGGCCCGCATCTCCCGCGGCCGGACGCTGCGCGAGTTCGTCATCGCCGCCGTCACCGCCCCAGTGCTCTGCGACTTCCTGATCGTGAGCATCTTCGGCAACAGCGCCATGCACCAGGTGATGAACGGGAACGAGGAGTTCGCCCAGCAGGCCATGGACAGTCCGGAGAAGGGCTGGTTCGCACTGCTGGAGATGTTCCCCGGCGCCGGCTTCCTGATCGGCCTGGGCACGCTGTCCGGATTGCTGTTCTACCTCACCAGCGCCAACTCCGGCGCCATGGTGATGTCCAACTTCTCCTCCTCGATCCCCAAACCGTCGCAAGATGGGGCGAAGTGGCTGCGCGTCTTCTGGGCGGTGCTCACCGCGGTGCTGACCATCGCGATGCTGGTGGCCGGCGGGGTCACCACCATGGAGTACGCGACGCTCATCTTCGCCCTGCCGGTGACGGTCATCGCCTGGCTGGTGATGGCCTCCTTCTCCAAGGCCCTGCGCATGGAGCGGGCCGAGCGCGAGGGCCGGGTCCTGCGCCGGCAGTCGACGGCGACGCACGGCGGCTACGTGCCCGAGCGCACCTGGCGCCAGCGGCTGGAGCGGATGCGCTCCTACCCCTCGAAGAAGCAGGTGGCCCAGTTCATGGAGCGCACCGTGCAGCCGGCGCTGGCCGACGTGGTCCGCGAATTCGAGAAGCAGGGCTACCAGGCCACGCTGGACCTGGCCCCGAACGAGCACACCGGCATCTCCGGCCACGCGCTGGTGGTCGTGATCCCCGAGCACCGCGACTTCCACTACCAGGTACAGGCCGTCGAGGCCCCGGTGCCGATGTTCGGCGGACGCATGTCCCGCCAGACGGACGTCTACTACCGGGTGGAGGTGTTCACCCAGACCGGCTCCGAGGGCTACGACCTCATGGGCCTGTCCCCCCAGCAGGTGATCGACGACGTCCTGGACCGCTACGAGGCGCACCTGGGCTTCCTCACCTACTCCACCCAGCACGACTACGCCTCGGTGCTCACGCCGCCGGTCGCGACCACCACAGGCGCCATCCCGGTGGTGGAGCCCGCGGAGCCGCAAGACGACGCCGGTAAGGACACAGCGGACATCGGGCCGAAGGCGTAGGCGCCGCTCCACCGGACGGCCGGTGCCCGCGCCACCCGCTTCGCAGCCCCACGGCGGCCGCCAGGTCTCGTAGCGACCCCGTCCTCCCGGAGCCGGCGGCAAAGCCGGCCGGGCACGGCAAGGCCCCCGCGCCGATCCTCGGTGCCGGGGGCCGTCTTTCGTGCGCCTGGCGCCGGGCCGTTCGACTTCCGACCGAAAACGTTTAAACTTTAACTAGCGTCCGGTTGCGGGTCCGAGGCCGAGGAAGTGCTCAAGCTCATGGCCAGTGGCAACATCACCTCGAAGATCGTGCCCATTACGTTCGAGCAGATCCCGGAGTACGTCGACAAGCTCGCCAAGGGCGAGGTCGCCGGACGGGCTGTGGCGATTCTCTGAGCCGAGGGAAGCGCCGACCGTCGCAAGCCGCCCCATGCCTCCGCTCAGGTGCACGATGCCGGGCACCGCCCGGACTCCTGGGGCCACCCTGCCCCAGCGACGTCAACGAGACGCTGAACCTGATCACCGCCGATCTGTGCGCCGACGCCGTACGCCACGGACGGGTCCCCGGCCGGGACTTCCGCGTCCGGCCGGCCGCCGAGGCGGACGGCGGGCGGCTACGCGTGGCGGCCTCCGACACCCGCGCGGAACGCGGGCCCGTCGCCACTGCCCCCGCCCCCGCGGACGCCGAGTCCGAGTCCGGCCGCGGCCTCCTGCTCGTCGCCGCCCTGGCCGACGACCGGGGCGTCACCGATCGCTGCTCCGGCTCCGGCTCCGGCTCCGGCCCCGGCCCCGGCCCCGGCCCCGGCCCCGGCAAGACCGTGTGGGCGACGGTGAGCGCCGCGCCGACCAGCCGACCAGCCGGCCCGGCGCCCTTCGGCAAGCGCCGACCGCCGCATGCCTTGCCGACCCGCCACCAGGCTCGTGACGACCGGTCCCACCCGGACGGAAGCGACCCGTCGAACCGGCGACGCATCGGGCACCGACCTGATCAGGCCCTCCTAGACCCGTACTTCGCGGGTCCCTCGATCGTGAAGATCAAGTGATCGGGATCGGTCCACGGGCGGTCGGCCCGGCGGCGTGATTGTCATCGGGCAACCGATCGCGGCGGGAACCGGTCGGTGATCATGCGCTGAGCCTTCACTAACGGGTGACCCGCGAAGTGCGGGCCTAGAGCGTGTGTCGGAAGTGCTCTAGGTTGACTCATGTGAGTGCGCGGGGGCGGAGTTACCGATATGTCGGACCGGTCGAGCTGAAGGCCGCGGTCCTGCCCTGCAGCGGCGGATGCCGGATCAGCTCGGCGGCTGACTTCGACGGCTGGGTCGCTGAGCGATCGGCAGCGGAACTGGCCGAACCGTTCACCTTCGTGGTCGGAACGGACGGCGTACTTCGACTGGCACCGCGGCGAAGCGAGCACGTGGCCTGTGCCGGCGGAGCAATGGTTCTGAGCGCCGGCGAGATCAGCTTCTTGCGCGAGGCAGGCCGGTGGGCCGTGGGCGACGTCAGCAACCACTCCACCGGGTACTGCCCGGGCGTCAGCTCCTGGGCGGCAGTCGCCCGTGCTCTGGACGACGTAGAGCTCGGGCGTCCGTCCGGCTTCACCCATGGGGTGGTGTTCCGGCGGTGCCCTGACTGCCAGGAGCACAACATCGTGCGTGAGGACGACTTCGTCTGCGTCTTCTGCGGCAGCGATCTGCCTGAGGTGTGGAACGTGGATCCCGCCGTATGACGGCCGTGGGTCACAGCCACTCGTTGATGGCCGCGATGAGGACGGTCGCGATGAGGACGGTCGCCTCGTAGCGGACCGCGAGCTTGTCGTATCGCGTGGCCAACGGCGCGGTGTCTCTTGAGGCGGTTGAGGACTTCGACGGGCCTACGCCGATGGCAGGCGGACCACCAGCCGGGCGCCGCCGAGGCCGCCGTCGGTCGGTGGGGGGTCCTGGTCGGCGTAGGCGACACCGCCGTGGGCGGTGACGACCTTGCCGACGATGGCGAGGCCGAGGCCCGAGCCGCCGGCGTCACGGGAGCGGGCCTCGTCCAGGCGCGTGAAGCGCTCGAAAACGCGGAGACGATCCGGCTCGGGGATGCCGGTGCCGTCGTCGCTGACGGTGAGTTCCACGGTGTCCCCGTGCTGGTCGAGCCTCACCCGCACATGGTGTGCCGCGTGCCGGCGGGCGTTGTCGAGCAGGTTGCGCACCACGCGGCGCAGTGCCTCCGCGTCGCCCCGTACCCGGCCGGCGGACACGCCGCGCGCGTCGATGGCAGCGGTGGAGAGGCCGCGTTGGTGCCGCACCTCGGCCAGCACCACCTCGTCCAGGTCGACCACCCGGTCCGAGGGACGCCGGGCCGCGGGATCCTCGCTGCGGGCCAGGGCCAGCAGCCCCTCGACCAGGTCGTGCAGGCGCAGGGCGTCCTCCAGGAGATCGGCGGCGGTCTTCGGATCGCGCTCGGGATCGGGGTAGGCGGCCATGACCTCCAGCTGGGCCATGATGGCGGCGAGCGGACTGCGCAGTTCGTGGGCCGCGTCGGCGACGAAGCGCCGCTGGGCGGCGGACGCCTGATCCAGGCGGCCCAGCATGTCGTTGAGGGTGGTGGCCAGCGCGTGCACCTCGTCCTGGGACGGGGGGAGGTCCAGGCGGCGATGCAGGCCGGTGGCGCTGATCTCGGTGGCCTGGCGGCGCAGCGTCTCCACCGGGCGCAGAGTCCGTCCGGCGGTGAGCCAGATGGTCCAGGCGACCAGCGCGGTCAGCGCGGGCACCCCGATGGCCAGGCCGGCGACCAGACTGTCCAGGGTGTGTTCGGACTGCTCCAGGGAGACGGCGGCGATGATCGTGACTGGTACGCCCTTCAGCCGGGCCGGCCTCGCGGCCACGCGGAAGTCGCCGCCGTCCCCTACGGGAAGGTCCATGAGAGTCGCCGTGTGGCCGGCCCTGATCCGGGCGGGCAGCGGGCGCGGGAAGCCGCCGGCCTGGCCCGGGTGGATGTCGTAGTCGGAACTGGAGACGACGTGCCCCGAGGAGTCGACGACCACGACGACGTCGGCGTCGCTGCCGTTGGAGGGGATGAGGTCGCGCAGCCGGTGGTCCCGGACCAGGGTGGAGACGTCGGAGACCCGCTGCTGGGCCGTGGTGTCCAGGCGACTCCATATGGAGCGCTGCAGTCCGGCGAGGAGGCCGAGACCGGCCGCGATCACCGCCACCGCCACGATAGAAGTGGCCCAGAGCGTGACGCGTGAGCGGAGGGTGAGCCGGCGATGCCGTCGCGGCCACCGTACGAGCGCCCGGATCAGGCGGGAGCGGGCGGACACTCAGCCGCCCCGTCCGTCCAGCCGGTACCCCACACCGCGCACCGTCTCGATGGAGGAGCGGCCGTACGGGGTGTCGATCTTGCGGCGCAGGTAACCGACGTACACCTCGACGATGTTCGGATCGCCTTCGTACCAGGCGTCCCAGACCTGGGCGAGCAGCTCCGTCTTGCTCACTACGGCATCCGGGTGCCGCAGCAGGTACTCCAGCAGCCCGAACTCGCGGGGAGTGAGTTCCAGGACGGTGTCACCGCGACCGCAGCGGTGGGCGCCCGGGTCCAGCCACAGGTCGCCGGCGCGCAGCACGGCGGGGCGCTGGGGAGTGCGGCGCCGCATCAGCGCGCGAACGTGGGCCAGCAGCACGACGAAGGAGAACGGCTTGGTGAGGTAGTCGTCAGCGCCCAGGTCGAGCGCGTCGGCCTCGTCGTACTCGCCGTCCTTGGCGGTCAGGACCAGCACGGGAGTGGTGACGTCCTCAGTGCGCAGCGTGCGGCACACGTCGTAACCGTTGCGTCCCGGCAGCATGAGATCCAGGATGATCGCCGCGTAGTCACCGTACTGGGCCAGGTGCAGCGCGCTCTCGCCGTCGTACGCGATGTCGACGCCGAAGCCCTCGGCGCGCAGCCCTCGCTCCACCGCGGCCGCGATATGCCGTTCGTCCTCGACCACCAGCACCCGCACGTGCCTCTCCTCCCAGGGGGGCCGAACGGCCGCTCCGGGCCCTGGACAGGGGCGGCCGAACGGTGGTCTCCGCTGTCGAGTCTAGATGCAAAGCGCTGGTCAGCGTGCCGCTCTCAGCGTTCTCCCAGGTAAGACTCAGCACGCGTTCAGGAGTTCTCAGCGTCCTCTCAGGAGGGCCCCCGCACAGTGGGGGAAGCGGCTCGTCGTGTGGGCACAGCGCCTGCGGGAGGAGCCACCCTCGACGAAAGGTATCCCTGTGGCTTCGACTTCCGTGCGGCAGCGAGAGCACGTGTCCACGACTCGGACCTCCCTCCGTACCGCACAGAAGCCCGCACCCCAGGTCCACGAATTCCGCTTCCCCCGTCCGGCCCCCGCGTGGCGCTGGGCCCTGATCGCGGTGGGCGGGTACGCCGCCGGTCTCGGGGCCTCCGCCGTCGGCGTACCCGCCCCGTTTCTGCTGTCTTCCCTCGTGCTCGGCGCGGTCCTTGCCCTGACGGGCAGGGTCCGGGGCCGGCTGCCCGGTCCGCTGAACCGTTCCTCACAGGCACTGGTCGGCGCCCTCATGGGCAGCTACCTCACGGCGTCCGCTCTGGTCGCGGCAGCCCCGGTCGCGCTGCCACTGACGGCCGTGACCGCGGCCACCGTGGCGCTGAGTGTCGCGGTGGCCTGGTTTCTCGCTCGGCGGGGGAGCATCAGCAAACCCAGCGCTGTCCTCGGCATGGTTCCCGGCGGCTCGGCGGCCATCGTCAGCTGCGCCGACGAACTGAAGGCCGACGTGCGGCTGGTCGCCTTCATGCAGTACCTGCGGGTCGGTCTGGTGGCGACCACCGCGCCCCTGGCCGCCCACTGGATGATGTCGTCGCCCGGGCGGTCCGGGGGCCAGGCGTCACACGGCGGGCCGGCGCACTCCGGGTTCCTGCACCTCGTCGCCGGGTCGGACCAGCTCACCGGCCTGCTGGTCCTCGTCGGCGTCTGCGCGGCCGGGGTCCTGGCAGGGCGGCGGCTGAGGCTGCCCACCCCTGCGCTGATCGGGCCCATGCTGCTCGCGCTGGTCGTGACCCTGAGCGGTGTGCTGCCCGGTTTCGCGCCGGCCGGAATCCTGCAGAACGCCGTCTTCGTCCTCGTCGGCCTGGACGTCGGCGTACGCTTCACGCGCGACACGCTCGTGCGGGTCAGGCAACTGCTGCCGTCGATCCTGGTCGGTATGGCGGCGGTCTGCGTGGGCTGCGCCGGGCTGGCGTGGATCTTCGCGAAGGCGACCGGCACTCCTGTCGTGGACGCCTACCTCGCCACCACGCCCGGAGGTATCAACGCAGTCCTGGCCGCGGCCGTCTCCGGTCACGCGGACGTCGCGCTGATCTCCACGGTGCAGAGTCTGCGACTGCTGCTCGTGGTCCTGGTCACCCCCCTGATCATCCGCCGACTGGCGGTGAGCCGGGCGTAGCCCGACGTCCTGACGCCGCCCCACCGGCACCGAGCGGTGGACCCACACCACCGGCGGCGCCGTCGACTCCTCGCCCGCGGTTGTCCGCGGCACCGTCTACGTCGGCAGCAACGACGGCACCGGCATGGACGACGCCACGGTGTTCGCCCTGGATGCCGCCAGCAGCGCTGGTTCGGTCGACTGGCAGCGATGATGTTCGTGGTGACGCTGCGGGCGGGCCCGACCCGCCGACTGACATCAGTGAGCACAGGAACCATCTCGGTCCTTGCGCGCTGGGTCTTTCCAGGGCCATGAGTGGCACTGGGGCCACCGTCGGCCGATCGGCCTTGGGTGCGGCTCTGTTTGAGGGACGGTGATCACGCCGCGAGTGCGAGGCCGTCGGGGTAGCGGATGGCGTGAACCCGCAGATGCTCGCGCTGCACGTGATACTCCCGGTACTCCTCGAAGTCGCCGTTGCTGATCACCACGCGGAGCCTGAGGACGGCCTCGGCCCCGGCCAGGCCCCAGCGGGCACCGGTGATGTCCCTCCGGTCCTTGACCAAGGTGCCGGCAGGCCCCTCGATCACGCCTGTCGCGATCGGCCAGCCTTCGGCGAGGGCGATGTCGTAGCCGAGGTAGGGGAGTTTCGCGCGCAGGTAGCCGACCGCCTTGTCCACTCCGAAACGGCGCTGGTCGTCCAGCTCCAGTGCGTCCGCCTGCGCTTCGAGCGCGTCGGTGACCTGAGCGGCCTCCCCAGGACGGTGCGGGAGCGGCTGCACCGGTTCAACGCCGAAGGCCTGGACGGGCTCGGCGACCGGCCGATCCCGGGGCGCCCCCGCCGGCTGACCGAGGACGAGCGCTCGGCGATCATCGCCCTGGCCCGCAGTGATCCTCCCAGGCGCCCGGTGCCCGGCC
>NZ_JBHSPC010000089.1:50448-61496 GCF_042656345.1 Streptomyces incanus
TTCAGGCCGCCGACGAGGCCGGAGCGCCGACCTGGACGCTGGATACGCTCACCGCGACCACCCGGGCCGGCGGTATCGACGTGCACCGCAGCCAGGTGCGCAGGATCCTGCGGGCCGAGGGGGTGCGCCGGCGGCGTACCCCCTCCTGGACGACCAGCAAGGACCCGGACTTCGCCCCAAAAGAACGGCGGTCGTCGGGCTCTGTACCGACCCGCCGCCGCGCTCCACGGTGATCTGCGGCGACGAGCTCGGCCCGGTCATCCCGCGCACCTTCGCCCCCGCCCCGGGCTGGTCCCCCGACGGGCACCGGTTCAAGGCGCCGCTGGAGTACTGCCGCGGCAGCCAGAAGACCTGGGTGTACGGGGGCCCGCGCATCCGCGACGGCCAGGAGGTGGCCTTCTGCGCGCCGTCCCGCAACACCGCCGGCTGGCTCCGGCTGCTGCAGGAGATCGCCCGGGCCCACCCGCGCGGTCGGCTCTACGTGGTCGCCGACAACCTCTCCAGCCACACCAGCGGCCCCATCCGCAGGTGGCTGAGGAAGCATTCGAGGGTCCATCAGGTCTTCATCCCGGTCGGCGCCTGCTGGCTGAACCTGGCCGAGGGCTGGTGGCGGATCTTCCGCAAGACCGCGCTGGCCGGGCAGTCCTTCGCCGACCCCGCCGAGATCGACCGGGCCACCCGCCTGGCCACCACCCAGCTCAACACCCGTGCCACACCCTGGATCTGGAGACGCCCCGCACCACCGACCCGCACACTACGCCGCCGTTTTATTTACTGCCTTCGAGGAAACCTGCATTAGGGACCCGCGTGCACCTGGCAGGCCCACAGGCTCGGGGTCTGCGGATACGTGTCGCGCAGGGTGCGTACGGCCCGGTGCAGGGCCTCGGCCGTGCGGGCGACGTCGAGTGTGCCGTCGCCCGTGTGCAGGGCTTCGTACACGCTGAGCGCGACCTCGGCCCCGATCACGTCGTCGACGTGCCACAGCGAGCCGACCACATGGGGGAAGCCCGCCATCTGGAAGGCGCTGACGATGTGGACGGCCTCGTCGGCGAGCTCGGGGCTGGTGCGCAGCGTGGCGCAGGCGGAGAGGTAGGCGAGCCGGACCGACGGCAGCCGGAGCCGGGCCAGGTCGCGGACGGTCAGCGGGCGTTCGGTGTGGTCGTGCAGGACGAGACGGCTGCCGGACGGGTGCTCCAGGTCGCCCAGGGCGTGGCAGGCGAAGTGCGCGTAGGCGTGGCGGTGCAGGGCGGAGACGACCGCGGAGTGGGTGGCGGAGGTGTCCGCCAGCAGTGCGGCACCGGGGAGCAGGCGGGCCAGGTGCTCGGCTTCGCGGCGTGCGCCCGGGAGTGGGGCCTGTCCGGTGGCCTGCGCGACGCTGACGACGAGGGTTCCGGTGCCCGCCGGGCGGGTGGCGCGCCGACGGGCGTGGTGCAGGGCCCGCAGTGTCGGCGTGTACGAGGAGACCACCCGGTCCAGGGCGCCGGGGGCTCCGCCGGTGGGGGCTGCCGCGTGCAGGGGCAGCGTGCCCAGCAGGCCGCCGGGCGACCACCACACGCGGGTTGCCGCGGGAAGGCGGTCGAGGACCGGACCGGTGACCACCTGCCACAGCCAGGCGAGGGTTTCCCGTACGTCCTGCTGGGCGCGCTGCGACTGCTTGCGGGAGGTTCCGGGCGTCTCGATGCGGACCAGGGCGTCCTGGAAGGTCTGCAGGCGCGTTGCCGTGGTCCGCGGGTCGAGACCCGGGAGCGGTACGGCGTCGATGGAGCGCTCGGTGACGACCAGGGCGTCGCTGCCGTGCGGGGAGACGTTGACCAGGACCACCGGGCCCGCCGCGGCCGTCGCGCGCAGCTCGCGTTCGTCCCAGTTCCGCACCGGACGCAGCAGGTCCAGTTCGGGGTGCTCGGCGCGGATCCGGTCGGTGAGGTCCCGCCACTCGGCGGCCAGCCGCTGCCGGAGATCGGCGCGGGCGTCGGGGCCGGGCGGTCCTTCCTCCAGGAACTCCCCGCTGTCGGTCGCCGTGTCGAGGGCGTCCCGGAGCTCCTCGAAGCGGGCGGCGAGGCCGGGGGCGGTCTCCCGGAGCCGGGTGAGATCGCTGTCGGCGTCGAAGGCGTGGGAGAGGATCACGCCCCTGGCCTGTTCGAGCAGACCGACCGCGAGCCCTGGCCGACCGCAGCGCACCGCGCAGGCAGCGGCGGCGGCGCCCAGGCCGACGGTACGGCTCAGCAGGAACTCCTGGTCGTCGCGGACGAGCTGGCGGGGTGCCACGGAGTGCAGCAGGTCGACCGCCACCACGTAGCCGTCCAGCGCGCGATCCCACAGGCCGAGTTCCGCCCAGACCTCGCCCCAGGCCTGGGCGGCGTCCAGCCGCTCGGAGGGTGCGCACTGCTGTTCCAGGGCCGCTTCCTGGAACGTTTCGGCCGCCGCGACCAGATCGGCTCGGCGGCGACGCCGGGCCGGGCCCAGGCCGTACAGGACGGCGCCGAGGCGGGCCAGGCGGAACGCGCGCTTGGGGTGGCCGGGCGGAGTGGCCTCGACCGCCCGGCGGTACAGGGCGACCGCCTCGCCCCGGGCGGCCGACGACAGCAGGGCGCGCGGGCTCATCAGCCGTGCGCCCGCGGCCACCATCAGTGCGCCCGGCAGGTCGGGCGAGTTCGCGGGCAGCGCCGCGATCACCGCGTCGGCCAGCTCGCGCACCTCGCGTGCGTCGCCGGTCCGCAGCGTCTGCGACATGCGGTCCATCAGGGCGGTGGCGAGGTTGTGGCGCCGGCGGGGCAGCAGCGGGTCGCTCTCCGGGGTGAGGGCCAGCGCCTCCCTGAAAAGCCTTACTGCCTCGTCGAGTTGGGTGGTCGGATCGGCGGCGCGCTCGCAGCCCCTCATCAGGCTGATCCCCGTCGAGCTCAGCAGCCTCGCGTGGTGCGCTCGGCCCATACCGGGCAGCGCGGCGGCCCGGCGTCGGCACTCCTGGGCCTCCCGCAGGTCCTCGCCGTCCCCGGTCAGCTGGTGGCGCAGACCCAACGCCGCACCGAGGTTGAGCAGCCGCACCCCGAGCACCCCGTGCCCTTCGGAGGTGAGCGCCACCGCCTCCCGATGGGCCCCCACAGCCTCGTTCAACTCCTCTATTTTTCCCGAGCGTTGATAGCCTGCGGTCAGCACCAGGCCAAGGTAGTTGAGCGCCGCGGGGCGGTCCGGGTGGTCCGGCGGCATGAGCGCCTCGGCTTCTCGGAGGCGGCGCAGCGCCTCGTCCAGGTCCGCCCTGTTCGCTTCCGGATCGCGTGTGTAACGGGTGTACAAGGCCACCGCGGGAGCGAGGAGTAACGGTTGCGTGCCGTCCGTCGCCCCTGTGGATGCTGTGGTGAGGTCGGTGAGGTCGAGCGCCGCGTCCAGATCGGCCGGAGCTCCGGTCGTGACGGAGCGGAAGCGCAGGACGTTGCCCAGGGCATTGCGCAGGGCAGCGTTCTGACCCGGAGTCGTGGCCGCCCGGAGCGCCTCGGTCAGCACGGCGACCGCCTCGTGCAGGTTCTCCACCCGGCCGGTGTGCTGCGCCCTCAGGACAAGCGCCATGCCCAGGTCGTGGCCCGCCGCCGCAGGCCCCTTCAGATGGCCGGCGAAGCCCCGGCGGCACAGGTCCACCACTTCGTCGCACTCCTCCGCCGTCGCCCCCTCCCTCTGCCGCAACAGCAGCAGAGCGCTCCCCAACGCGCTGATGCCGTGGACCAGGTGCGGGTTTGCGGGCGGCAGTTGAGCCACCACGTCACGTGCGATGCCGACCGCCTCGTGCAGGTCCTCGGCATCGAACGACTTCAGGTAGCGCTCCTCAAGCCGACGGCCCAGACCGTCCAGGGCGAGGAGCCGTGCGGGGGAGCCGGCCGGGGTGCGCTTGACGACACCGTGGACGAACCGGACCGGATCCGCGTCCGCCAGGTCCCCGAACGGCCAGGTCGTCCCGGTGAGGGTCACGGCGCGGGACACCTCCTCGAGCCGGTCCGCGAACCAGGGCTCGTACTCCCAGGTCGCGAGGACGGCGAGGCTGCCGCATCCGATCGCGGTGGCGAGCCGGGTCTCGTGGGAGGGGGTCGTCGCGGCCAGCAGCGCGGCCATCTCGTGGAGCTTGCGGTCGTCCTCGGAGGCGTCCGGCGGCGGGTCGTGCTGCCGTCCCTCCGCCGCGATCACGGACGCGGCACACAGGGCCGACCACTCGGCGGGACCGTCCGCGTTCGCCGGGTCGGGGCGTACGGCGGGACCGGCGGATGCGTAGCCCGCCGCCAACCCCGGCGGCACCAGTCCCGGATCGGCGACCCACACCGGGAAGAGCAGCGTCCCGGCCATGGACCCGTGGACGCTGTCGCGGTCCCCCGGCTCGGCCATCGCACGGGCGGCACAGAGCCAGCCGGCCGCGTGCCGGGCCTCCATGTCGGTCGTCGTGTCGGCGGTCCGCAGCAGTCCACGGAGTTCGGCATCCGCGTCGGGGCCGAACACCACGTCCGCGGCCACACCCCCGTCCGCCGTCCCAGCCCGGTCGAGGCGCGCGTAAATCGCCTGCAGGAACCAGTCCCGGTCATACCTCACTCCGTCACTCCCCCTCACCCCGTCACTCCCCCTCCCGCCGTCGACTCCAACGGTGCGTCAACTCACGCTCAACTCTGCCTGATATGCGGCACACTTGGACCATGACCGCGTCTCCCGACCTGCCCCGACCCGACCACAGGGCGGCAGCGGCGTTGTGCGTACTGCTCGGCTCGCCGGAGGACCTGCGCCGGCCCGGGGTCCGGGAGGCGGCCGAGCGTGCGCGTGACCTGCTGCGGTCGGGTGCGGACGCCGACGAACTCGCGACCTGCTACCGCGCCCTGGACACGGCGTTGCGCCAGGCCGGGGACGCACGCGGGCTGGACAGCGAATCCCGAGGCGGAACGGCCCCCGGCATCACGCCCCACATCAAGGTGGCCGTATGCCCCGGATCGACCCGCTGCACCCGCATCGAACGGGCCCGCGACCTGCTCCCCGCCCCGCACTGCGCCGTCAACGGCACCCGCATGCGCAAGGGCCGACTGGGCTCCGCACAGTGACCCCGCCCCCATGAACCCCCTCCTCGCCACCCTGGGCGGCAAACTCACCGAACGCTGGCTGAACCTGCTGGTCCTCCCCGGCGCTCTGTTCCTCGCCGCCGCTGCCGTCGGCACCACCCTGGGCCACCGCCACTGGCACGACGTCGACCGGCTGCGCACCGCCCTGGACGACCTCGCCGCCCGCCCCGCCCTCGACCGCACCGGCACCGCCGCGCTCCTGGTCGCCCTCGTCCTGCTCACCGCGACCGCGGCCTCACTCGCCGCGCAGTTCCTCGGCAGCTCGATCGAGCGGTACCGGCTGCGCTTCGGCCGGGACCCGCTCTCGCGCGCCAGGACCGCACGCCGGGCCCGCCAGTGGCGGGAAAGGGACGCGAAGCTCGACGAAGCCATCGGCCACGCCCACCAGACAGGCACCGGACCCGACGGTGCGGTGGTGGTCCAAAGCAGCACTCTGGCACGGATCCAGGCCCTCACCGAGGCCCGCGACCGTATCGCGCTGCGCGAACCGGCCCGCCCCACCTGGTACGGCGACCGCATGCAGGCAACGGCCGACCGCGTCGAGGCCGCCTACGGGGTGGACCTCGCCGTCCTCTGGCCGCGGCTGTGGCTGATCCTCCCCGAACCCGCCGTGCGTCAGCTTCAGTCGGCCCACGACTCCTTCAGTGCCGCAGCCCGCCTCGCCGCCTGGGCCCTCGGCTACACCCTGCTCGCCTGCTGGTGGTGGCCGGCCGCGCTGGCCGCCGTCGGCTGCGCGGCCGTCGCCCGGTCGCGCGCCCGGACCGCCCTGGACGCACTCGCAAGCCTCATCGAGGCCGCCGTCGACGTTCACGGCCGCGAGCTGGCCACCCGGGTCGGCCTGATCTCGCCGGAGACGCCGGGACTGCTGGCCCATGACACGGGGGACGGGATGTCGGCGGTGTTCAGGAAGGCCGAGTGACGACCGGGTACGTACCGGCGGTCCGGGCGTTGTACGGCGCGAGCACGGTCGCCGCCAGGCCGCGAACCCTCAAATGACCGCGCCCGGCGGCGGGCCCGGGGAGGGCAGTCGGCGGGTGGACACCTTCGGCCATGGGCATCACCGGCGCCCGCGTCCCGCCGTACCGCGCGACCGGGTCGGTCCGGGATTCGACCAGGTGGCCGTTATGTTTGATGCTGATCGCACGGTGCCGGCGCCCGGCTGTCACGGCGGTGCGTACCGGCCCCTGCGCGGGTCTTCGGGCGGGAACTCCACGTTGTGGGACCGGAGGCCCTGTTCGGGGTCGGCGCACCGGGCTCCGAAGGTGGAGGCCCACAGGACCTGGCGGCCGAGGGCGACGGCCTCGTCCCAGAGGGCGCCGTCGCGGGTGAGCGGGAGCCGTACGCCCGGAGTCAGCAGTTCCTCGGTGAACCGCCGGGTGAAGGCGGAGTGCCCCGCGACGGCGACGGCGTACGCGGGGTGCCGTTAACGAACGTGTCACCAGCCGCCATAGGGCCGGCGGTGGCGTTCACGGTCTGAAATGGCCCAGCCTTTCCGGTCCGACGCGGCCCCACCGTGAGCGGTTTCCGGTCGACGCTCCGGTCCGACGTGGCCCCGGCTTCCGGCTCGAGCTGGCCCCAGCAGGACCGACCTGGACGACGGAGGGGGCCCTGGGGACAATGCTCGGCATGACGACTTGAAGAGCACCGGCCGGACGCAAGTCCTGGCGCAAGAGGGGAACCGGCTGGGCCATCTCCGACGGTGAACGCTGGATCTGCGTTGTGTGCCGGGAACCTCTCCGTTCCTACCAGTACCGCTTCCACCCGCCCGAGTCCTCAATGTTCGAGCAGTGCATCGGGCTGGCGTGGTGCTCGGGGTGCCGGATCTACGACGGCAACATGGTTCACGTTCCTCGCAGGCGGGTCCTGGTCGACGCCCTGGCGTCGCTGCCTGCCAATGAGCGCGACCGGTTGCTCCGAAAGGAGGCAGCGCTGATCGACTATCTCGACTGGCTCTGTTCATGAGAATGAGCAGCGTCTCGACAGCGGTTTGGGCAGCAGCGGCGCCTTTTCGCATGGCGCGGATGTTCACGTGTTTCGACAGCACTGGGCGGCGCTGCGTGAATGCGTCAGGCGGGCAGGGTGGCGAGCCAGTCGGTCAGGAGCCGGTTGACCTCGGCGGGGCGTTCTTGCTGGATCCAGTGGCCGCAGCCGTCGAGGAGGTGGGAGGAGATCAGGCCCGGCAGCGTGACCGGGTACGCGTTGATTGCGTCGGCTAGCCAGGTCGTGGAAGCGTCCAGATTGCCGCCGATGAACACCGACGGCTGGGTGATGGGGGCGCCGTCGAAGGCGGCGAGGTCCTCCCAGTCGCGGTCCATATTCCGGTAGCGGTTGAGCGCTCCGGTCAGGCCGGTGCGTTCGAACTCCCCGGCGTAGACGTCGAGGTCGCTCTCGCTGAGCCAGGCGGGCAGCCGGCTGGCGGGGAACCGGTCGCGCAGCGTCCCGTTCCTGCTGACGAAGTGCGGATCGGGAGCGCCGGATTGGGGCATGGTGTCGGCGGACAGGGCCGCGTAGAAGCCCGCGAGCCAGCCGCGTACATCGGGTTCGATCTCGGCCTCGGCGCGGCCCGGCTGCTGGAAGTACGAGACGTAGAACTCCTCGTCCCCGTCCATCTGGGCGAAGACGTCGCTGGGGCGGGGCCCGCCGCGCGGGGTGTAGGGAACGCTCAGCAGTCCCACCGCGCGGAAGACCTCCGGCCTGAGCAGGGCGGAGTTTGCGGCGATGGTCGCGCCCCAGTCGTGGCCGATGACCACCGCCGACTCCTCGCCCAGGGCGTGCACGACCGAGACGTTGTCCTCCACCAGGTCGAGCATCCGGTACGCGTCCGTTGCGGTCGGCTTGGAGGAGCGGCCGTAGCCGCGGACGTCGATGGCGACCGCGCGGTATCCCGCCGCCGCGAGTACCGGCAGCTGGTGGCGCCAGGAGTACCAGGACTCCGGGAAGCCGTGGACGAGCAGCACCAGCGGCCCGGTTCCCTGCTCCGCGAGGTGGATCCGGCCTCCCGGCGAGGACACCAACCGGTGTGTGATCTCCGCTGCGTGCTGCGACATGCGTCTCCTCCAGGGCTGTCGGTCTTCAGTGCCCCCGGGACGGCCACCTTCCCCCGTTCCGTCGGCTCAACGCCGATCCTGCGGAAGACCCCGTCCAGAAGACGAGTTCGTTTGCCGATTCAGCAAGCCCAGCCCTCGACGGTGGGACCGACGCAGTCGGTTGTCACTCCACGATGCTGCGGCCACGGGGCTGCCTCCCGTTCTCACGAACATCGACTCCGGCCGCTGCCGGCTGCCTCCCTACGAGATGAACAACTGCTGCCGCTACTCGTGAACAAAGCCACCACGGCGGCAAGTCGCACGGTGAGCGCGGGCTGCCGGAAGGCGATGGGTTACGGCGTCATCGTGGGGCTGGGGCGGGGACGGCGCGCAGGTAGCTGTAGACGGTCTCGCGGCTGATGCCGAACTCCTTGGCCAGCGCGGACTTGGGTTCGCCGGCAGCGGCGCGTTCGCGCAGGGCATGGGCTTGCTCGGGGGTGAGGGCGGGTTTGCGGCCGGTGTAGGCGCCGCGGGCCTTGGCAGCGGCGATGCCTTCGCGTTGGCGTTCGAGGATCAAGGAGCGCTCGAATTCGGCGAATGCGCCCATGACCGACAGGAGCAGGGTGGCCATGGGGTTGTCCTCGCCGGTGAAGGCGAGGTTCTCCTTGGCGAACTCCACGCGGACGCCCTTGCCGGTCAGGGTGCGGACGATACCGCGGAGGTCGTCGAGGTTGCGGGCGAGGCGGTCCATCGAGTGCACGCGCAGGGTGTCGCCCTCGCGTACGAAGGCGAGCATCTCCTCCAGGCGGGGCCGCGCAGTGTCCTTGCCGGAGGCGTGGTCGATGAACGTGCGTTCGGCCTGGAGGGCGTCGAGTTGCCGGACGGTGTTCTGGTCGGCCGAACTGACGCGGACGTAGGAGACGATCAAGGCCGGGAACCCCTTCCGCGGTACGAGTGTCCGGATAGCCTCTCAGATCCCAGCCGACACGTGTCAGAGAATCCAGCATTGGACCCTATCCTGACGCGTTTTCGGCAATGGGCGTGTGTGGTGCTGGGGTACACCCCAGCACCACACCAAGACATCAGGCTAGAGATCAGGGTCAGCGTCCGTGCGAACCGGTGCAGTTCCGCGAACAGCCTCTATGCTCGTGATGTGGGTGAGATCCGGCTCGGCCTTGGGCGCCGGGACCTGAAGCGGAACAGATGGACCATCGGCGGCATGGGCGTTGTTTGCGCCGCTGTTGGGGCGGCGATCTGGTGGCTTCCGGCAAACAGGACGAGCACGCAGCCGAATCCGGATCGCGGCGCGTGGCTTTTGGGGATAGCGGTCTTCTGGATCCTTCTGGCCGTCTACATGATCAATCAGGCGCGCGGAGCCACGTACCTCGCCCCGGACCACATCCGCCTGCAGAGTTTCGTGAAGCGACGCTCGATCCCCTGGAACGAGGTCACGCGCTTCGAAGAACGACAGCGGCACAACCGCGGCGGCCCGTACTGGGATGTTCGTGTGCACCGGACCAAGGGCCGTCCACTCACCATGCCCGGGCTGTTCACCAGCGGCCGACGGGACCGGGAGTTCGACGAGAATCTCGTCAAACTCCATACGCACTGGGCGTCAGCAAAGGGCACGGGCCTCCTGCCGCCCGGATGAGCAGGTCGAGTCCGGCCCGTCAGGAAGCGATCTGCGGCGACGAGTCGTTCGTAGCCGTCGGAGGTCAGGATCGACGCGTACGGACCGGGGCATCCTGGCAGTGGTACTCCGCGGCCTGGGCGAGAGGATTTCGCGGCATCGGAACGGGCAGGACGGCTCGCGGGGGCGTCAGCTGGGGCCGTCGCCGATGACCAGGCGCGAGGCGAGGTCCAGGCGGACTTCGCCATAGGGAGATGCTCGGCCGGTACTCCTTCCAGCTGCCGGACCTGTCTGGCGGCCTGCGGCCCATGCGCGATCCGGACGCCTCCGGGGACGAGTGACGGCCGGTGGTCTTGTGAATCCGGCCGGAGGCTACTGCTGTGGGCTGGGGCCGGCTGTGTCCAGAGCGGCGCCGGCCTGGTCGGCGAGGGTCACGGCGACCAAGCGGGCTTGCAGGGCGGGGCGGGTGTCCGGCGCTGGGTTGAGCATGAATCGGCCCTGGAACCGGCCGCCTCCGCTGGCACGCAGCTCGATCTCCTCCTGGGGCCAGCCGAGCTGGTCCACGTCCCATCGCTTGCGTCCGACGGTGACGCTGCCGTCTTGCTCCAGGCGGGCAGGGTGGCCCAGGAGGGAGCCGTACTCGAAACGGCACTGCTGCAGCTGTAGCAGGTCGGTGAGTTGCTGCTTGACGTGGTCGACGACCGCATCGGCGGAGGAGGCCGACTGAGCCAGCTGGGCGGTGTCATGGACGCGGACGAGGTAGTCGGCGTCCGTGACGACAAGCACCTCCAGCTTCCGGGCGTGGGCGGCCAGTTGCGACACCGCCAGGCCCACCGCCAGCAGCAGGGCCGCGGTGGCGATGTCCCCGCCGCGGCCGATCGTGAAGCTCTGGTAGGGCCGGGTGAGGAAGAAGTCGAACCACACGGCCGTGGACAGGGCAGCCAGCGCGCCGGCCAGGCGGCTGCCGGCAGCGGCGACGGCCACGATGACCACCACCAGGATCAGGGCCAGGTTCGTGCTCGACACGCCGCCTCGGAAGGGCACCAGGACGAGCGCGACCAGCAGCGGGCCCGCCAGGGCTGCCGCCAGTGCGATGCGGTCCCGAAGCGGATACCGGGCCATCTGTCCACCTCCACCGCACTGCCTATCACGAAAGAATCTCATTTGTCCGAATGGCATGCAGGCAGTGGCCCACTGCCCTGCGGGGCGCGGCGGTAGCCGCTGGTCCTCCCCTGTGGCTTACGGGGAGGCGTCGCGTATTTACGGGTTGCTTCCGGGGCTTGGGTTCGTTGATGTGGTATGGGTCGTTTC
>NZ_JBHSPC010000090.1:0-2871 GCF_042656345.1 Streptomyces incanus
GGTGCGGTCGATTTCCAGGGAGCGGGTCCGGTCGTTGAGGTGGTGGCCGCGCAGGTCGTGGAGGGAACCGCTGCGGTCGCGGATGGTGGAGGGCAGGTCCTTCACGCTGCCGTAGACCGCGTGCCCGACTCAGGGCTACCCGCCGAAATCGCTCTCCGGGTAGATGGACACGTAGCCGGACGGGCAGTCGAGGCCGGCCCATACCATGTCGGCCTCGGCGAGGCAAGGACGGCCAGGGGGAGGAGGGCCAGTGCAGCGGTGGCCTCGACACACATCACGTTTTTGATCACGGCATTGCCCATACCGGCTACCGGGCGCCGGCCGGGCAGGTCTGCCTGCGGGTCCACTCCGGTGGTGGAGCGCGCTGTGCGGATCGGTACGGACGCCACAGGAAGGCGGGGAGGGGGGAGGGGCGACGTCTCCGGGGCGGTGCGCAAGGAGACTTTGCGCGTCTCCCGGCTCCGCGGCCGGCGCTGTTGCCCCGGCCGACCGGCCGAGTACGTGGGTGCGTGGGTGTCGGTCCTGGTGTGCGCTCCGGTGGGCCTGAGCTCAAGTTCGATCTGGAAGGCGCGGGCCGTTCCGACGGTGCCGTTGCCTGTGCTTTGGTCGTCCAAGGAATGACGCACCGCTTCCTGCGGGAAACGCAGGTGCAAGTCCTGCGGGTCGACTGGTGGGTGGCGTTCTCCGGCTTCGTCTCCAGGGTCCGGGCGATCGGATCGGCGACCTGCTGGCCCCTCACTGTGCGGGGCCGGCCCGGTCGCGGCTCGTCCGACAGTCCGTCGAGACGGTCCGCCAGGAACCGCCTACGCCACCTTCGAGACGGTGTCGCGGACACCCCGACCCGCTCCATCACCCCACCCCTCGACACGGGAAAGCCATTCTCTCCTGCTTCGTCGCAGGCCAGGATCCCCCGGGCCCGCATCACCATGTCCTGTGTGGACCTACGCCGCCGCACCCAGCCCTGCAACACCGAGCGTTCGTCAGCGGTCAGATCCAGTGGCGCAAGCCTCGGTCCAGGACGACTCATGCCCGACCAACGACGAATCTCCGACTCAGGCCCCTAATACTTCAACTACTTCAACGGTGTTTGCCGTGGCGGCTGGCAGGGTGGACCCCTGGGCAAGGAAGTCGGTCAGATGCCCGCGACCCTTGCGGCGCATACGTCCTCGGCTTTCGGCGAGCGTGCGCGGGAGCCGTCCGAGTGGCAGCGGTTCTTCATGCAGTGATGCAGCCGGCACAGCGGCGCGGCCCCGTCGACGGTGTGGAAGCACAGCGACACGGGTGATCGCATCGGCTCGATAGAACCTCCCGTACCTGGGAAGACGCCCCCTTGATCTTCGTTGACGTCCTCGGAAAGGAAGCATCCCCATGGCTGTACCCGCACGTGCTTCGCGTTCCGTGCGCCGCTCCCGTCGGTTCGAACTCCGGGCGACAGCCCTGTACTTCGTCCTTCTCGCCCTCATCCTGATATTGGTGGGCACGGCCGTCCGTACCGCGACGGCCGCCGCCGAACGCCGTCCTGCCTGGGCCGTCGCACTCGTCCTCGTGGGTGTCGGCGGTGTCGTGGCCGGCTGCCGCAGAAGGCGCCGGATATCGGCAGCGAGACTCGCGCGCCACGCCGCGGAAGCCCTGGACGAGGCCACGGAGACGGCGGTCGAAGTCCTCGACACCGCTCCACCGACTTCTGCCGCCGGCCCTGTAGCAGCACGGACCGATCCCTGCGGCGGTCGCCTCGACGCGGAACGGACCGTCCCCCTCCTCGAGCCGGTGAACGAGGTGCCCGCGGACACCGGGGAGACAGGCTACGAGGCGCTGGACCCCGCCGAGTTCGAGCAGGCGATAGCCGAGCTGTGTCGACGCGACGGCTGCCTCGACGTGGACGTCGTGGGCGGGACCGGTGACCTGGGCGCCGACGTCGTGGCAAGGACGCCGGACGGGCGCCTGGCCGTCATCCAGTGCAAGCGGTACTGCGACGCCAACCGAGTCGGTTCCCAGGACATGCAGCGGTTCGGCGGCACGTGTTTCACCGTTCACGAGGCCGATGTCGCCGTCGTGGTCACCACCAGCGACTTCACCGCTCCCGCGATCGAGTACGCCGAGCAGTGCGGCATCGTGTGCATGGACGGTCAAGAACTCCTGCGCTGGCAGGACGGCATGGGGCCGCGGCCGTGGGAGCCGGAGTTCGTGGCCGACTGAGGCGGGCGAGGACGGGCGGCCGGTGTCGGTCGGCCTGCAGGGTCTGACGTGGGCGCCGGCGGTAGACGCCGCGGTAGAGGGCGGCGAAGCGGCCCGGAGGGAAGAAACCTCACCCGGCCGAGATTTCCGTGACCGTGGCCCCGCCGTCGTGCGGGTCGGCGGCCGGCGGGTCTCCGTGTGCGGGGGAGAGCCGGGCCCGGCGGGCGAGCGGCGGGATGTCCAGGTGCCGGCGGAGGCGTACTGCAGCACGCGGACGGATGACGTGTGCCGCGGGCGCGATTCGGCAACGGTGATGGGCCGCTCGGGGTGGTTGGCTTCGTTCACTTTTACTGACTTCGGCTTGTCAGGGTGGCGTTGGATGGTCGAGGGTCAGGCCGGTACCCGCTATGAAGCCGTCGAGGGTGGCGGGCCGGTGAAGGCGTTTGAGCCGGTTGCGTACGAGGGCTTCGAGCCGGTCGAGGGTGACGACGGCAAGGTTGGCCAGGCAGCGTTTGACGTATGCCCGTACCCACTCAGTGGGTTTGTCACGGTACGGGGATTGTTGGACAGCGAGGAGTGAGCACGCCGATCATCAGCAGGGAGGGTCTGCTCCGGCTGGTCGCACTGGCCCAGCAGTTGCGGGCCCGCGCGGTTCTCCCGGACGAAGGCGGCGTGCCATGGACAGCACCGACACCG
>NZ_JBHSPC010000091.1:0-22337 GCF_042656345.1 Streptomyces incanus
CACGACCCGCCGACAGAGCACCAGCGGACGACTCAACACCCGCTAACTGAACGGCATTGCACCAAGAGGCCTCCGCAGCACGTGCTCCTCGATGACGAAGCTGATGGTGGGAAGGGGCTGCCGGTCGTAGATCATCTGGCGTGCGAGACGGGAGCCCACCCGCTGGTTGACGATCTCCGCGTCCATCAGCGGCAGCCACATCTCACAGACCGCCCGCGCGTACTCCTCCGTCTGCAACAGACCGGGTACAGCCTTGCTGGCGTACACATGCAGCTCAACCGCCTCCGCCTCCAGCTTCGCCGCATCCCGGAAGAACGCCGGATACCGCGCCCGCGCCACCTCCTCCTTCATCACCGTCAGCAGACCGCCGGCCTCCAGGACCGCGTCCGCCCGCTCGATGAACTCCGACTTCGGGATGCGCCGCCCCAGCTCCACCGACGCGACCATGTCCTCGCCGTAACTGAGCTTCGCACCCAGCTCCGCCCGCGTCAGCCCCCGGCTCGTCCGCAGCAGCCGCAACTGCTGCCCGAAACACCGCAGGATGCCCGTCTCGCCCTCACCGTGAGCCGTAGCCACCGGTGACCTCACCTCACCCACCCGCACAGTGGCGCGCGCCCCACGTCCCGCCGCAGGCACCACACCTGGCCGTCACTCACAGCTCACTGTAAAGACACGCACCGTGGCTTTCGCGCCACTTGGGCCCGCTTCCCCCCGTACCGGGGACGAGCCCTCGCCCTCTCCCCGTACGGCCCCCGTCTGTACATCGGGGAAGGCGTACCGCTCTCCACCGAGTCGTCGTTCCCGTTCGTACGGAGGGAGAACGGGTGCAGCCGGACGGGGGATGCAGGTGCCACGGTACGAGGGCGTGCGGGAGGCGGCTGATCATCGGCCCGGCCGTCGGGATGTGCCCGTCGGGCCCTTGACCGGGTGCCGTTTCGACGGAGGATGGGGGAAGAGAGCGGGTCTGCGTGGTGAAGTGTGGGCCTCTGATGACTCCGACAGCAGGGAGCGTTTCTTCCGATGCCCGCGCAGCCCGCACGCCCTGAGCGCAGCGGTCCTGAGACCGCCTCGGTCATGGATGTCTCGCCGTTCAAGCCTTCTCTCGTCAAAGCGGTGTTCAGGGACGTGACCCAGATGCACGTCTCCCGGTCGGCCGCGTGGGCCGCCGCGTCGGTGACACGGACAGTGCTGACGGGGATCATCGACGGCGCGAGGAGAGCGGCGGCGGAGGAGGCCCGGAGGAAGCTGATTCCCGGGGACCTTCTCTCGGCGATCGACCGGAACGTCGAGCTCGAGGTGGGGAGCGAGTGGTACGACCACAGCCCGACGTTTCGAGGCCTGACCGGTGTCCTGTACGACGCCGAGGGGGTCATCGTGCCTTCTCGTAAGCGCAGCGGGTCGCGCAGACCGAGTGCTGTGGTCGGCGCCCACAGGTTCGAGGCCGGGGTCAGGAAGCTGCTGCGGAGTCAGGGGGTGACGGCCGTCCCGGCGATGGTCCGCGACCTGGACGGAATCGCGAGCGTGTTCCTGACGGACCTCGCCCGGGACGCGGCCATGGTCGTCCGCGAGGGCGGGGTCAAACGTTTCGGCACGGTCACCCTGGCGATGTCGGGCGAACCGGCCCCACCCCCGTTCCTCAAGGATCCCCTCCGGGCCCTGTCCACCCGCAGGGGGGACGGGCGGACCATCGGCAGGGATGACATCCTGGCCGCCACCACGATTCAGCTGTTCGGCGGCAACCTCAGGCAGCGAGCCCTCACCGAAGCACGCGAGGCGACACAGAACACTTCGGCCGGCTGAGCGGGTACGACCCACATCGCCGCCCGCACCCTCATCCGCTACCGCAGACTCGCCCCATGAAATGGCCGCCAAGGGCTGCCCCGCACCTGTTGGTCACGCGTGGGACGAGCCCACACGGCTCAGTCGCCACCGGGCACTTGGCTCCTCGGCCGTATACATCCCAGCTGACGCGGAGGCCTGCACGCCGCCTCCGGGTAATGCGCAGGCGTCCCGCCCCGTGCCTGTCCTATCCTGACCGCTGCCGTCCATGCCGGGACCGGCTCGACGGGGGGCGGCGGAGTGCCGGACGTGTACGAGATCATGCTGGACGCTGAGCTGAGCAAGGCGTTCGACGTGTGGTCCGGCTATCTGGACGCCCGGACCGGCGAAGACCCCCAGGCCCGTGCACGACTGCGTTCCACCTTGCGATCGGCCCGCGAGGCGGCTGCCGCGGACGATCCGGAGTCCGCACGCGCCTTGGTGGCGGAGATGTACGACGCCGCGCGAGAAGCCGGCCTTCCCTGGGCTCCCGTGCTGCCTGGTCCCTGTGCGGCGGACCGGCAGGCGCGCGACTACGCCAAGGACGAACTGCGGGAGGTGCTGCCGGTGCACCTGCGTGAAGAACTCGACAGCATCGCGATCTACCTGAGCGTCACGGGCCGCCGCCTCCGGACCGCCCCCGGCCTGGACACCGCCACCCGCCAAGACATCCTCTACATCACGGCCCGCGCCGGCATGGCCCTCGACCTCGCCCAGCCGACAGCAGCACGACGGGAACTCGAACGCCTCAAAGGAATCGCGCGACGCTGTGGCGTGGAGCCCTGAGAGCCGAGCGACAACGGCCACGAGCTTTCCCCGGCTGCCACAACCGAAGCCGCTCGGAGATCATTCACCGAACAGCCCTCGGGCAGCAGGACCGGCATCGCAGGGCGCCGACTGCGATCACACGGGGTACGAGCAAGCGGCCGGGGGCCGCACCCCGCGCTGGGGGTGCGGCCCTCGGTGCGTGTGGTGAGGAGACTGCTTCGGCAGCCACTGCTTCCTGGCGGACCGGCCGCCCGCCGTGCCCCTCCTCAGTCGGCCTCCCGCACGCGGGCAGCGGTCCGCTCGGCGAGCTCGCGGACGCCCTTGGCGGCGTTCTCCGAGAGCTCGCCGAGTACGGCGTCGGCGGCGGTGAGGAGGGCACGGGCCTCCTCGGGGCGGCCCGCGTCGGCCAGGGCGAGGGTGAGCCGGTAGTGCTCCTCGGCGATGAAACGGCCGAGGTTGACCTGCTGCCAATAACGCAGTGAGTCGTCGCCCGGGGTGGCCAGGGCGACGCGCACGGCGGCCAGGCTGTCCGCCGCCTGCGGCAGCCGGCCCGCCTCCCGCTCCAGGCGGGCCAGGGTGTGCCGGGCCGACGCCCGGTCCCATGCCGTCTCCTGAAGGGCGGCGTACAGGCGCTGGGCGCGCAGCGCCTGGGGAAGGTCGCCGAGTTGCTCGAAGTCCCGGGCGAGCCCGCTCAGCGGAGCCGTGGCCAGGGTGCGGGGCGCATCGGGGCGGCGGAGTCTGCTCTGGTCCATGAAAAGGGTGTCGAGTTCGCGGATCAGCGTCACCCGCGCGAGGTCCGTCATCCCCTGGTCCCGCGCCAGGTCGGTCCATGTGGAGACCGGCTCGTCCGACGGGTCCGTCCCGAACATCGACTCGTCGAGCTCCCGCGCCCACTGTCGCAACTCGTCCGCGCTCGCACCCGGTTCCGGCATCCCGCCCAGGCCGCACGCCGTGTCGAAGTCCGTCTCCCGGACCTCGAGCAGCAGCGGCAGATCTCCGGTGTCCCCGCGCAGCCCCACCAGCACGGCCGCGAGCCGCAGTTCGTCCGTCATCGACGACCGTGTCTCGTGCCGCAGCAGATGCCGCAGCAGCTCCGGATCGCCCTCGGCGCGGTCGAACTGCGCGGCCCGCAGGGTGATCCGGCGCCGGACCGGGTCCTCGGCGACTTCACGCCACGCCGTGCGGTCGCCCTCCCGCAGGCGGGCGAGATCGGCGCGGCCCGCCGCGAGCACGGTCTCCCACAGCGGGGGACCGTCCGGGCCCAACCGGTCGTAGGCGCACCCCTCGTCCGCGTCGAGCAGGACGAAGTCCGGCTCGGTGCGCAGCAGGGCGGCACGCAGTCTGCCCACCAGCTCGACCGGGGAGCGTTCCGGGAAGCCCAGCGCCGCACGGAGTTCGGCCCGCTCCTCGTCGATTCCGTGGTGGTGCTCACGGATCTCGTCCTCGGTCCGCGCGACGCACGCCAGGATCTCCTCCTCGCCGTCGTCCGGCGACAGACGTGTGCAGTCGCGCCAGCCGGGCAGGCCGATCACGAGCTCCAGGGTCTCGTCGACGCTGGAGCCGATGATCCCCGCGGCGCCCTCCGAGTCGGCGTAGAGCACCGAGCCGTCCGCGCACACGAAGTACGTGCCGCCGGTGTCGTCCCCGGCCACCGTCTCCAGCGGCCCGCCCGAGGCGAGGCGGACCTCCTCGACATGGCCGTGGGCGGCGCGGTCCAGGTCGAAGTCGACGGGGTGGGCGGCCAGTTCGGCCAGGCGGCGGTCCTGCCGCAGCAGCCGTAGCGCGTGATCGGTCATGTCGCGGAAAGTAGCATCGTCCGGGACCGGCACCGCCTTCACGGCGAGCGCATCCACGCCTGTCGGCCGATCTCGGGTCGAGTGCCATCCGGACAAGGGGGGACGGTGTGCACAGCGGCCTGCGATCGTGTGCCCTGGTGCACGAAGTGGTTCGCGAGCTACGCACCCGGCGCGTGCTGGCGCTCCCCCGTGCCCGCCTGCATCGCCCGGAAGTGTCCGGGGACGTCGTCGGCCATGCCGTAGGCATGCTGGAGCCGGGCCCAGGGCACGCCGCGATGCCATCCGCACCAACCCCTGTACACCCGTCGCCCCTCAGTGACGGTCCGATGAACTCCCGTTCGAAATCGGGCAGTTCATGGTGACGTATCACAACACGGTGATCCACCCACGCTGCTCCATTCGAAGATCCTGCCCAGGGGGTCGGTGCTTCGCCCGCCGCCCCGCCGCACCGACCTCTCCGCCTCGCGGAAGGCGGGGTTCGTCTGATGCCCCATCGTGATCCGCGGGTGTACAACCCCGTGTGGATGCCGGCTGTCTGTAAGGCGCTGGAGGGATGAGCCTCCGGTGCCTTTCCGTACAGATTGGGGACCAGGTGGGGAAGCAGGTCTGGAGAGTCGTCGTGGCCGGTGGTGCGGCGGCGGCGTTCACGGCCGTGGCCGCGGTGCCGGCCGGGGCGGCCGAGGGTGGGGTCTCGTTCACCCGTGTCCAGGTGAACGGCGGCAAGCCGATCGTGATCGGGGTTTCGGGGGAGGTCGCGGCGCCCGCCTCCTTCCGGATGGCGACCACTCACAAGTGGAAGTGGCCGGCGGTGTTCCTGTACCGCAAGGGTTCGGGTGACCGGCTGTGGCACGCCATCGAGACGAGCGACTGCATCAAGGTGAGCTCGGGCGTCTGCGACTTCAACGAGACGATGTACTTCGACCCGAGCGTGTGGGACATGCACAACAGCGAGGCCGGGGCCTGGAAGGTCGGGGCCGAGGTGTACTTCAAAGGCGGCGGTGGTGACGTCGACGCCAAGGGTCTGACGGTCCACGTCAAGCGCGACTCCCGCCTGACCGTCAACGCCTCGCCCGAACCGGTGTCCAAGGGCAAGACCATCACCGTGACCGGAAAGGTCACCCGGGCCAACTGGGAGACCAGGAAGTACGCCTCCTACGGAGGCCGCCGGGTGACCCTGCAGTTCAAGCCTGCCGGCACCACCTCCTACACCACGGTGAAGAAGGTGTACGCGAACGGCTCGGGCAACCTCAGGACGACCGTGAAGGCATCCAAGACGGGTACGTGGCGGTGGGTGTACTACGGCAACACCACCACCGGATCGTCGAAGTCGTCCGGGGACCACGTCGTGGTGAAGTGATGTCCGCGGTGCCGGCGGGCTGGTGGGGGCCGCGTCGGCTGTAACGGCTGCGACGGTCAAGGCGTCGGGTCCGCCGCGATCGGGCGGGCCCGACGCCTTGCGTCCTGGCCGACCGCGAGCGTCCGTGCACGGGCCTCAGTGCGACGTGAGCCGGCGCGCCGTGCGGACCATGAGGCCGGTCACCGCTCCGGTGGGCGGGGCCGGACCTCGATGAGGCGGACGAGGACCATGGTCCTCAAGGCCGTCCCGCCGTACAGGGTCGGACGTGTTCGACCTCGTGGGTGTACCGGCGGAGCCGGGCTGGTGAGCTCGGACGACCGTGGAATCGACCGTCCGGAGCGTCATGGCCTCCCTGCGGTTCGATGTCCGATCAGGCGATGCGGGCCCGGCGCCCACGCGCCATACCCGATGGCAGCGGCGCCGTGGTCGACTGACGAAGTCCGCGATGCCCCCGGCAGTTCCCGCAACATCGAGCGCTTCGGCGACGGCGGTACCGAGCACGCACGCGTGCCTGCCCTCGCGTTTGCGACGCCCACCTGTACCCGCGCCCCCGTCTCCCAACCCGGCTCCGGTCGCGTGACGAGACGTTAAAGTTGCGCCTCAAGGGGAGGACGTCGAGCGGCCGTTGTACCGCTCGCCGAAACAACGCGCGGAGAAACGGCAGCCGGGGCCCGGGCCCCGCAGTTCGGCGACCGCGGAACAGTCTGGGGGAAACGCGCCATGACGGACGCGCCGACGCACGCTGCCGACACCGACACGGACGAAACCGGCGACGCCGCCGACCGGAAGGTCGTCGAGCAGGAGCAGGCCGAGATCAAGGACTTCGTCAAGGGCCTGAGCGCGGACGACATCAAGTCGGGCAACTGGTTCACCAAGCTCGCCGCTCACGCCATGAACGCGTACACCGAGAAGGTCGACTGGCAGTACTTCCAGGACCGGTACGCGGGTGTGCCCGCGGACGCCATCGTGGATCAGCGGATCAAGATGGCGGCCCGGTACGCAGCTCTCGAAGGCGGGCTCTCCGCCGGGGCGTACACGGCGACCGTCGCCGCCACCATCGGGAGCCTCGGGGGTGCGTCACCGGTGACCGTCCCCGCGGCCGTGGCGACCGTGATGGTGGACGTCGCGTTCGTCACCCAGCTCCAGCTTCGCCTGGCCTACGACATCTCCGTCCTCTACCGGGTCCCGATCGACGTGCACGACCCCGAGGACCTGTGGAAGCTCATCCGCGTGGCCCTCACCGTCAAGAGCGGGGAAGCGGCCAACAAGACCGTGTCCAAAGCGATCCCCGCCTTGGTGCGACCGCTGGTCAAGCGCTTCTACTCGAACACGGTGCTCACCGCCGGGAAGGCGCTCCCCGTCGTCGGGAAGCACCTCCTGCAGCGCAACGTCATCAAGATCGGCATCCCCCTGGTCGGCGTCCCCCTCGCCGTCCTGCTGAACCGCTACACGACCCTGCTCGCCGGCCGGCACGCGCGGGCCGTCTTCCGGAACGAGGCGCGGGTGATCGAGCTCGCCGAGGGGATGAGCCGGAGCAGCCGGCACCCGCAGTTGATGCTGTGGGTCGCGTGGCTCGTCATCAGGGCGAACGCGAAGGCCAAGATCGCGGATGACGAGGCGCTGCTGATGCGGCACCTGGTGAGGCTGGTCCGGGAGCGGCACGGGGTGGTCGACGAGCAGTTCGCGCACGTCGTCGACATCGACCCGGCCGAGGTGTGGAGGCGCGTGGACGCCGAGCCGGGCGATCTCGATGACATCCTCGACGCGGCGGAGCGCGTGGCCACCGTGGACGGTGACGTCAACTCCCGTGAGAAGGCGGTCCTCGCCGAGCTTCGGGGGCGGTGCCACCGGGGCTGACCCCGTCGTGCGGCAGCGCTCGCACGCCACTCCCCCGCCGTAGCCCGACACCCGTGTACAACGCACGGCCGTACAGGCGTCGCTCCTGGTGACACGCCCAGCCCGGCCGCAACGCTGGCCGCATGCACACCACGCTCTCCCCTCTCCCCGGCCCCACGGGGACCAGTGAGTTCGCGATGTCGTTCACGTCGACCCCACGGGGCGCCCGACTGGCGCGGCTGTTCGTCGCGCACTGCCTGGACTCCTGGGGCCACCCCTACGACAGCCACGTCAACGAGACACTGAGTCTGATCACCGCCGTGCTGTGCGCCAACGCGGTACAGCACGGGCGGATCCCCGGCCGGGACTTACACGTCCGGCCGGCCGCCGAGGCGGACGACGGGCGGCTGCGTGTGGAGGTCTCGGACACCCGCGCACCACACCCGCCCGCCCTCACCGACCACCGCGGCAGCCTCGGCAAGACGGTGTGGACGGTGGTGGACGCCCCGCCGAACGGTCACCGCACCGGCGCTCTTGCCCAGGCACCCGCCGCACTCGACCGCACTCCCGCCGGGAGCCTCGTACATCGCGCCTCTACGGCCGCCACCCGATCAGGAGGGCAGGCTGAAGGAGCTCACCGCACGCTGCTGCGGGCCACGTCCTGGAGTCGCTCGGTGTCCGCCGGTTCCCGCGTGCCGTCGTGCGTCAGCAGGATGCCGTCGCCTGTGCTGTCCGCGCGCCAGAGGTCGCCGTGCCGGTTCTCCCACTCGACGAAACTGCCGGAGGCGTCCTCGAGCAGCCCCAGTTCCCGTTCGAGGGTGGCCAGGGGGGCGAAACCCCGGGCGTCGCCCTTGCTCGCGCTGCCGGTGCGGGTGTTGTCGTAGCGCATCTTGACGAACGGCACGGGGGCGCGGTCCAGCTTGTTCGGCTGGAGCATCTTGCGGAACCGCCCCCAGGCCTCCTCCTCGTTCTCCCGGCCGGAGATCTCACTGGCGTAGGCGGGGAAGACGGCATAAGTGACGGCTGAGAGTTCGGGGTTCTCCGTGGCGTGGTAGCCGTGCACCGCGGCCGTCGCCACGCCCACGGTGTCGAACGCGGACCCGGGATGCCTGAAGCCCCCGATCCCCACCAGGGGCCGCCCCCGTCCGACGAACTCGCCGTCGTGCGCCCTCGCGTGGGCGAGCAGCGCCGTGACGAGTCCCTCGTCGTAGGGGCCCCGCACGTTGACCTGCAGGTTGTGCCGTCCGTCGGTGGAGAGCGCGGCGGTGAAGGTGAACATCGGGTTCGGCGACCAGCGCCACGCCGAGTCCAGGCCGGAGACGGGCGTCGCGCCGGGCATGGCGGGCAGGACGGATGCAGGGTTCATGGGGTGGCTCCTGTGCCGGGGTGGGACCCTAGCTGCATGAGTAGAGGGTGGGGTGGACATGTACGCGCATCTGGACCGGCTCACGTACTCGGTCAACCGCGTCACCGGCGGCATCGAGTACGTGGACCTCCAGGTCGTGCAGGAGGAGGTGCTCGCGCCCGCGGCCCCGCCGGCGCCCGAGCACGCACCTCGCGTCGAGCCGGTGGAAACCGCCGCCCCGGCCGTCGAGCCGACCGCCGCGGCGCCGCTGTTCGGGAAGTGGTCGGAGCAGGAGCTCACCGACCTGGGTGTGGCCGCGTCCCTCGTCCCGGTGGTCGCCGCGCTGACCACCGAGGACCAGCTCCTCGGCCTCGTCGAGTACGCGCCGCAGCTCACCGGCGAGGTGCTGCTGGCGCTGTACGACGGCAAGGCGTACGACGACGTCCTGGAGCAGGTCACCGCACCCGTGGCGGTGCCCGACCCCGTGGACCCCGAGGACTTCCGGGCCGCCGTCGAGCGTCCCGCGACCATCGTCACCACGACCGACGACGCGCTGCGCGAGGCGCTGGAGGGCGAGGACTTCGGGCGCTGGAAGGTGTTCCTGCACCCCACCCAGGCCAAGCTGGTCACGCGGGACTACAGCGGTCCGGCACGCGTGGGCGGCGGGCCCGGCACCGGCAAGACGATCGTGGCACTGCACCGGGTCAAGCACCTGGTGGAGCGGCTCCCGGCCGGCCGGACCAAGCCGGTCCTGCTGACCACGTACAACAAGAACCTCGCGGCGGACCTGCGTTCACGGCTGCTCGCCCTGGGCGGCGAGGCGCTGCTGTCACGCGTCGAGATCAGCCACGTCGACCAGCTCGCGCTGCGCACCGTCCGGGAGGCGGAACCGGGCAACCGCAAGCGGATCGTCGACGAGGCGCAGGCCGTCCGCGAATGGCGCTCGCTCCTCGACGAGCTCGGCGAGGACGGCTGGGACGCGGAGTTCCTGCACGACGAGTGGACGCAGGTGATCCTCGGCCAGGCGGTGACCTCCCGCACGGACTACTTCCGTGCCCGCCGCGCCGGACGCGGGCGCACCGTCACCCGTGCCGAGCGCGCCGAGATCTGGCAGCTCGCCGAGCGGTTCACCCAGCGCCTGGACCGGCTCGGGGTCCAGACGTGGGACCAGATCGCGGAGCGGGCGGCCCAGTTGGAGGTGGCACGCGCCCGGCGCATCCAGGACATCGACCGCCGCCGGGAGGAGGCGGGCGGCCTCGACAACGTCCACGTGGCCGACGGTTCGGGGGGCTGGCTGCGCTACCGGTATCGGCACATCGTCGTCGACGAGGCCCAGGACCTGCGGCCCGCGCACTGGAAGATGCTGCGCGCGATGACCGCCCCGGACCGCAACGACCTCTTCCTGGTCGGTGACACCCACCAGCGCATCTACAAGAACCAGGTGACCCTCGGCAGTCTCGGCATCAACATCCGCGGCCGGTCCTCGAAGCTGTCGCTGAGCTACCGCACTACCCGGCAGATCCTGCGCTCGGCGCTGAACGTGCTCGGCGACGAGAAGTACGACGACCTCGACGGCAGCGCCGAGACGCTGGCCGGGTACCGGTCCGTGCTCAGCGGCGGCGTACCGGACCTGCACCGGCTGGCCGACTGGGCGGACGAGCGGGAGGCGATCGCCGCGCTGATCGAGTCGTGGGGGGAGGTGCCGCACGAGCAGATCGCTATCGCCGTGCCGACCAACGACATGGCGCGGGAGGTCGCGTACACGCTGAGGGAGCACGGCATCATGGCGCTGGAGATCGGCCCGGACGGGCCCCTCGGCGACAGCGGCGTCCACATCGGCACGATGTTCCGGTTCAAGGGGCTGGAGTACCGGCGGATGATCCTGGCCGGGGTGACCGACGGGCTGGTGCCGCGCGCCGGCGTCCAGCAGCGGCGCACCGCGGACCCGGCGCGCCACCGCACGGAGATGCAGCGCGCCAGGTCCCTGCTGTTCGTGGCCGCCACACGCGCCCGGGACAGCCTGGACGTCTTCTGGCACGGGGAGGCGAGCCCGTTCCTGAAGGAGCTGATCGAGGTGCGGCCGCCGGCCGCGGCGTGACCCGGCCCGCGGTGGCGGCCCCGGCTAACGGGGCATGACCGGCCCCTGCGGCACGAGGAACGGCCGCCGGGGGTCCTCCGGCGGCATCCTGCGGTTCGCGAACGCCGGGTCGGGGGCCGGCAGGTACGGGACGAGCGACGCGTACACGTCCGCCGCACCGCCGGGACGGTCCTCGGGGCTCTTGGCGAGCAGTGCGTGCGTCAGGTCCTGGAGCGCCGCCGGGGCGTCGACACCGTGGTCGGTGAAGCGGGGCGGGGGCGCGGTGAGGTGCCGGGTCACCAGCTCGGCGGGACCGGGGCCGTCGAAAGGGGGTCGGCCGGTGAGCATGTGGTGCAGCAGGCACCCCACCGCGTACAGGTCGCTGCGGCCGTCCAGCGCCCTGTCCCCGGCGAGGAGTTCGGGCGAGGCGTAGGCGACGTTGCCGAGCGTCTCTCCGGTCATGGTCAGCTGCGGGTCGGCGTCCGAGAGGACCTTCACGAGACCGAAGTCGAGGATCTTCACCAGACCGCTGGTGCGCACCATGACGTTCTGCGGCTTGAGATCGCGGTGGACGAGGCCGGCCGCGTGCGCGGCGGAGAGCCCGGAGCACAGTTGCGCGGCCACGGAGACCGCGGTGGGCACCGGCAGACGTCCGTCGTCGGCGCCGTCGATCACGTTGTCGAGGGTCGTCCCGTCGACGAGCTGCATCACCAGGCAGCAGACGTCCTCCGTCACGGCCGCGTCGTACACGGTGGTGACGTTGGCGTGGTCCAGACGGGCGGCGGTCTTCGCCTCCCTCTCGAAGCGCGCCAGGGCGGTGCGGCGCCAGTCCGGCAGGGCCAGCAGGTCGGCGGCCACGGTCTTGACCGCCACGGGGCGCTCCAGATACACGTCCGTCCCCTCCCAGACGTGCCCCATCGCCCCTCTGCCCAGAATCCGGTCCAGCCGGTACCTGCCGCGCAGTACCCTGCCCGCAGCGAACTGCTCCACGTGCACTTCCTCCAGTGAGCCCCAGCGGTGTGTCGGTGCGCGAACCACCCGGCCAAAAGCCCGGCGTCGACAGCCCGCGCGGAAGAAGTCAACCAGCCCCGTGCGCAGCCCGGAAAACCCCGAGGAGCACGGAGTCCCGCACGAACCCCACGAACATGACCTGAGGTCGGCGAACGCGAGCACAAGGAAGGGTTTGACAGTACTTTCACCCCCATGGGGAGGTGTAGCCGCTTCAGCTCGTGAAGGGGGTGTGTTCAGCGAGTGGTGCAACTCGCTGAACACACCCCCTCCAAGACATCACGCATCACCCTCGGTGACGCAAAAGCAATCGAGGGCCTCGACCTGAACGGTCGAGACCCTCGATTGCCTACAGTCGATCGATGTGGGTCGTTCACGAGTTCCCTTGACCAGGCACAACAGAGCCAATTGATGTTGAGGTTCCCGCGAGTCGCAAGATCACTTCCCGAGTGTATGCACATGCAATTTATTGATGGGATGCACCTACGCCCCTAAGGTAGCCCGTCGTACCACTGCCATGCAGACACTCTGCCTGTGTCTCACGGCTCGCACGAGTACGGATAGCAGATGGAAGGACGTCGGCCTGGAAGCCCTGGAGCGACGCCTCGGCAGCAGCCCGAGCGAGACCGACAACGCCCAGGCCCTGCCTCCGTCGTTTCGGTGGCGGGCTTTCTGCTGCCCGGCATGATGCGGTACCCCCCTGGGTAATCGTGACGACCCCCCTGGCCGGCACGGAGCACCGTCCCCCTTGGGGCCGGGGGTAGTCATTCCACGTGCACGCCGTGGGCTCGGGCGAGTCCGTCGAGGCCGTCGGCCCAACCTTGGCCGACCGCGCGTAGCTTCCATGTGGGCTGGCCGTTGGTGGTGTGCCGGTACAGCTCCGCGATGACCATGGCGCGGATGTCGGGGTCGGAGGGCGGCTGGAATGTCCAGGCAGCACCGCTGGCGCAGTCGAAGTAGAGCGAGGCATGGGTGAGGGAGCCGCAGGTGAGGCCGGTATCGACATCCATGTTGATCGCGATCGTGAGGCGCTGGATGTGAGCGGGCAGGGCTGCGAGGTGGACGGCTGCGCGTTCGACGGTGTGCTGGCCCTCGACCTGCTTGCCGAGGAGGCGAGCCGCGCCCTGGGCGGCGGAGGGCTGGTTGTAGAAGACGAAGTCCTCGTCGCCGGTCACCCGGCTCTCACTGTCGGTCAGGAAGAGGGTGAGATCCGCGTCGGCGCCGGCGAAGGTGAAGGCGATGAGCAGCCCTTGCCAGGCTTCTTCTGGCAGCGTCAGGGTCTGTCCTGGGACGAGCGCAGTCGCAGGGCTGGGACCCGGCGCCGTGGGGGCGGGCGGTTGCGCTGGAGCGGACTGGCTCTTCCACTCGGCGAAGGGGCGGATCCGGTAGGGATCTTGCTGAGCGTGGTGTGCGGCAGGAACGTGGGTGCGAAGGCCTCCGTCCAGGTCGGCCAGGGTCATATCGCCGGACCCGGCGTCGTCCTGGGCGTGGTCGAGAAGACTCTGCAGTCCAGGCAGCCGGCTGGTGTCCAGGGGCTTGATGGTGCTGGACAGGTTGCCGGAAGCCGTTGTGGTCACCGAGCAGGCGACGTCCTGGCCGATATCGAGGAACCTCAGCGCGTCTCCCGTCTCCCGCCACGGGCCGGCTTCAACGACCTGACGCGTCCAGCGGCCGTAGGCCACGAAGCCGAGTCGTTGGGTGTCCGGCAGGCGCGTGAGCACGGCCAGATCAATGGCGGTGATCCCCGGCGCGGTGGCAAAGCCTTCCTTGAGCGTGGCGATGATGTTCGACCCCATGGAGGTGAGCCACCACAGGGTGCGGTCCCGCTTGCTGAGCGTTTTGAGGGTGGGGCGACCGCTGGAAGTGACTCCGGGCGTCTGGTCGGGCAGCGAGTCGATGTCCTGGTGTCGCATGACGACGGACAGGACAGAGCCGTCGACTCCTACTGCGCACCCCGCGGCGGGGTTGTCGGCGAAGGCGTAGTTGACCACCTCACAGACGGTCTCCTCGTCGTTCGCGATGAGGGACTGCCACCACTGATTGGCCTCACCGGTCAATTGGCCATGGACAGCGTGCAGGCGAGCCTGTTCGGCGGCCAGGTAGTTCGGCGCGTCTTCCTCCGCCCTTCTCTTCGCTGCCGACCGGTCGGCGCGGGCGAATACACCCAGCCCCACGAGGTGGTGAGCCTGGGCTTCCGCCAGGGCCCAGGGCATGCCGAGCTGAGGCGGTTCCGGAACCACCGGTGGCTGGAACGGAGGGAAGGACTGCAGGTGAACGCTGGTCGTCTGCCGTCGCAGCTCCTGCAACTGGGCGATCGCGGCATCGCGCTCCGCCTCCTGCTGAGCCCGCTCGGCTTGCCGGCGAGCACGGTCCAGCTGTGCCGCTGAGGGGGCGACGGCCCGGGAACGCGTGGCGCGACTCGTGCTGGTGCGGCGGCGCCCTCCGCTCAGCGAGCTGGAGGCGTAGAACGGGCCCAGCCCGGACGAAATCCGGGTGCCTCCGCTGCCCATGCTGATGCGTGCCGCCCGGGGCCCTACGGAAGTCCGCACCCCCCGGGTCGAGACCCGCACGCTCAGTCCCGGCACACCAACGCGAAAGCCGAACCCCATGGCCCCTCCCCTTGCTTCCGAGAGGAGGAGTCTGTCACCCCTGCCGAGATGCCGACACATGGACATCCGCACTGGCACTGCCTGGACATCGGCGCCGGCACCGGCACCATGGCCCGCCTCCTGCTGAGTCGAGCCAACGTCGCGGACGTACTCGCCGTCGACCGCAACGTGCGCTTTCTCACCGACCACCCCGTCCCGGGCCTCACCGCCCTGGAGGCGGACATCACCGGCGCGCACACTTTCGCCACGCCGGTCACCGAGATCGACGAGTGGGGAGTCGGTGACGCGGTCGACGTCCGCGAGACAGGAGCCGGCGGGTCACCAGCCGGGGTAGCGGTTCCACCAGTGCCGGTCCCAGCCGCTGGTGTACTCGGTGCCGCCCGGCCGGTCGGTGAGCTGGGCGACGAGGTCGCGAGCCAGGGTGTCGAGGACCCAGGCCAGTTCGTGGCGGCTCACCAGGTCGATGGGCAGCGCCTCGGCGCCGTGCACCGCTCCGAGCAGCGCACCGGTCACGCAGGCGACCGAGTCGCCGTCGGGCGCCTCGGCGGCGAAGCGCAGTGCGGCACCGAGGTCGGCGCGGTCGGGGAAGGAAGCGGCGACATACAGGCCGCCGAGGAGTGCCGACGGCGCGGTGGCGTCCGGAGCGAGCCGTGCGAGCCGTCGGGCGTCCGCGGGATGGTCCTGGCCCTGACGGAGTGCTGCCGTGAGTTGGCTGTGCTCGGTGTCAGTGAGGTCCTCGTCGAGGGAGGGCAGGGCGGACAGCCCCGCCTGCAGGGTGTCCTGGACCCGTTCGCCGGTAAGACAGTGGCTCAGGAGCGCGGTCGCGTGGGCTGCTGCGGACTGCGCGGCTCTGTCGCCGTGGGTGAGCGCGGCGATCTCGCGGGCCTGTCGGACCCAGTACCTCGGGTCTCTCCCGGCGACGGCTACGGCGAGTGGGAGGGTGCGGGTGAGTGCATGGCAGCCGCGGCTGGTCGTCGTCGGCCTGTCCATGGTGCCCTGCTCGATCTTGGACAGGGCGGCCACGGTTGCCGGTGCGGAACCACGCCGTTCGGCCAGCACGGGCACCTGGGCGAGCCAGCCGTCCGGCGTGTTGTTTTCCCATGCCCAGCGCCGCGCCTCGATCCCCTGCAGGGCGGCCCACCGGCAGTAGGCGTGCCACACCACCGATGGGGGATGGCAGATGCCCTTGTGGTCGCCGCGCACGAACGCGCGGATCGTTCCCTCGGCGGTGAAGCAGGCCAACTGGGTGCTGACCCGGGCCTGCAGCGGGCCGTCGGCCAGCAGCTTGCCCCGGGCAGCGCCCAACGTGTCGCCCAGCGCCAGGCCGAGCAGCATCCCGCGCGCCCGGGACGCCGCCTCCTTCTCCTTCAGGAACTGCCTGCGCTGCTTCTGCTCGGCATCGTCGCCCGGCCCCGGCTCCTCCAGCAGCTGCTCCAGTTCATACACCGCGTCATACATCTCGGGGTGCGCCTCGAGATGCCAGCCGCCGGTCAGCGCCCGGCGCAGGTCCTTCAGCGCGGTATTGGGGTCGGCGCCGGTCGCCAGGTGGCTGTAGATCGCGGCGACGGCCGGGGTGCGGCTCTGCCCGGCAAAACAGTGGAGCAGGACCCGCTTGTCCTCCTGACGCAGCAGCTGCACCTGGCGGGCGGCCTGGTCCAGAACGTAGTGGAGGTTGGCGTTTTCTCCCTGGCTGTCCACCAGCCAGACCCGGACGTGCTCGACGTCAGCACCGGGCAGGATCGGGTCCGTACCGACCCGGCAGAGCGAGACCACGGCGTCGACGGGGACCGGCTCACCAGCCTGGGTCAGGGCCAGGTTGCCCAGAATCACCCCGGGGTCGTGCGGGTGGGGTATGGCGAAGCTGCGGTGGTTGCCGACGGCCATGCGCGGCGCCGAGGGCCAGCCCTGGGCGTCATCGATCCCGCCTCGGGCGGTGAGCACCGCGAGGCGGACCAGGTCGGCCCCGCTGAGGCCGGGCCAGCCGTGGACGGCCTGCTGCCAGGCCAGCGGGATGCCGGAGCAGCCCCACCGCGCGCCGAGCAGGGCGCCCGCGATCGCCGCGACGGTGTCGGTATCCGTCCCGGCCCGCACCGCCGCCTCCAAGGCGAGGCGTAGGTGCTGGGCGGGGAAGCTGCCCTCGGCAGGGCTCAACTCGGGCACGGCGGTGCGGGTGATCGCCGACCAGGCGGCCTGGAGCGCGTGAACGACCCAGCCGTTGTTGCCGAAGTGGTGCGGCGCCTTGTCCTCCGCCTCATCGAGCCGCTCGGCCCACATCGCCCGGCGCTCCGCGGGTATCAGGTCCAAACCGGCGCGCACGCCGTCGAACGTGCCCTCAAGTACCGCGGTGCGGATGCCGGAGCACCACAGCACGCAGGCGTCGGCGCAGTCCGGATCCGGGTGGGTGAGCGCACTGACGGCGATGGCGGCCTCGGCCATCGCCGCGACGTCGCCCAGGTGGGTCAGGGCGACGATCCCGGTGCGCATCAGCGAGCCATTCCCGGCGGCGCGATCGGTGCCGGCGGTGAAGCTGCGGGCGGCATCCAGCAGCGCCGCGCCCGGCGCACCGCCGGCCCGGCCGGCGGTGCCCAGGACGGTGCGGGTCTGCGAGCCGACGTCACTGGCGCCGCCGCTCAGCCAGCCCTGGAAGTTGGCGGCGATCGCGTCAAGGGCCTCCGGGGTGCGCAGGTCCGCCCCGGTGGCCGCGACCTGGGCGATACACACCTGCATCTGGGTGTCGTCGGAGTACTCGCCGGGCTCGTACGGTCCCAGGCCGCCGCCGATCATCCGCGGCTGCTGGTCCTCGCGCAGCCGCGTCTGGAACTCGTAGGGCACGCCCAACGCGTCGCCCACGGCCGCGCCGAGCAGCACGCCGGCGGCCCGGTCAGTGCCCCGCGCGTCCAAGGCAAACTGCGGGGTACGGGCTTGGGCCATGGAGTCTCCATAAGGTGCGGCGGCGCGCGCAGGCGGGCCGAGCGGTGGCGTGCGGGCAGCGATCCCAGGCGCAAGCAGCCTGCGTGGAGCAGCCGCGACGAGAGGCCGAAAGGGTTGTCTCAGCGACAGTTTGATGTTGAGTCAGCTTGGCACGGCACCCCATTTATCGTCAATAAGACAATACGAAGTACTTGCCGAGGCAATCGCCGACAACGCCCCTGGGAGCCCGACACCGAGGCGACCATCCAGGCCGCAGCCGCAGCCGACGTTGGCAACGCCGACCAGCCCGAGCCCGAGCCGCAGGCCGCCGCCGATGAGCCCGCGCCCGCACCGCAGGCCTCGGCCGACGAGCTCGCCGCCAAGCGGATCCGCCGCCCCAAGGTCGACTCCGCGGCCGCCGACAAGCCCAAGCCGCGCCCGGCCCGCAAGTGCACCGCCGCCAAGCCCGCCGCCGCCAAGGCCACCGACATCGAGCCGACGCCGCGCCCCGCCCGCAAGCGCACTCCCGCCAAGCCTGCCACCTCCTGACCCCACCTCCACACCGGGCCGCCCACCCCACCAGGTGGGCGGCCCGGCCCATAGCCGGAAGGCAGACACGCCATGGAACGAGATGCACGACCCCGACATGCGTGTTCAGGCAGCGCGACTGGAGGCGCTTCTTCGGTCGGCGTACGAGTCGTGCCAATCAGCACCAGCGGACTTCTCGGCGCCCTTCCTTGCGCCAAAGGAGACGGGTTCTGATCCGTTCCTGAAAGTCGTTGCTCGCAACGTCGGGGGCCGGAACAACGCCAGCGGGCAGCGGAGGTTTCAGCCAAACGCAGGTCATTCGTCGCGGACGGACCTCGCACGACAGGGCGCCTGACCACAGAACGCCGTGTAGCCCGCGCCAGCAGCGGCGGATAGGTCCGGCTTGCACACGGTCTTCGTGACCAGCATCGAGCTGCACAGACACTTCATCGGCGGCCCGGGCCCTTTCGCCGCTTCCTTCAGGTGGGCTCTGGGTCGACATCGTCGCCAACCGGGAGTGAAGCTTCCATACCCCACCTCGCCCGGTACTGGACCAGGAAAGGCGCCGAGCAGCGTGGCATAGTCCGGCTACACCCGGCTAAACCGGGTATAGACCGCCGCAGGCACCGGTAGGGTAGGCAGGCCCGATGTGCTCACGCTGACTGTCGACCGGAGGTTCCACCGTGGCTGAACCGTGGCTGTCCGCCGACGACATCGCCGCCCACCTCGGCATCACGAAAGACACGGTCTATGGGTGGATCGCGGAGAAGGGCATGCCAGCCCACAAGCTCGGACGCCTCTGGAAATTCCAGACCAGTGAAATCGATGAGTGGGTGCGCAGCGGCGGTGCCGCGTCATCGAGCGACCACGCAGGATCGGGCTGACCTGAGGGTTCGCCCACTGACACGAGGGAGGTGTCGGTGGGTCGCCCTATCCTGATCGACTTGCCTGATTCCCGAAAGGAGGTGCCTCGTGGCGGAAGGGACCGCCCCTGCGTCGCGCTATGCGCTCTCGTTCACCAGCGGTGCCCTTCTCATGCGCGAGGCTCTCATCGCCGCGCCGCTGTACCTGCGCGAGCACGACTGGTCGAAGGTGCGCGCGGTGATCGAGCAGGACAACCTGCTGCAGGCTCGCACGGTCGCGTCGGGGCGACGCTTCGCCCGCGAGGTCACCCAGCGGCTCGCCGTGCTCACCGACGACGAGATCGAACTGCTCATCGACGCGACGGCCCCCGAGCGCGGACACCTGTTGTGGGCGGCTGCCTGCCGTCGCTATGACCTGATCGGCGAGTTCGCCGAGGAGGTGGTGCGCGAGCGGTTCCTCCTGCTGACATCGACGCTCACGTACGAGGACTACGACAGCTTCGTGCGCGGCAAGGCTCTGTGGCATACCGAGCTGGCTGAGGTCAAGGACTCGACGCTGCGCAGGCTGCGCTCGAACGTGTTTCGGATGCTTAACGAGGCCGGCCTGCTCTCCGACCGCGGACACCTGCTCCAAGCCGTGCTATCGCAGCGGGTCGCTAGCACCTTGTGCACGCGCACGCCGAGCGATCTGCGGTTCTTCCCGACCAATGATCACGCTACAAGGAGGGCTGAGCGGTGACGCCGACCGAGCTGTCCAAGCAGGAAGAGCATCTGTTTCAGGTACTCAGCGGCAAGCGGTTCCTCCAGATGGAGGGCCTGAGCAACGAGGTGCCGTTCTTCATCTACCCCTACGACCCCGAAGACGCCCTCATGGTCGCGGGGGCCAGGAAGCGCATCAAGAACCGACTGGCCAACAAGGGAATCGAGGTCCGTGAGATCAATCTCTACGACCTCTCGGTGGAGATGCTCAAAGAGCGCGGAGTCTGGGATCGCCTGCTCGCCCTCGAACCGGAGCAGGACAAAGCCGACTTCCGCGAGTTGCTTCAAGGGATGCTCGACCCGCAGGACCACATCTCGCCTGCGATCCGCGCCAAGCTCGCCGAGGGCAACTTCGACATCTTCTTCCTCACCGGTATCGGCGAAGTCTTCCCGTACATCCGCTCGCACAACGTGCTGAACAACTTGCAAAGCGTCGTGACGGGCAAGCCGATGCTCTTGTTCTTCCCCGGCCGCTACGAGCAGTCCGACACGTTGGGGTCGTCGCTCGTACTGTTCGGGCGACTCAAGGACGACCAGTACTACCGAGCCAAGAACATCCTGGACCAGGAGGCGTGACCCGATGCAGCTGAACGCGATCTTCGCCAAGGACGTCCAGCGTCCGATCGAGGGCGTCATCAAGGCTGACGACACCGCGCACCTGGGCACTGAGGTCGACGAGTACGTCCTGACCAACGAGGCAGCCAAGGGCCTCGAACTCCTGCTTGAGGCGTACACGAACTACACCAACGCGAACGGTGTGTGGATCTCGGGCTTCTTCGGCTCCGGTAAGTCCCACTTGCTCAAGATGCTCGCCCACCTGCTCGGCGACGTGGAAGGGCAGGCGTTTCCGCGCGAGCGCGTGTCCGAGAGCTTCCGGTCGAAGGCGCAGGGCGCCTTCCTCCCGGCCTTGTTGACCAAGGCCGACCGTATCCCCGCCAAGAGCCTGCTGTTCAACATCGACCAGAAGGCGACGCTCATCACGAAAGATCAGGGCGACGCGCTGTTGAAGGTGTTCGTCAAGGTCTTCGATGAGAGCTGTGGCTACTACGGCAACCAGGGCCACGTAGCGCGATTCGAGCGGGACCTGGACAACCGTGGCCAGTACGAGGCGTTCAAGGCTGCGTACGCGCAGATCGCGGGACGCGACTGGACGCATGGCCGTGAGGAGGGCGTGCTCGAAGAGGCCAATGTGGCCAAGGCGTACGCCGAAGTCAGCGGCCAGACCGAGGGGACGCCGACCAACATCCTGACGAAGTACCGCACCGAGTACGCGGTGTCGATCGAAGACTTCGCCAACGAGGTCAAGGCATGGGTCGACAGGCAGGACGAGGGCTTCCGGCTGAACTTCTTCGTGGACGAGGTCGGCCAGTTCATCGGGTCCAACACGCACCTGATGCTGAACCTCCAGACGATCGCCGAGTCGCTGAACACCAAGTGCCAGGGGCGAGCGTGGGTGTTCGTCACCTCCCAGGAGGACATGGACAAGGTCGTCGGTGACCGCACCAAGCAGCAGGGCAACGACTTCTCCAAGATCCAGGCGCGATTCAGGACGCGAGTGAAACTCACTAGCGCCGATGTTGAGGAGGTCATCCGCAAGCGTCTTCTGGAGAAGAACGAGGCAGGCGAGACCGCCCTGGCGAAGATCTACGCTGAGCAGCACGCGAACTTCAAGACGCTGTTCGACTTCGTTGACGGCGCGAAGACTTACCGTAATTACACCGACGAGGCGCACTTCGTCGGCACGTACCCATTTGTCAGCTACCAGTTCCCGCTCTTCCAGGCGGCGATAGAGGGCATCTCGGACCACAACGTGTTCGAGGGCCGCAACAGCTCGGTCGGTGAGCGCTCCATGCTCGGCGTCGTGCAGCAGGTCGCCAAGGACGTCGGCGATGTCGAGGTCGGCAGACTCGCAACCTTCGACCACATGTTCGCGGGTATCCGCGCCTCGCTGAAGTCCGCCGCGCAGCGCTCGATCGACGTCGCCGAGCGCAACCTCCCCAACGAGCTTGCTGTGCGCCTGCTCAAGGCGCTGTTCCTGGTCAAGTACGTCGAGGGCTTCCGCGCGACTCCGCGCAACCTGACCGTGCTGGTCTACGACCGGTTCGGGCTTGACTTGCCCGCGCTGTCCAAGCAGGTACAGGAGGCCCTGACGCTGCTGGAGACGCAGACGTACGTGCAGCGCAACGGCAACGTCTACGTGTACCTGACCAATGAAGAAAAGGGCATCGAGGAAGAGATCAAGAACGTCGACATCGACGCCTCCGAGGTCAGCAGTCGCCTGTTCAAGATACTCACGGGCGAGGTCATCCGCACCAACAAGCTGCGGTACGCCAAGAATGGTCAGGACTTCGCGTTCGGCTACAAGCTCGATGACCAGGTGTATGGACAGCAGCGCGAGCTGACAGTTCACTTCATCACCCCGGAGTACCCGTTCGGCCCCGAAGAGACCCGGATGCACAGCGCCGGCAAAGACGAGTTGCGCGTCATTCTGGAACCCGACGAGCGCGCCCTGTCCGACCTGCGGCTGCTCATCAAGACCGAGAAGTACACCAAGCGCAAGCAGACGACCTCGCTCTCGGCGATCGAGGATCAGATTCTTCGCTCTACTGAATCCTTCGCTTCGGTTTGACATCGGCTGGTCGAGTGCTATCCCGGTGGTATGA
>NZ_JBHSPC010000092.1:0-2765 GCF_042656345.1 Streptomyces incanus
GGCAGTGGCCATCGCATGACAGGAACCTCACGAGTCACGAACTACAGCTGCCGTGTCAGCGCCTGTGCCCGGAGGATGCCGTACTGCTCCTCGTACTCACGCACCGAACTTCGCTCGTGGAGCAGACGGCTTTCCTTCTGCACCTCCACATAGGCGATCCTCTGGCCTTTGACCGTCTCGATCAAGGTGAACGGTCCAGCCAACGCCGCATGTTCGCTGACCTCGGTCGACATGATCTGCATCTCGACGTTCCGGCTCTGTCCTCGGAGGCAGATATCCTCCAACTGTCCACGCCACACGCCCCACCCGCCGATCGGCCGCCGCAGTACCGACTCTTCGATCACGAAGCTGATCGTTGGCAGGGGCTTCCGGTCGAAGATCTCCTGCCGTGCAAGGCGGGCCGCCACCCGCTCGGAGATGACCCTCTCGTCCAGGAGAGGGCGCCGCGCATCGAACACCGCCCGCGCGTACTCCTCCGTCTGCAACAGGCCCGGCACAGCCTGGTTGGCATACACATGCAGCTCGACCGCCTCCGCCTCCAGCTTCGCCGCGTCCCGGAAGAACGCCGGGTACCGCGCTCGCGCCACCTCCTCCTTCATCACCGTCAGCAGACCGCCGGCCTCCAGCACCGCGTCCGCCCGCTCGATGAACTCCGACTTCGGAATCCGCCGCCCCAGCTCCACCGACGCGACCATGTCCTCGCCGTAACTGAGCTTCGCACCCAGCTCCGCCCGCGTCAGCCCCCGGCTCGTCCGCAGCAGCCGCAACTGCTGCCCGAAACACCGCAGGATGCCCGTCTCGCCCTCACCGTGAGCCGTAGTCACCGGTGACCTCACCTCACCCACCCGCACAGTGGCGCCCGCCGTATACCCCGGCACAGGCACCCGACCGTCACTCACAGCTCACTCTAAAGACACGCATCGTAGCTTTCGCGCCACTTGGCCCTGCTTCCCCCGTACCAGGTACGAGCGCCGCCCTCCCCCTGTACAGCACGCACCTGCACATGCGCACTCGCGCGACTCGCCACCACTTCAGGAACCAGGAACACCGCGCCGTTACTTAATGGGTTCCAAGCTGACAGGGGTGCGGAGTAACACCACTCCACTCGTGATCTACATTTGGGCCACTTCAAGCATGTGTAGGTCATTGAGGAGGAGCCATGCCCAGAGTTCAGCATATATGCCCACATTGCGGACACGGCGTAGGTTGGCTGATACGCGTCAAGAGCGAAGCCGTCTCGAATTGCGCGAATTGTCACAAGAGTGACTGGAGTCGCAGGTTCCCGTTCCCCGGAGCGGATCCTGACCTGGCACAGCGGGAAGCTCAGGAAGCGCGCCGCGCGCATCTGGACGCGGCCCTCGCCATGATGTTGTCGCGCTTGGAGAAGTCCGCCGACGTCAAATCCCCCGAACACAACACCCCAACTGCCCCGCAGCACCTTGACTCGGAAGAGGAAGGACTCGTTCGCACTGTCCATGAGGAGGAATCCAATGAGCCCCAGGGAGCTTTCTTCACGTCCTCAAGTGCTCAATTGCCAGACGCTTCTCACTCTCACCTCCGCGCCCGGGGTCTAATCCCTGTGGTTGCCGTGGTCGCAGGAAGTGCTCTTGCCATTGCTCTTGCCCTTACTCTGGGCGGAAGCGCAACCCAGACCACCGCCGAGACTGCGGCCCGTCCGGCTCCGGCGACCACAATCACGGTAACCGCTACGGCAACGGCGACCGAAACCGTCACCGCATCACCTTCTGAGCAGGCGGAGACGCAACCCGCTGAGCCGGTAGCACAGCCGGAGCCGACGAAGCGGTCACCTTCGGTCCGAACAGAGCCCACTCCTCAGAGCACACTTTCCGACTCACCGGGCCGACATGACGGGAGCAACTACGACAACCTCTCGCCGGCGGGTCAAGAGGCGCACGACACGCTGAACTGCGCCGATGTACCAGGCCACAAGAAGGGCAGCTGCAACGAACCCAACCGGAAGTGCAACCTGGACGGTGCTCAGGTGACCTCGTCCGGAGGGATCCGACTGACGTGTCAGATGGCCGCCGACGCACGGTTGCGCTGGCTTCCTTGACGCCGCCTGGGTCTACGGCTCACGAGGTCGGCGCTTCTTCGAAAGAACTGCCGACCTCGTGAGCCGCCGTACGCCTCGGCTCGACTAGCCATGGAATGACTGGCTCACCGAGGCACCAAACTCAGACCGCCTCAAGCAACGCCGACCACGCCGCCGAGCCGACCTTCAACACAGGCCCGCTCTGCACCACGCACTTCGAGTCACGCACATACACACCGACAGCCGCAAGGGCGACCTCAACACACTCGCCACCCGACCCCGTGCTGTAACTGCTGGTGCGCCAGGACAGCTTGGACTCACCGTGCGTCGCGTCTTCCGCGTTCATAGTTCTCCCAGCATCTTCTCGAGTAGCCCCAGGGACTCGCGCGGAGTCAGGGCCTGAGCACGCAGGATGCCGTACTGCTCCTCATACTCGCGCACCGACCTTCGCTCAGTGAAGAGGCGGCTGTCGTTCCGCGCCTCAACATAGGCGAGCCGCTGCCCCTTCTGCGTCTCGTACAGGGTGAACGGCCCATCCAGCGCGGCATGTTCCACACATCCGACAGGCATGATCTGTACGACCACGTTCCTCTGCTGCGCGCGAAGCAGTACTTCCTCCAACTGGCCCCGCATGACGTGCCACCCACCAAGAGGCAATGCCGTTCAGTTAAGCGGTAGAGGCGAGTCTGATCGTGGCTGGACTGCTGTGTCG
>NZ_JBHSPC010000093.1:0-6477 GCF_042656345.1 Streptomyces incanus
CTCCCCATCCTGGGCATCACCAACGATCCGGACAGCTACGGAACTTGATCAAGCCCTGGCGGCCGACGCGTTGAACAGCGACGAGAAAGAAGAACTGCGCCGGCTGCGGCGGGAGAACCGGGAACAGCAGCAGACCATCGAGATCTTGAAAAAAGCCGCGGCCTTCTTCGCGAAGGAGTCGACGAAGTAGCCGTACGCTACGTGTTCATCGACGCGGAGAAGGCCACCGAGAGCAACCCCGGTGGTCACAGCGTCACCCTGATGTGCAAGGTGCTTGGGGTGTCCCGCTCGGGTTACTACGTCTATCTTGCCGCCCGCCCGGCCGCCGAGGAGCGGGTCCGCCAGGAGGACGAGCTGGCTGCCGAGCTCCGGCAGATCCACACGGGGTCCCGCCGTGCGTACGGCGCCCCGAGGATCACGGCGGCGCTGCGCAGGAAGGGACGGCGGATCAACCGCAAGAGGGTCGAGCGGCTGATGCGCGAGCGCGGCATTCGCGGGATCACCCGCCGCAAGCGCCGGAGCCTGACCAGGCCGGACAAGAAGGCGGCAGGCTCCCCGGACCTGATCGGCCGCGACTTCACCGCAGCCGAGCCGGGCACCCGGCTGGTCTCGGACATCACGTATCTGCCGACCCTCGCCGGATGGTGGTACCTCGCGACGGTCATCGACCTGGCGACCCGTGAGGTGATCGGATACGCGATGGCCGATCACCACCGCGCCGAACTCGTTGTCGATGCGCTGAAGATGGCTGCCGGGCGTGGTGCTTTGGAGGAGGGCTGCATTACGCATTCGGACCGCGGATCGGAGTACACCTCACGCGAATACCGCACCTTGATAAAGGAGTTGAGGCTGAGACAGAGCATGGGCAGAACGGGCTCATGTTACGATAACGCCGCCGCCGAAAGCTTTTTCGGACTGTTGAAAGCGAGATCGGGACCACGGTCTGGGAATCCCACGAGGCTGCCCGCGCCGACGTCTTCCGCTTCATCGAGGTCGAGTACAACCGCACCCGTCTGCGCAAGCACCCCGTCTACGAGTACGTCACCCCGGTCGAGACCAGGACTTTGACAACGCAAGGCCTCGCCCCCGCAGCGTAACCATCCGCTGTCCACGCTCAAGGGGGAACTTCAGGTTGCTCGGACAGCGAACCGAACGGAGCCCTCTGTGAGTTACGACCTTCTCTGCTGATTCAAGCCAGGATGGCGCGATGTGCGGTCCCGGGGGCCCGCACATCGCGTTGTCGTCGGTGTGTTATCAGTACCTGCCGTTGTGGTCGCCGTAACCGCCACGACCGTTGTCGTAACCACCGCGACCATCGTGGTCGCCGTAACCGCCACGACCGTTGTCGTAACCACCGCGACCATCGTGGTCGCCGTAACCGCCACGACCGTTGTCGTAACCGCCACGACCGTTGTCGTAACCACCGCGACCATCGTGGTCGCCGTAACCGCCACGGCCGTCGTGGTCGCCGTAACCGCCACGACCGTTGTCGTAACCGCCACGACCGTCGTGCTGGCTGTGACTGTAGTTCTGAGGGGAGGCCGAAGCGGTGCCTGCTGTGCCGACGGCGATGCCGCCGGCCATCAGCAGCCCTGCGGCTGACGCCGTGGCGATGCGCCTTGCACGTTGTGTTTGCATGGGTGAAACCTTTCGCTCCATCTTCTCCCGCGTCCTGAAAAGGAGCGCGGGAATGGATGGCCGCAGCCGCAAATTGCGACAGGGTCTTTGGACGTCACTTCATGCCGATCTATGCACGGGCTCGACGGCCGACACCTCCAGGCCGCCCGTCGGTACACGCGGGCGATCACTGTGGCCATGGTCCGCTCGGTTCGGAAACCGGTCGGCCGGACGTACCGTGCTTGCGGCATTCACCAATGAGCCTAGTCGCGCATCGGCACATCGGCATCTCGGGAGACCCATCGCGTTCAGCCGTCACCGCGGGATCCGGACCACGCCCTCCTGGATCACCGAGACGGCGAGCCTGCCATTGCGCATGTGGTCCGGTCCTGGCCCGGCAGCAGGCGCCCCGCTCGAGCCTGTGTCCGGTGGCGCCGTCACCGGGCGACTCTGCGCCGGGAGGCCGCCCGTCCGGGAGTCCGGATCCGTACGAGCCGACGCACTCACGCGCCCCCGCGATATGCGATGACGTCGGTTGCGCTCCAATGGTGTCCCACCACTCGGTATCCGGTTGGCCGTCAGACATATCTCTCCGGACCAAGGTGGCGATTTCTGCCAGATGCTGCGCGAAAGCCTGTGCCCGTTCCTGCTCGTCTGGTCGGAGGAACGGCGAACGGCGGAGTACGAGGAGGTTGACCTGTGTCAGCCTGCCTGACTCACCATCGATCCACCGCGTGAATTCTGAACGCCGATTTCCGGTGGGGTTCTGGTGATCTTTCCGGGTGCGGGCAGCACGTTTTGCCGGGTGGCCGTCCCGATGGCGGGTTCTCCGAGGGTTCTTCCTGGTCGTGGGCGGGCGTCGGGCAACTGGGTCAGGTGCGCAGACGCTGTCCGGTGGTCGTCCACAGGTCGGTGAAGTCGGCTTCCCAGCGCCAGCGTTGAGGTAGGTGCAGGGTGATCGTCCGGGCCCTGGCCGCGATCCGGGCCGGGACGTGGACGAGGTGGCGGCGGATGGTGCCGGTCCGCGCTTTGGCGTGAACGGTGGAGGCGGGGTGAGGCGGCCCAGGTGAGGTTGTGGGCGGTGGCGGCCAGGCCGGGGGCACCCCCTCTGGGGGAGTTCGCGGTGAACTTCCCCGAGGGCAGGTGGCCAAGGGCGGAAGCCTCCAGGTCGGTGAAGACCTGCTCGACCACGGCGTGTTCGCGGTACATCGGCTCGGCCTGGGCGAGGGTGAAGCGGCTGTCGGTGAAGACGACGTGGTGGCGCCAGACGCCGAACAGCTCGGCCTGGCCTTCCGGGACCGTCTTGGGGTTCAGCCGTTTCACCCGCCGCACGATGAGCCGGGCCGTGGTGTGGAACTGCTTCCTTTTGCTGGTGAACGCGGTGAAGGGGAGCTCGGCGATCTCCGCATCGGAGACCCAGCACTCATCCTCGTTGTCCCAGACCGCGGCGGTGTACTCGATCGGCGTCCAGGCGTCCTCGGCGATGTTCACGATGGCCTCGCGGACCGTCTCCTTGACCGCGAGGGCCGGGGAGAAGCGGACGCCGGCGGTGCCAGACACCGACGACCTTGTGGGAGAAGTACGCCGAGTCCGCGCGCACGATGATCTGCGCGGTGATCCCCATCGCCCGCACCGTGGCCAACGCCTCGCGCAGCAGACTCGCCGCCCCTTCGCCAGAGCCTGCCGAACCCTTGCGCAGCCTCGTTGCGACGACGACCGGCGCGCACGTGCCGGTCTTGACGGTGACGATCTGGAAGTGCAGGCCACGGACCTTCGTATATTCGACATGCGACTCACTCGCGGCCGCCTTAATGTGAATCCGGTGGCCAATTTCACTGTGGAAGAAAGTTCTGCCTAAAGCGGCGAAAACGAAGCAGGTGACAGGCCTACCCGCGCCCGGTCCCAGGACATTGACGTCGGATCGATGGATCCCGCTTTTGGTTCTTACACGCGGAATGACGCGTTGTGATGGTGCAGCGGTTGTCATTCGGCAGGTCTGTCTCTCGGCTCCGGCCAGGTCCGCATGGTGTGACCATTCTCCGCTAGGAGGAAGTCTATGGCGGTTTTGTGCAAACCAGCAATCGCGGTCCCCGAGTACGTCATCACCAATGAGGAAACCCTCGAGTTGGCCCGGAGGTTGCACGGCGACCATCCGCAGATCAACCTGGCCCTCCGCCTGATCAAAAACACGGGGGTGCAGAAACGACATCTGATACAGCCGATCGACAAGGTGCTGCGACACCCTGGGTTCGATGCCCGCAGCGCCGTCTACGACGCGCAGTCCAAGGAGCGCGTACCCGCGGTGGTACGCCAGGCGCTCGATCAGGCCGAACTGGAACCTCAGCAGATCGACTTGATCGTCTATGTCTCCTGCACCGGCTTCATGATGCCGCCGATGACGTCGTGGCTCATCAACAAGATGGGTTTCCGTCAGGAGACGAGGCAGCTGCCGATCGCCCAGCTCGGGTGTGCTGCGGGAGGCGCCGCGGTCAACCGGGCCCATGACTTCTGCCAGGCCTACCCCGACGCCAACGCGCTCATCATCGCCTGCGAGTTCTGCTCGCTGTGCTACCAACCCACCGACCTGGACGTGGGATCGCTGCTGTCCAACGGCCTCTTCGGTGACGGCATTGCTGCCGCCGTGGTTCGGGGGAGCGGCGGCACGGGGGTGCAACTGGAACGCAACGGCTCGTATCTCATCCCGGACACGGAGGACTGGATCTCCTATGCGGTTCGTTCCACGGGTTTCCACTTCCAGCTCGACAAGCGTGTGCCCGGGACCATGGAGCCACTCGCTCCGGTGCTGTGCGCTCTCGCGGACGAGCACCAGTGGAACGCGAGCAAGATGGACTTCTACGTCATCCACGCCGGCGGTCCGCGCATCCTGGACGACCTGAGCTACTTCCTCGACGTGCCGTTCGAGGCCTTTCGCTTCAGCCGCGCCACGCTCACGGAGTACGGCAACATCGCGAGCGCGGTGGTCCTCGACGCCTTGTCGCGCATGTTCGACGAGGCATCGGCTCTCGACGGGCACCGAGGTCTGATGGCCGGCTTCGGTCCGGGCATCACCGCCGAGATGTCGCTGGGAACCTGGGTTTCGGGTTCCGAAGCCGGGGTCTGAAGTCCGTCCCTCCGCTCCCGGCCCGACCGGCCGTCCCGCGCCGACCTGCGTCCGGGGAAGGCGACCGCAACGGCTCCTGCCGGGCACCGACCGGCAGGAGCCGTCGGCCCCGGTGCGAGCCGCCGTCACCAGGAGATCGGCAGGGCGAGCGGAAACCGCCAGATCGACGTGGTGTTCCAGCGCACCTCGTCGGCGGGCTTGGCCAGCTTCAGGCCGGGGAAGCGCTTCAGAAGTGACCCGGTGGCCATCCGGATCTCGGCGGAGGCGAGGGGGGCACCGAGACAGTGGTGCCCACCCCAGCCGAACGTCATGTGCGGGGGGGTGGTGCGTTCCAGATCCAGCTCGTCAGGCCGGTCGAATTTCCGGTCGTCCCGGTTGGCCGTCAGGTAGGAGACGTGCACGATGTCTCCTTGCCTGATCGTCACGCCGCCCAGTTCCACGTCTTCGAGGGCCACCCGGGGAATGCCCACGCCTTTTCGAAAGGGGATGAACCGCAGCAGTTCCTCGATGGCCTGCGGAAACAGTTCAGGGCGGGAGCGCAGCATGGCGAGTTCTTCCGGCCGGGAGAGCAGTGTGTAGACGATGTTCCCGATCTCGTAGGTGGTGGTGTCCTGCCCGGTGATGAGCAGAACCATGGCCATGACGGTCAGTTCCTGGTCGTTGAGGATCTCGTCACCGTCACGGGCGGTGGCCAGCGTGCTGATCAGGTCGTCGCCGGGGTCATTGCGTCGTTGGGCCGTCAGCGTGGCGAAGTAGGAGCGGAGTTCCGCCTTGGCCTTCACCGCGTTGTCCCGGTTGTCGAGGCCGGTGTCCATCATGGTCCGCGCATGAGCGCGCAGTTGCGAGCGATCGGCTTCGGGGATGTCGAGGACCTCGCAGATGGTGGTCAGCGGCAGGGGGCCCGCCAGATGCTCCATCAAGTCGGCGGGTGAACCGTGTTCCGTCATCCGGTCCAGCAACTCGTCCACGACATGCTGGACCCGCCTCTCCATGTGCTCCATGTGACGGGGGGCGAAGCCCTTGGAGACCAGACTGCGCAGCCGGCTGCCGGCCGGTGGATCCATGACATTGATCGCCTCGTCCTGGACGATCGGCTCAGGAGTCATACGCGGGAAGTTCCGACCGATGATGGCCTTGCGGCTGAAACGACGGTCCGTCGTCACCGTGCGCACATCCTCGTAGCGGGTGACGAGCCAGGCTTCACCCTCTCCGTAGGGCAGCCGGATACGGCTGATGGTTTCTCCGTCCAGGAGCCGCTTGAGCGCCGGATCGAATTCAAGGGCCTCGGCAAAGTCGAATGCGCAGTCCCGTGCGGTGGATTCTGGTTCCATGCATAACTCCAGGTAGTGGATCTGACCTGTGGATCAGGCACCTATTCGGCTGGACGGGCCATGGATGCCCTGTCCGTGGGAGTGGCACGCGCGAAATATGCCCGATTAGCCCATGTGAATTAAAATCAACGCATTTGCCATCCTTGAGCCGGCGCCGACCCGGGCCACGGCGTTGTCGACTTGGCTCTGCCCTGTCCGTGGGGTGGTCACCCGGATCGTTCGGGTCGATGGGAGAGGCGGGCCGTGGAGGCTGGGACTTCGTTGTACGGGGGGTCCCGGTTTCACCAGAGCCCGACACGCCCTCGCCGGCCGCACCCCACCACCCTCCCCCGAGCAGTGAACAGAGGAGTTATTGATCGGCAGCCCCCAGGTGCACCCCCGAGCCCGAACGCGCGTCGGCCCCCGCAC
>NZ_JBHSPC010000093.1:6505-74957 GCF_042656345.1 Streptomyces incanus
TGCGGGGGCCGACGCACTGTTTCAGACAGGCGACGTCAGGCCTGATCGAGTGGCGCGGTGCGGACCCGAGGTGTGGTCGGTCCGCACGTCATGGCGGCACCGGCACCGGCACCGGCACCGGCACCATTGCCTACCGTTACATCACCGAGGCCGTCGAGCTCCTGGCCCGCCCTCGCGCCCACACTCGCCGAAGCCGTACGGGCCGCGTCGATGACGGCGTATCTGATCCTGGACGGGACGCTTCTGCCCATCGACCGGGCCGCCGCCGACCGGCCCTTCTCCTCTGTCAAACACAAGAAGCACGGCATGAACGTGCAGATCATCGCCGACCCGAAAGGCCGTTTCCTCTGGGCATCACCGGCCCCGCCCGGAGCCGTCCACGACATCCGGGCGGCACGCGAGCACGGCATCGTCGACGCTCTCGCCGAGGCAGGCATCACCTGCTGGGCGGACAAGGGCTACCAGGGTGCCGGCGGCGCGGTCCGCACTCCGTACCGCGGCCGTCGGAACAACCTTCCCCCGGGCCAACAGGCCGTCAACCGGTCCCACGCAAAGATCCGGGCCCTCGTCGAGCAGACCGTCGCCACCCTCAAGTCCTGGCGGCTCCTCCGTAAACTCCGGTGCTCGACCACCCGGATCACCAGCGTCGTCCAAGCCGTCCTCACCCTGCATCTGGCCGGCTCAAACCGATGATGGAAAAACCTCACCCTGCAGCGCACTTCTCCCCATTCCACCCAAAGAGCGCCGAATGAACTGTCCCGTCCCCGACCTGCGGAAAGCGGGCGGCGGGGTGGCGTGCCAACTGGAACACTGCCGCGGTTACGATCGTTCCGGCGATTACCTGGTTGCGTGTATGGTCCCGCAACTCGACACGAGGCCGGCCGACGATGACGACCAGGAGGAACCCCAGGGCCGCCCACGCACCGTAGGTCTGCACGAGCATCGCGCAGGCGCCTGCTGAGACAGCCGGGTGCACGGAGATCTTCCAGACAAACGCGATCATCGCGTCCAGGTCCCGGACGACACCTCTCACTCACTGCGTCACGCGGCCAAGGCCGGGCCCGGCTCCTGGCCGCCCGCGCCCGCGGAGCCAGCATCCTCACCGTCCTGTACGAACCCGGCGCCTGACCCCCGCACCGCCGATGAGCAGAAAGAACCGCGATGCAGATCCTGGTGCCTGACGATCCGGTGTTCATCAGCAAGTTCATCGCAATCGAGCAGCCCCTGCTGTACTCCCTGTACTACTTCTATCTGTCCGATCTCGACAGCACCCAGGCCAAGCTCATCAGCACCGCCTATGACAGGTGGGACCAGATTCAGCAGCGCCTTCCCATTCCCCTGCAGTGGCAGATCACCGCGGCGGGCGACTGCCGGCAGCACTCGGCCGCGGGCTACGTCCTTCACGACCTCAACAGCAGGGAGCTGCCGAGCCTGTACACCATGGATCTGCCGCTCGACCAGCTGCACACCTTGCAGGCCTGTCACAGCATGCTGGTCCAAGTGGAGAAGACGACCGGCGGGCCGTTGGCGGAGGCTCTCACCGAGTTGGCGGACCAGGGACCGGATCTCGTCGACGACTTCCGGCGCGCGCTGGAGGTGATGAATCTCAAGGCCCCGCAGCGTCTGTTGGAAGCCCTCCAGCGCGCGCCGGCCGCCGGACCGGTCATGACCCTCATCCTCGATGAGGCCCTGCGAGCTGACTACCACGACTTCTGTAGCCGCGTCGTGTACGTCCTGAGCGGCGGCGACAGGTTCACCTACACCTCCCACCTGGCTTTGTACCCCTGATGTCCAGCTCAGGGCCTTTACACCGCGGGGCTCGAAAGGGCGCTGCGTCTGCAGGAAACGCATGTCGCGCCCTTTCGAGCACGGTCTCGTACAAGCCGCCTGGCAGGTGGTGGGAGGGCAGAGCCCCGGCGAGGCGTGCCGGTCCCACCGTTCACGGCGGCGCCGTGACTATGCCGGCACGAGGGCAGTTGGACTGTCGGCGTGCAGCATGGGGTGGTTGTCCAGCAGCTCCTCCGGCACGTCGAACCCTTCGATCAGCGTCAGTGCGTGGGGTTCCAGGGCTGCGATTACGTTGTCAATGGCGTCGGGCAGCTGTTGTACCTGGTCGGCGGTGATCCGTCCCTGGGCCAGCAGGTCGCCGCTGTGTGCGGTGATTTGGCGAAAGGCGAACAGCCGGTGCAGGTCGGTGAGCAGTTGCCGGGTCTGCGCGGTACCGGCCTGGTCGGCCGAGTGGGACAGTGCCTGGCCGGCCAGGCGATGGGCGTGCGCGTCCACGAGTTGGAGCGCAGGGGTGACGGTTGTGTTCCACCGCGCCAGGGGTGAGGGGGCGCGGCCGGTGCGGAGGCGGGCGCGGGCCCGCTCGTGCCATATTCGCTCGATGTCCGCCAGGAGGTCCTGCGGGTACTGCGGATCATTCAATGAGCGCTGCTCGGGCGGAATGTCGCTGACCGGCTGGGGCGTGGAGCCGCCGAGGAGCATTTCACCGGCGGCCTTGACCCAGATGACTTTGTTGTCGCCTTCGGCGGTGATGGTGCCTTCGTTCGCGGCGAGTTGGCCGGCGATGCCGTTGGCCAGGATCAGGCCCTGGGCACCACAGCGTTCACGGCACTCGGTCATGATGGCGCGAGCCTGCCAGGTGATCCACCCCTTGGTGACGGCGATGAGCCGTTCGCACTGTTCCAGGTCGCTGTCTGCCGCGTCGGTCCACTGCTGGGTGACGCTGCGTTGCAGGAGGGTGGCGGCGTAGGCGGTGGCGGTGGCTTCCAAGAGGGGTGCGTGGTGGCTGCGGTGCGCGAACAGTGGAACCTTGTGTCCGCTGGTCATGCCGGAGGTACGACGGTTGTGTGCGTGGCGGATGGCGACGGTCAAAGCGTGGCGGGTGGTGCCCAAGCTGTAGGCACTCATGCAGAGCTTGCCCATGGTGACGCGGCCGATGGAGCGTAGAAAACGTTTGCGGGGGCTGCCGAGGCTGCTGGTGAAGTGACCGTCACGGGTGAGACGTCCGTGATCGCCCTGAAGGAGTGCGGTGTAGGGCAGTTGGAGGTGGTGGAAGCTGGTGGAGCAGTGGTCGACGGGGCTGCTGGCGGTCTGGGGCAAGCGGTGTATCTCGATGCCGGGCGTCGGTGTGCCGTGGGCATCGTGTAGCGGGGTCAGGAACAAAAAGACGCCCAGGTCGCGGTCGTCGACGAGGAGGCGGGCGGCGACCACGGCGTCCTTGGGCCCTCCCACGGGGCTGGTGTTGGGCATCCACTTGCAGGCATCGGGGCGAGGGGTGTTGAGGACGAAGCCGCCTGTGTCCCGGTCGAAGGTGCAGGTGGTTTCCATCTGGGCGGCGTCATTGCCATGCGCAAGCTCGGTGCACAGAAACGTTCCGACGCGAGCCATCTGCACGTACTCGGTCAGATCCCGATCGTCGTGGTCGTGTTCGAGGAGGCTGCCGAGGAAAAGGTTGTAGTGGATGCTCGCGCAGGTCGCCATGCCGGCGTCGACGACACCGGCCCACTCGTGCATCGCGCTCAGCGCGGCAGGGTCGCCGGCGAAGGCCAGCGGATCGTCGATGGCGTTATTGACCAGACGCAAACGCTCATACGACTGCTGGATACGCGCCTCGTCGGTGAGCCCCTCCTGGTAGGAGAACGGTACAGAGCTGAACAGCCGCATCCACGGATGGTGGAAAGTCGCGGCGCGGGTACCGAACAGAACGGTGGCGAGTTCGTCCGGCAAGGGCTGCAGGCGAGAAAGCTGAGTGTCGATCACAGATGCACAGGCTACCGTTGTTGATCACATCATGATCATCGCCACGATTGAGAGAGCTCAGGAGGGCACAGTGATCGACATCGGCGGGACGGGCGCCTTCCTCGGTCTGGACGTCGGCAAGAGCACGCATCACCGACACGGACTGACCTCGGGCCGGGAAGAAGGTCTTCGACGGCGTTGTCACGTTGGCTGACCGGCCTGGGATGATCCTGGAGTTGGTCGTGCCGGGAGGGGGTTCGCTCGTGTCGTCCGCGCCGCCGTCGTACCAGGGGCACCGATACCCGGTGGAGATCATCGCGCACTGCGTGTGGCTGTACTACCGCGCTTCCCGCTGTCGTTCCGCGAGGTCGAGGAGCCGATGCTCGCCCGCGGCGTGATCGTCTCCCACGAGACCGTCCGCCGCTGGTGCGCGAAGTTCGGGCAGGCCTACGCCGTCGCGCTGTGCCGCCGACGGCCCCGGTCCGGGGACACATGGCACCTGGACGAGGTCTTCCTCACGGTCACCGGCGAACCGAAGTACCTGCGGCGGGCCGTCGACGCCGACGTGCTCGACATCCTGGTCCAGAATCGCGTCGAGGATCCACTGCAGGCTGCGGTGCGGGGTCCACTGCCGGGTAGTGGTGCGGCGCCGGGGGCGGGTGAGGGCGTCAGAGCCGTCGGCGGCCCGGGCCAGGTGCAGGAGGTGGGCGCGTTCGGCGTCGTCCAGCTGAAGCGCGCGGGCGACGGTTTCCAGGACGGCCGGAGAGACGCCCGCGAGGCTGCACCGCTCCAGCTTCGCGTAGTACTCCACGCTCATGTCGGCCGGCGCGGCGGCCTCGCTCCTGCGCAGCCCCGGCACGCGGCGCCGGGACCCGCCCGGCAGCCCGGCCCGCTCCGGGCTGATCCTGGCTCGCCGCGAGGTGAGGAACTCGCGGACCTCGTCACGGTCGTCCATACCGCCGCCCGTACGGCGTGAACGGCGCAGGAGGGATGTACCAGCAGTACACCTCTCGCTGGTGACTGGTTGAGCACTGGGAAAGCCGGTTACCCGGAGAAGAAGCAATCCCCTGAGCGGCGCAGCCGCCCCGCACGGGGGGGGTGCCCGGCCGGGCCGTGCGCCGGAGGACAGCGGTTTCCCCCTCGCGCACTTCGGTCCCCGGCCGCATGCGGCTATGGCGGCCCGTCGGCCGCCCCAGGCCGCGTCCCTCCCACACGTAAGGACTTCCCTCATGCGCGGAGCAGTGATCCACGCCCCCGGCGATGTGCGCTTCGAGCCCCTGGACGACCCGAGGATCCTCCAGTCGACCGATGCGATCATCCGGACGGCCGTCACCTGCGTGTGCGGCTCCGACCTGTGGCCCTATCGCGGCCTGGACACGGTCGACGAGGCACACCCGATGGGTCATGAGTACGTCGGCTTCGTCGAGGAGGTCGGCAGCGAGGTCACCGCCCTCCGGCCCGGTCAGTTCGTCGTGGGCTCGTTCGCCACCTCGGACAACACCTGCGCGAACTGCCGTAACGGCTTCCAGTCCAACTGCCTGAACCGCGAGTTCATGAGCACCTGCCAGGCCGAGTATGTGCGCATTCCCAACGCCCAGGGCACCCTGGTCGCCACCGACGAGGTGCCCGGCGAGGAGTTCTGGCCCGGCCTGTTGGCCGTCTCCGACGTGATGGGCACCGGCTGGTGGGCCGCCGACGCCGCCGAGGTCGAGCCCGGTTCCACCGCCGTGGTGGTCGGCGACGGAGCGGTCGGGCTGTGCGCGGTGATCGCGGCGAAGGAGAGGGGAACGGAGCGGATCATCGCGATGAGCCGACACGAGTCCCGCCAGAACCTCGCCCGGGAGTTCGGTGCCACCGACATCGTCACCGAGCGCGGCGAGGAGGGCGTCGCGCGGATCAAGGACCTCACCGAGGGGATCGGCGCCGACGCGGTGCTGGAATGCGTCGGTACCGCCCAGGCCATGCGGCAGGCCCTGCACTCGGCGCGGCCGGGCGGTAACGTCGGCTTCGTCGGCGTCCCCCACGAGGTGCGGATCGACGGCCAGGAGCTGTTCTTCTCCCACGTCGGCCTGCGCGGCGGTCCCGCCCCTGTGCGCCGCTACCTGCCCGACCTGCTCGACCGCGTCCTGACCGGCCGGATCGACCCGGGCAAGGTCTTCGACCTCACCCTGCCCCTGGACCAGGTGGCCGAGGGCTATCGGGCCATGGACGAGCGCCGAGCCATCAAGGCCCTCCTCGAGCCCTGACCTCACACGAACAAAGGAACGATCGTGCAGATCACCCGGAGCTCGATCGGCACCGTCAAGGGTCCCGCCGACTGGTTCGCCGGCGATGTCTACATCGACGCCGTCGCCGCCGCGCCCGTGCCGTCCAGGGTCAGCGCCGCCTTGGTGCACTTCATGCCCGGCGCGCGCACCCACTGGCACCGTCACCCGTTGAGCCAGACCGTCTTCGTCACGGAAGGGGTCGGCCTGTGCCGGCGCCGGGGCGGGCCGATCGAGGTCATCCGTTCCGGCGACCGCGTCCTGTTCGAGGCCGACGAGGAGCACTGGCATGGTGCCGCGCCGAACCGGCTGATGGTTCACCTGGCCATCAACGAGAGTGACGCCGACCACGACGTCGTGCACTGGCTGACTCCCGTCACCGACGAGGAGTACGCCGCCGCCCCCGCCGTCGACTGACACTTGTCCCGACTTGCCCCCCGCTGAACGAGGAACACTTCCGCATGCGCGTCCACGCCTACGCCGCCCCCGCCGCCGGCCGGCCCCTGGCCCCTGGCCCCTGGCCCCTGGCCCCCACCACCATCGAGCGCCGGGAGGTCGGTCCGAACGACGTCCTCATCGCGATCCAGTACGCCGGCATCCGCCACTCCGACATCCACATCGTCAACGGCGACTGGGGCCCGCAGCCCTTCCCCGTCGTCCCCGGCCACAAGATCGTCGGCACCGTCGCCGAGGTCGGCGCCGATGTCAGTCAGAGTGGGAGCGACGCGCGCATCGCCCTGGACTGGCGCAGCAAGTCGAGGGCTGGAGGGGGACCGTTCAGGAGAGCCAGTCGGTGTAGTGGGTGGGGGCGACGCGGGCGTCGTCCGGGGCGGTGAGGACGTCGCCGTGGGCGGCGGCGAACATGCCGGCGCTGTCGTCGGTGACGACGGAGCGCCCGTCGCTCTTGGCGGTCAGGGTGAGTCGGCCGAGTTCGTCGAGGGGGTAGACGTCGGGACCTGCGATGTTGAGGACGCCGTTCAGAGGGCTGCCTGCGGCGACTTCGGCGACAGTGCCGGAGACGTCCGCAGCGGCGATCGGCTGGATCGGCGTGCGTGGCAGGCGGACGGTGTCGCCGTCGGCGGTCATGGCCAGGGTCGCGTCCATGAACTCCATGAACTGCGTGGCGCGGACGATGGAATACGGGATCGGCCCGGCCTTGAGGATGTTTTCCTGAAGCACCTTCGCCCGGTAGTAGTCCAGATCGGGCACTTGGTCCGCGCCGACGATCGAGAGGATGACGAAGTGCCCGACGCCGCCCTTCTCGCTCGCGGCAAGAAGGTTGTCCATTGAAGTCTGGAAGAAGGCGAGCGATGCGCCGTCGAAGGTCGGGGAATTCGCCAGGTTGATGACGACGTCGGCGCCCGCCACGGCCGCCTCCAGCCCCTGGCCGGTGATGATGTCCACGCCGGTGGACAAGGAGTGCGGTACGGCTTGGTGCCCGGCCGCGTTCAGGTTCTCCACGACCCGTGACCCGATCAGCCCGGTTCCGCCGATGACTGCGAACTTCACGATCTAGCCTTCCTTCGGCGATATTCCCTGACATGCGCTTTATGTGACCTTAACCTCACTTTGCGTACACCCAAACTCGGACACTCTCGCCCCGGCGAGCACGGCCACACCGTCGCCGCCCGCCTCCCCTCCCTTGGCCGGTCTGCCGCCTTGGCCGATCTGCTGCGCGCCGCGTTCACCCGCCACACCGTCGCCGTCGGCAAATCCCTGTGTTCAGCGGCACCCACCGGAGGACGCCCCCGCCGCGGCCCTCGAGCAGGGCGACGTCCGGCAGGCCGCGAAGGCGGGCGGCGCGGACCTGCTGTGGCGGGTCCGCAGCGTCGTGGGTGCTGCCGGTCCTGGAAGCCCTCGCCGAGGACTCCTACCTGTCGGAGATCGTTGCCGCGCGGGACCACTACCGGCGCGCGGACCCCGAGCCGGCGCGGGTGATCGAGTACACCCTCGGCCCACGCGGCGGTGACGGCACCGTCTACCGGCTGATCACCATCCTCCTCGAGCCCGACCAGGCACCGGCCGAGGAGCTTGCCGCCCTCCATGCCCAGCGGTGGGAGATCGAGAACATCCTGGACGAGATCAAGAACCACCAGGGCGTCCCAGGGCTGGTGCCGCGTTCCCAGCACCCACGCGGCGTCGAACAGGAGATCTTCGCGTTCCTGCTGGTCCACCACGCGCTGCGGGACCTGATGCACCAGGTCGCCCTCAAGGCCTGGCACCATCCCGACCGGATCTCCTTCATCCGCACCCTTCGCGTCGTCCGCCGCCACGTCACCGGGCAGGCGGCACTTTCCCCTCTCGCGACTGGCCCGGTCCATCGCCCAGAGCCTGCGTGAGATCACCGAACGGCTGCTGCCCGCAAGGCGGTTGCGCTCCAACCCCCGCGTGGTCAAACGCAAGATGTCCAACTGGGCCCTCAAACGAGCCGAGCACCACAGCCCACCACGGCCAGACACCCCGACGGCCCGGCTGACCGGGCCAACCAGAGCCATTTCAACCAGCTGGAAAACAGCCTGAATCACCGGTATCGCGCATAGCCGCGCGAGCCGAGCACCGGTGTCTTTGGCTCCGCCGCGGCGGCGAGCAGCGCCGGCACGGCGCCGTCCTCCACGTCGGTGGTCACCGGCAGGTTGGGGTGGCGTTCGGTGACGGTCCGGGCGGCTTCCGCGAGGCCGTCGCGCACCCACTGCCGCCGGGTGCCCCGGTCGCCCGCGTCGAAGGTGTCGTGCACCTCGAAGCGCCAGGCGTGGGCCAGGTGCAGCGGCAGCCCGCGGCGCTCGGCCTCCCGTCCTGCCCACGTCGGCGCGGCGAGGCTCTCCTCCGATCCGTCCACCCCTGCCGTGATCGGCCGCGTCACACCGTCTGCCTCCCTGTGCGGTGAGCCGTCCTCGGTCCAGTCTCCCCACCGGGTGATCACGGAAGCGGGCGGCCGGGACGACGGCCCTCCGCACGCTCGGACAAATCGGGACGATCGAACATACGATGGGCGGGAGCCGGCGCGGTGCCGCAAGGGCGCACCGGGTCGCCTATCCGACCACGCGGGGTGACAGACACATGGCACAGGCCGTGGAGCCGACGCGGACCGTCATCATGACCGTGGACGACGACCCGGGGGTCTCCCGCGCCGTCGCCCGGGATCTACGGCGGCGCTACGGCGCCTCGTACCGGATCGTGCGCGCGGAGTCCGGCGAGTCCGCGCTGGACGCGCTGCGCGAGCTGAAACTGCGCGGCGACCTCGTCGCCGTCATCCTGGCCGACTACCGCATGCCGCGGATGAACGGCATCGAGTTCCTCGAACAGGCCCTGGACGTGTACCCGGGCGCGCGGCGGGTCCTGCTGACCGCGTACGCGGACACCAACGCGGCGATCGACGCGATCAACGTCGTCGACCTGGACCACTACCTCCTCAAGCCCTGGGACCCGCCCGAGGAGAAGCTCTATCCGGTCCTGGACGACCTGCTGCAGGCCTGGCGACGCAGTGACTACCGGCCGGTGCCCAGCACCAAGCTGGTCGGGCACCGCTGGTCGGCGCGGTCGTCCCAGGTGCGGGAGTTCCTGGCCCGCAACCAGGTGCCCTACCGCTGGTACTCCTCCGACGAGCCCGAGGGCAGGCGGCTGCTGGCCGCCGCCGGGCAGGACGGGCAGCGGCTGCCGCTGGTGGTCACCCCGGACGGCACGCCCCTGCTGGAGCCGGAGGCACCGGAGCTCGCGGCCCACGTGGGGCTGGCGACGACACCGGCGGCCGACTTCTACGACCTCGTCGTGGTGGGCGGCGGCCCGGCCGGGCTCGGCGCTGCCGTGTACGGGGCCTCGGAGGGGCTGCGGACGGTGCTCGTGGAGCGCTCGGCGACCGGCGGGCAGGCCGGGCAGAGCTCCCGGATCGAGAACTACCTGGGTTTCCCGGACGGCGTCTCCGGCGCCCAGCTGACCGACCGGGCCCGCCGGCAGGCGGCGAGGTTCGGCGCCGAGATCCTCACCGCGCGCGAGGTGACGGGCCTGGAGGTGGGCGGCGCGGCCCGGACCGTACGGTTCTCGGACGGCTCGGCGGTCGCCGCACACAGCGTGATCCTGGCGACCGGGGTGTCCTACCGGCAGCTGCCCGCGGCCGGCGCGCGGGACCTGACCGGCTGCGGGGTGTTCTACGGTTCGGCTCTGACCGAGGCGCCGTCCTGCCGGGGCCAGGACGTCTACATCGTGGGCGGCGCCAACTCGGCGGGGCAGGCGGCGATGTACCTGGCACGGGACGCCAAGTCGGTGACCCTGCTGGCGCGAGGCTCCTCCCTGTCGGCGTCGATGTCGTACTACCTGGTCCAGCAGATCGAGGAGGCCCCCAACATCTCGGTGCGCACGGGCACCGTGGTGGAGGCCGCGCACGGCTCCGGCCACCTGGAGAAGCTGACCCTGCGCGACACGGCGAGCGGGCGGAGCGAGCTGGTCGACACCCAGTGGATGTTCGTGTTCATCGGCGCGGCCCCGCTCACCGACTGGCTGGACGGCACGGTGCTGAGGGACGGGCGCGGGTTCATCCTGGCCGGGCCCGACCTCACGCCCGACGGACGTCCGCCCCCCAGCTGGGAGCTGGACCGGCCGCCGTACCACCTGGAGACCAATGTGCCCGGCGTGTTCGTCGCGGGTGACGCGCGCGCGGAGTCCGCCAAGCGGGTCGCGTCCGCCGTAGGAGAGGGAGCCATGGCCGTGATGCTCGTCCACCGGTACCTGGAGCAGTCATGAGCGGCCGGCCGATGCCGTGCAGCTCGAAGGAGATCGGCTCGCTGTTCCTGTTCGAGAAGCTGTCGGGCGAACAGCTGGGCCGGCTCTGCCACGAGGGGCGGATGGAGCGGTTCGACCCCGGCCCGGTCTACACCGAGGGCGAGCCGGCCGCCTGCTTCTACGTGATGCTGGAGGGCACGGTGGTGCTCTCCCGCCGGGTCGGTGGCGACGACGTGGAGGTCATCCGGTCCTCGCAGCGCGGGGTTTATTCGGGCGCCATGCAGGCGTACCTCGGGGACCGGCTGCGGCAGGTCTACAACAACTCGATGCGCGTCACGGAGCCGACGCGGTTCTTCGTGCTGCCCGCCGAGACGTTCGCGGACATCATGCGCGAGTGGTTCCCGATGGCGGTGCATCTGCTGGAAGGGCTGTTCTTCGGGTCGAAGAGCACCCAGGCGGCCGTAGGGCAGCGGGAGCGGCTGCTGGCGCTCGGGTCGTTGTCCGCCGGGCTCACCCATGAGCTCAACAACCCGGCGGCGGCGGCCGTCCGGGCCACCGCGACGCTGCGGGAGCGGGTGGCCAGGATGCGGCACAAGCTCGCCCTCATCGCCGAAGGCCCTTTCTCCAGGGACCAGTTGGCGAATCTCATCGACATCCAGCAACGTACCGCCGAGCGGGTCGCCAAGGCACCGGTGCTCACCCCGCTGGAGGTGGCTGACCGCGAGGACGCCCTCACCGACTGGCTGGAGGACCACGGCATCGAGCAGGGCTGGCAGATCGCGCCGACTTTCGTACAGGCCGGGCTCGACGTGGACTGGCTGGAGCAGGTCGCGGCGGCCGTCGGGCAGGAGATCCTGCCGGGCGCCGTGGGCTGGCTCAACTACACGGTGGAGACCGAGCTGCTCATGGACGAGATCGCGGACTCCACCACCCGGGTCTCCCGTCTGGTGGACGCCGCCAAGCAGTACTCCCAGCTGGACCGCGCCCCCTACCAGGTCGCCGACGTGCACGAACTCCTCGACAGCACGCTGCTGATGCTGTCCGGCAAGATCGGGCCGCGGATCAGGATCGTCAAGGAGTACGACCGTACGCTGCCGCGGATCCCCGCCTACCCGGCGGAACTGAACCAGGTGTGGACCAACTTGATCGACAACGCGATCTGCGCGATGGACGGCGCGGGCGGCGACGGCACGCTGACCGTGCGCACCGCGCTCCACGACGACCAGCTTCTCGTCGAGTTCCGGGACACCGGGCCCGGCGTGCCGCCGGAGATCCGCGACCGCATCTTCGACCCGTTCTTCACCACCAAGCCGGTCGGCCGGGGTACCGGTCTGGGGCTGGACATCTCCCGGCGGATCGTCGTCAACAAGCACCACGGCAGCATCGGCGTGGAGTCGGTGCCCGGCGACACCCGTTTCCGGGTACTGCTGCCCCTGGCCGCCGTCGAACCCGACGGAACGGCACTCTCCTCCGCCTCGTCCGACGGGCCGCCGCTCACGTCCGAGGACGGTACGACATCCCAGGAGCCGGCATGACCAGCGACACCGGAATCGACCCCCGCGTCCCGCCCAGCGGCACCGGCTGCGTCGAGTGCGCCGCCGCAGGCGGCTGGTGGTTCCATCTGCGGCGCTGCGCGCAGTGCGGCCACATCGGCTGCTGCGACGACTCCCCCGGCAAGCACGCCACCGCCCACCACCGGGCCACCGGGCACCCGGTGATCCGCAGCTACGAGCCGGGCGAGGGCTGGTTCTGGAACTACGGCACGAACGAGCTGTACGAGACCGGCCCCGAACTCGCGCCGCCGGTGAGCCACCCGGCGGACCAGCCGGCGCCCGGCCCGGCGGGCCGCGTCCCCGCGAACTGGGCGGACGTGCTGCGCTGAGCCGTCCCGGGCTGCCCACCGTCGCGCGTGCGCGGCATATTGCCCTGCACATGCCATACAACATCCGCCCCTGTGCCGTTCAGAAACGCGTCGCTGCCGCTCGCAGGGGGTCTGGCGATGCTCGAGGGCTCGCTGGGAGCATGCCTGAGGTAATGGTCTCGCTGGTGTATCAGGTGACACGGAAGCTGCTGTCGGTCCCGGCAGTGCCGCCGCGTCGGCAGGCGGCCAAGAACGCCGAGCTTCTCGTCCTGCGGCACGAGAACGCGGTGCCGCGCAGCCAGCTCGCGCGTCCGGGGCGCCACGAACCGGTGGACCGCTCGTGGTTCGCGGCGCTGTCCTCGCTGACACCCCGGCAGCGGTGGGCGAACGTGTTCCCGGTGACGCCGGGGACTTTGCTCGCGTGGCACCGAAGGCCCGGGGCGCGCAGGCCGACAACCGGCTGTGGCACATCCCCTTCAACCGGCTCACCGACGTGAACGAACAGCTCGTCCGGGGAAGCGAAGGGATCTACTTCGGCCGGCAGTTCGCCACCAAGGCCGTACGAAAACTCCCCGACTACGCCGTCGACCACTACGTCCGCATCCTCGCCGCCCAGCACGAATCCCTGCGCGGCAGCTTCGGGTGGTACCGCGCGCTCGACACCACCAGCGCGCAGGACCAGCAACGCAAAACACGCCCGCTGACCTTGCCCGTCCTTGCGATCGGCGGTGCGGGAAGCCTCGGTGACAACGTCGCCGGCACGATGAAACTTGTCGCACACGTCGTGCGGGGCGTAGTCATCCCCGGCACCGGCCACTGGGTAGCCGAAGAGGCACCCCAGGAAGTACTCACGGCGCTGACCACGTTCCTGGCCTCGTACCGCAACCAAGGCCGGAACACACGACCCCGGCCGGCCACGACCCTCGGCAAATGATCGCCATCGATGTGTGGCTCAGCCGACGAGTTGCTGGCCTCCGTCGATGTCGTAGGTCGCACCCGTGAGTGCGGTGTTGGTCATGATGTGCACAGCGAGCGCCGCCACGTCGTCGGGTACGACTACACGGCCGATGGGCAGCCCGGCGCGCAGCTCCTCGCGACGGGCGTCGAGCGCGTCGCCGAACAGGCGGGCCGACAACGGCGTGTCCACGAAGCCGGCGGCGATCAGGTTCACCCGGACTGGCGCGACCTCTAGTGCAAGACTGGCCGTGAACGCGGGCATCGCGGCGGTGACCGCGGGGGCGGCGCCGAGAGCGGCCCGGATCCGGCGGGCTCCCGTGCCGCCCAGGAGCAGCAGCGTGCCGCCCGGCCGTACGGTGCCGGCGGAGTGGCGCGCGACCTCGAGTGCGAGCACCATGTGGTCGCTGATCGCCCGGCGTGCCTGCTCGGCATCCATGTCCAGAAGGCGGCCGTACGACGGGCCGCCCGCGGTGACCATCACGTGGTCGATCGGCCCTGGCAGCTGCTGGAAGAACCGCTCCAGCCGCGCCGCGTCGTGGGCGTCGAAGGCCGCGGTGTTGAGCGCGTCGGCCTCCTTGGCCGCGGTGCGCAGCCGTTCCGGGTCCCGCCCGGTGAGGACCACGGAGGCGCCCTGGTTACGGGCGAGCCGTGCGGTCGCCAGCCCGATGCCCGCGCTCCCGCCGATGACGACGAGGGTCTGCCCGAGCAGGGGCAGGCCGCCGGCGCTGTGCCCCCCAGGTGGTTCAGAGGTCATGATTCCTCCTGTGCTGTGGCGCCACGGTCCCGTCCGGGCTTCTTCTCACTGTTGGAGTGGTTGCGCCAGGGCATGCTTGATCTGCTTGGTCCGCTCGTCGGCGAGCACCTCGACCCGGTCGTCCGCCAGGGCGTCCATCGTCTGCTCCGCCACGTCCGCCGCGCTGATCTTCGGCGCGTCCGTGAAGCTGCTGAGGTCCGTCTCCACGAAACCGGCGTGGACCCCGATCACGAGCGTTCCCTGCTCGCGCAGACCCTCCCGCAGCGTGCCCGTCAACGACCACTGGGCTGCCTTGGACGCCGCGTACCCGGGGTACTCCGGCCGAGGGATCCAGCAGGCAGCCGACAGCATGTTCACCAGGGCACCGCCGCCGTTGCGCGCCAGGACCGGGGCGAAGGCACGGGACACAGCCCACGTGCCGAAGTAGTTGACCTCCATCGCCTCGCGTGCACCGTCGAAGGAACCCGTCAGCAGTTCGGTCTCAAAACCGGCAACGCCCGCGTTGTTGACGACGATGGTGACGTCACCGGCGGTCTCGGCCGCCGCAACGACGTCCTCCGGCTTGGTGACGTCCAGGCGCAGCGCAGAAAGGTCATCGTCGCTCACGCTCGACGGATCGCGGACACCGGCGTAGACCTTGGCTGCCCCCCGCTCGATCAGCGCCCGGGCGAACGCGCGTCCGATACCACGATTGGCCCCCGTCACCAGGGCGATCGATCCCTTGATCTCCATCGCGTTTCCTTCCTGCTGCCGCCTGCCAAGCACAGCAGGCACTGGGGCGAGGGACGACTCTGCGATGGGAGGCCCTGAACCGGACCGCGTCCTGGCACGCCCCCAGGTCCATGCGCGACTCGCACAAAGGGAGACTCAACACCTGGAGGCCGGTTCTGCTTCACCTGCATTTCGGGCCGGTGCCGGGGCGACCAGGCCGTCGCGTACGCAGGGTCCCACGTAAGAAGTCCTCTCCATCACCAGCGTGCATCGGACGCCGCAGCGACGCATGTGAGACGGCGCTCGGCTACGGGTCCATTGCACCGTCGGCGACCGATCCACATAGAGCGACCGCCGCACGAACGTGAGGACGAAGCCCGAGGACGGGCCATCGCAGCAGCCTCGGCATCGACTGTACGGCGACCTGACCGGCGTCGTCCGGCTCAGCACCACCGACAGCACCGGCTACCTCGCTTACTGGAGTTCCCCCACGACGAGGGGCGGTCCCCTCAGGAGACCGTGTGGGGCTCGAATCATCATCGCCGCTGGTCAAGAGGCGTATCGGCACTCGCTGATCACACCGCCGAGGACGCGGGTGCGGAGGACTCTGCGGGCGGCCAACGCTGGGACCGGGGGCGGTTGCTCCTGGGCTTCGGGAGGTAGTTGGTTTCGGCTGCGGTGGGGGCGGTGCGCGTTGTAGTGCTTCTGGTATTCGGCCAGGACCTGACCCGCGTGGGCCTCGCCGAGGATGAGGACGTGGTCGAGGACCTCTCGACGGAGGGTGCCGGTGACTCTCTCGGGCGCTGTCACGTTGTTGAGTGTGTGAGTTGCTGACGGTGTGTCGGGTGTGGTGGGGCCGGGTTCCGGCCCCGTGCTCAGGCCGCGGCAGGCAGGCCGGCGACGCCGGTGACCTGATCCCAGACCGCGAAGCACGTGATCATCTCGGCGCGGTAGTGGGAAGCGGTCACCAGGTGGCGGCGGGGCCGGAAGTGCGGTGGGATGCCGTGGAACGTGGCCAGGAATCGTTGGGCTCCGCCGACGCCGCGGAAGCCCTTCATGGCGCGTTCGCGCTGCCGCGTGGGCCGGCGGGAGTTCTCGGCCCGGTTGTTCAGGCCCTGGTGCGAGCGGCGCTCGACGGAGGGTGTGACCGCGCGGTGGGCGGCGCCGTAGGAGCGGAGCTTGTCGGTGACGATCACCCGGGGCGCCGTACGGGTCGTCTTCAGCAGCCTGCGGAAGAAGCGCCCGGCCGCAGCGGTGTCCCGCCGGTTCTGTACGAGGATCTCCAGGACGGTGCCGTCGGAGTCCACGGCCCGCCACCGGTACTTCGGCTCGCCGGTGATCTTGATGAAGACCTCGTCCAGGTGCCACGTGCCCCCGGGCCGGGGCCGCCGGCGGCGGACGGTCTCGTGGGAGACGAGCACGCCGCGCCCGGGCATCAGTTCCTCGACCTGGCGGAACGACAGCGGGAAGCGCGGTAGTACAGCCACACACAGTGCGCGATGATCTCCACCGGTTACCGGTGTCCCTGGTACGACGGCGGCGCGCTGTCCACGGGCGACCCCTACCCGGCATAACCAACCAGAAGATCATCCCACCCGGTCAGTCAACGTGACAATGCCCCTCTGAGCTGCGGCGACGCTGTGTCGTTGCAGGTCACGCGCGTCTAGGCTGGGCGTAGCGGCGCGATGCGTGTCTGGGCGGCCGTGGCAGGGGTACGGCGTGTCGCGATCATGGGCCCCATCCGAGCCGGCTGCGCGCCTGCATCTCCAAGGATTCCCGGGTCCCGGGCCGGCATCCCTGCTCGACGCGGATTCGGCCCGGATCCGTCACGCTGCGCCGAGGTCCGACCGGGGCCGGACCTCCACGATGAAGTCCGCCTCCTCCATGTCGCCCGCCTCGTCGTGCCAGAGGAAGACCCGCACGTGCATCGCGTGGTGGAGGCCGGTCCTCTCCCACTCGGTCATCAGATCGCCGACGATGCGGCCGATGGCGTACTTGGCGCCCTCGGTCGAGTCGGAGGCGGTGATCACACCCTGCCACCGTTCGGGGTCACTGCCGTAGGGGCGCCAGCCCTCGGAGCCGTGCGGCTCGAACACCCGGTACACCCAGTCCGTTTCGGTGTCCATAACACCGATCCTGTCACCAAGGAGCCTCATGCGCCGCATCGAATCGGCGCCCGCCGGGCAGGGGTCCACCGGCCACAACAACCGCCCCGACGCCATCGCGCTGGACGCCGGGGATTTTTACCGTCATCGGCTACTGGGTGTGCCGCTCGAAAAGTCATCGTCACGGGTCGGGCGGCGTATCCGTACTCGTTGATGAGGCCGCCGAGGATCCGGGTGCACGACGGTCGGCGGCTGCTGCTGTGGTGGGCCGCGGCGGGGTGTTTCCGAGCGTTGGGTGGTGGCTGGCTGCGGGCCCGGTGGGGCCGGTGCTCGTCGTGTTGGGCCTGGCAGGCCGCAAGGACCTGGCGCGCATGGGTCTCTTCCGGGGAGGAGGACGTGGCCGAGGGCCTCGCGCCGGAGGCTGCCGACGGCTCTCTCGCAGTGGGCGGTCGTGCAGAAAGCCCGCGGCGCGGTCTTGATCACGTCCAGGTCCTCGGCTCCGAAGACGGCGCCGGCCACGGCCCCGGCCCCGGCCCCGGCCCCGGCAAGCCAACCCGAAGATCATCGTACTGGCAGGCCCGCAGCCAACCTGACAATGCCGTTCAGCCTCATTCTCATCTCGTCCGACCGGTCTGCGGTCCGGCCGAAGGCGAGGAGGCTCGGGTCGGAGCGGTACTCCTTCCTCGATGACGCGGACCGGCAGCTGAACCGGGACGCCACACACTCCTGCCCCGCCCCCGGCCAGTCCCGGCTGCGCCAAGGCCCCGGTCACGGACCGTAATCACCCTGTCAGCTCCTCCAGGCTGCCGCCGGGCGCCGGAGAGGGCAGAGTGGGGCCGTGGGGGCGGCCCGCCGAACGCACAGGCGCTGGCCGTATCCCTGCGGTCATCGGATCCTTCCCACCGGCCGACGCAGGTCAGGAGACCGCCCATGGCAGCAGGAGCGAGCAACACCACCGCGAATGCCGACTGGGGCAAAGCGAACTTCAACAACATCTACGACTGTCCCGACCCCCGCCCGTACTTCGCCACCCTGCGATCCCTCGAGTACCAGATACCCCACCATGGCCAGGCCGTCTTCCGGGCACTGACCCATGCCCTGCGCCGGCTGCACCCCGACCGGACGCCACTGAACGTGGTGGACCTGTGCTGCTCCTACGGGATCAACACAGCTCTCCTCAACTACCGTGTCACTCTGGCGGACCTGTCCACCCGGTACACCTCCCACCACCTCTCCACCCTGCCGGCCCGGCACCTCGCGGCCGAGGACCGGACCTTCTTCGCAGCGCGCCGCCGCCCGGAAGCCGCAACGGCGACAGGCATCGACTCGGCAGCCCGGGCCGTCGGATACGCCCGCGCCGTCGGCCTGCTCGACCACGCCTTCGCGGAGAACCTCGAAGTCACCGAACCGAGCCCCGCCCTGCGCCGCACACTGGCGGGCACGGACCTCATCACCGTCACAGGCGGCGTCGGCTACGTCTTCACTCGAACCTTCACCAGGCTTCTCGGCTGCATGCCGACCCCGCCGTGGGTCGCGGCGTTCGTGCTGCGCACCGTGCCCTACCAGCCGATCGCCGATCTGCTCGCCCGCTCGGGCCTGGTGACGGAGAAACTGCCCACCCGTACGTTCCGGCAGCGGCGCTTCGCCGACAGCGTCGAACGGTACGCGGCGTTCGACGCCCTGGCTGTGAACGGACTGCACACGGCAGAAAAAGAAGCGGACGGCTACTACCACACCGACCTGTATGTCTCCCGGCCCGCTCCCGACATCGCGGCGCTGCCTCTCGCACGCCTGCTGTAACCCGAGGCGCGACGGCGAACCGTCGGTGCCTGGCTGGAACACCGGCGCCGACGCTGGCCCGACACCCCGACCCGCACCTGCTGATCAACCAGCAGACCCCGCTGGAATATAGGTGCCGAATATCCCGTCCGCACTGGTCAGGCTGTGTGTCGGTACTCGTGGATCACTCCGCCGAGGCGGTCGTGGCGACGGATGTCGAGGCGGGTGATCTGTAGGGGACCAGTGATCGGTTCGGGGAGGGGGCGCAGCGGTGCGGCGGCGTGGAGTGAGCGGTGGGTGCGGTGCTCGTTGTAGTGCCGCTCGTACTCGTGGAGGGCTCGGCGCAGGTGCTGCTCGTTCCAGAGGAGAGTGCGGTCGAGGAGTGCGGCGCGGAGTGTGCGCACCCACCGTTCCATGATCGAGTTCATGCGCGGCATGCGGACGCCGGTGAGCACGGTCTCGATCCCGGCGGTGCAAGGATCCCGTCGATGAGGGCGGGGTACTTGGCCTCCCGGTCGCGGACCAGGTAGCGGATCGCGGCTCCAGCACTCGTCATGTCCATGATCAAATTTTTGATCGCTTGGATAACCCAGGGGGCAGAGGGGTGGGCGGTGGTGCCGAGGATGCGGACGCGGCGGGTGGCGTGCTCGATGGCGGCGAGGACGTACTGGCGCTGCCCGGTGAGCGTGACAGTCTCGATGAAGTCCATGGCCAGGATGACGTCGGCCTGGGAGCGCGGGAAGGCCCCCAGGTGGTCGTGGTCCGATCCGGGGCGGGATCGATGTTCTCGGCCTTGAGGATCTCCCAGACGGTGGACGGGGCGACCTGGATGCCGAGCAGGGCGAGTTCACCGCGGATGCGGCGATACCCCCACGTGCTGTTTTCGCGTTCTTGGGGCCCCGCATGGGGAATCTCGCTTGGCCCCACGTGGAGCTGGTCAGAGGCCGGTGCCTTGCACTGCGGTGCGTAGGCTCTCCTGGCCGCCCGGTGCGGCCTGCAGGAGGGGCGACGAGGAAGGGTGGAGAGCGCTGGGGGCGTCGGGGAATCCTGCGCCGGTGCGTATGGGGTCGGCGACCGGGAGGGGCGGCAGCTGATGCGCAGCAGGTCCATCAGGCGATCGACGCGGGCACCGTCGCGCGTCCGAGGCTGGGCGCGTGGCTGGGGGGGTGGGCGAGGAGCAGGGTGGCGAGTCCCGTGATGTGGGCGGCGGCGAGGGCAGTTCCGTCGGCCGGGATATACGTACTACCGGCCGAGGTGATGACGACGGCGACGCCGGGTGGGACCAGGTCGACTCCGCCTCCCGCGGGGGTGAAGGTCGGGGCGTAGGGGCCGGATGGGACGGCCGCCGGCCTGGGCGGCCTGGGGGCTATGGGGCGGGTAGGTCTCGGTGCGGCCGATCGCGCCGACGGCCGGCACCGTGGGCAGCGAGGCAGGAAAGGCGACGGCGGTGCCGTTGCGGCCCGTGGGAGCGGCGCAGGCGACTCCCGCCGTCCGGGCGTCGAGGATTTTCGGGGCCACCAGCTGCGAGCGCTCCGGATCGTGAACATGTCCCTGTTGCGAACCAGCAAACCGGGCCGGAAGAAACGCGCCTCCTCCCCCGACGGGCCTCCTCCCCCGACGGGCCTCCGGCCCGGGTGCCGTAGTGCGTCTCGCGGATGTCGTTTCGCAGTGCGGCCTGCGGGCACTCAGAGCGGGTAGTGCGCTCCTGGTGCCGCCATCTGTGGAGTCGCCGAGGTGGCGTCGTGCAGGGCGCGACGTGTCCGGAGTCGCAGTGGCGTGCGGACCGACAGCAGGAGGTGGCCGTGAGGCTGGAGGAATTCCTGGCCCGGGTCCAAGACCGCGGTGAGTACCACAACCGGGAGGAGACCGAGCACGTCAGTACGGCGGTGCTGGGGGTGCTCGCCTCCAGAGTCACCCCGGAGGAAGCCGCCGACCTCGCGGCTCAGCTGCCCGCCCCCTTGGACGAGGCCCTGCACCTGGAACCGGGAGGCCCCGATCCCTTTGACCGGGAGGAGTTCCTCAGTCGCGTAGCCCGGCAGACCGGCGCCCGACCGCGGACTGCGGAGTGGGACGCGAGCGCAGTGCTGTCCACCGTCGCCGACGCGGCCTCCGGCAGGCAAGTCGATCATCTGCTTTCTCAACTACCTGAATCCTACGCGGAGTTGTTTGGCAGGCCGACCCTGAGCTGACCGCTCAGGCATGGCCCATCGCCGGTCGGCATCCGCACACCCACCGCGGCAGCCGAGCGCACAGCAAGCCCTGACCGTGACCGATGTGCCCGGCGACGTCGCCTTCGACGTCACTGGATCCGTGCTGTAGCCAGTCGACCTCGTCGGCCTGGCACATAACGGTCAGCCCCGTCTCGTGTTTCGGTCGACGAGACGGTCACGGCGCACACTGGAAGCAGAGAACCACATACGCACATGAGCCGGACGTGGAGGTGGGCTATGAGCACCCTCGAACAACACGTTGACGTTGGAGTTCCGATCGGCAAGGCGTGGGACATCCTCCACCGGGTGGAGGACTATCCGCGCTTCGTGGACGGACTACGAAACACCCGTACGGAGGCAGGAGGCCGAGCGCATCTCGGCGTCGAGGCCGGCAGCCGGTCCCGGGAACTCGAGGCCGAAGTCTCCGACCGCGAGGGAGAGCACGTGATGGAGTGGCACACCACCGGTGCTCCCGACCTGACGGGTTCCTTCTCTCTGCAGTCGATCGACGAAAACCGCACCCGGGTCCAGGCACGGCTCGAGTACGAGCCCGGCACCATCAGGGACACCTTCGGCGGGCCGAAGGGCTTCGCCCAGGCGAACGCGATAGAACGCCTCGTCCGCAGCGATCTCGAGCACTTCAAGGAGTACGTGGAACAAGGGCGGTGATCGGCAGGAGGGCCCCGCTACGGTGCCCGGCAGGTCAGCGCACAGCTAGGTTGCCAGGCAGCCGCGCACCCCTGTCCCTCCTCCGGGCCACCCGGGTGCGGCAGCGCCCAGCCCATGGCCATCAGGTCGACTGGGCGCTACGCCGGGTGCTCTTCCCGGCTCACGGGGGACCTAGGGGTGTGGTTAGGACGCGCCTCCGAACAACACGCGGGTCCACGCCCCGGCAGTGCCGACCTCGGCGCCTGCTCGGTACGACGTCGCCGCAGGTCAGCCACTTCCAGCACAGGTCGCAGGCGCAGAACCGAAAGAGGCAAGTGCGCGCACGACCATCGCCTTGGCCAGTTCTCCCTTGGTGGCGAAGGCCCACTCATCGGGGATCTTCGCGGCGCGGCAGCGCCGGCGGTCGTCCGTCCAGGACTTGGGCAGATACAGCTCGCGGTCCACCAGGGCCCGGCCGCAGGTGGTGGCGTAGGCGGCGAAGACGCCGATCTGGCTGAGGGCACTCCCTCTGGGGGATTCTCGGTGCGGCCGGCGGTGCCGGAATACCGGCACTACACGCTCGCGGAGGTGGTGCCTTTCTTGACGAAGCCGGTGTCGCCGAGGATGAGCACCCCCGTCGTTCTCGCCGAGCTTCTCGACAACGTATGTCTGCAGGTCGTCGCGGACGTCGTCGGCATCCCAGGTGGTCCCGTTCAGCAGCCGCTACAGGCCGTCGGGGGGTGCGGTGGCCGGCGTATTCGGCCGGTTACCGGCCGTTCTTGCGGCCGACCGGGCCCAGGAGAGCATGGACGTTGCCCTTGCCGAATACCTCATCCATACAGGGTGGGGGCGGGTTTCGGGGTGCCGGCCGCGGCCGATCGAGCCGCCGCTATCGCGCGGCGGCGGTGGGCGCGGCATGGTGATCGGTCGTGCTGCTGAGACCGGCGTACCTGGGCGTGACGAACGCGTTCGCGATGCTGCGGCTGCTGCCACCGAGCGGCCGTGAGGAGGACATCGAGATCCTGGCCCCGCGCCACCGGATCGCCGTCTTGGAGCGGCAGCTGGACGGGCAGCGGGTCCGGATGCACGCGAGCGACCGGGCGTCCCCGGCGTCGCTGCTCCACGGTCTGCCGAGGGAAGTGCTGCGCCGGCTGCGGCTGCCGGTGCGGCCGGACACGGTGCTGCGCCGGCACCGCGATCTCCTCGCCGGCCGGCACGCCGCCCGGTCCAGGCCGAAGCGCGGAGGCCGGCCCCGCACCGTGCGCTCGATCCGAGCACTCGTACCGCGCCCGGCCAGGGAAAGGCCAAGTTGGGGCCACCGGCGCCCGCACGGTGAACTGCTCGTGCTCGGGGCGAAGGTGGCGGCATCCACGGTCCGGGAAGTCTTGACGGAGGCCGGCGACGAGCCGGCGCCCGAGCGGGCCTCGAGCACCTGGGCGGGCTTCCTGCGCTCCCAGGCCGACGCGCTCCTGGCGTGCGACTTCTTCGAAACCGTCACCCTGTCCGGGGCCCGCTTGTAGGTGTTCGCCGCGATCGGGCACGCGGACCGCCGGATCCGGCTCCTGGGCGTGACCGCGCATCCGACCGCCTCCTGGGTGGTCCAGGTCCAGGCGGCGAAAAATCTTGTCATGGATTTCGAGGACGCCGGCTGTTGGGCGCGCTGTCTGATCAGGGATCGGGACGGGGAGTTCCCGCGGCTGTTCGACGCGGTCCTCCAGGACGCAGGTATCGAGGTGGTGCTCAGCGGCGTCCGGATACCGAGAATGAACTCGGTCATGGAGCGGTGGGTGCAGACCTGCCGGCGAGAGCTGCTGGACCGCACATTGATCTGGAACCAACGCCAGCTCCGGTACGCCCTGCGTGAGTTCGAGACGTTCTGCAACGAGCACAGGCCGCCCCGGGGCCTGGCGAACGCCCGCCCCCTCCACCCGCTGCCCGCTCCGATCGAGGAGCCGGACCGGATCGCCCGTCTGGACATGCGACGGCCGACGGCGGGCGCGACTTGGCGTTACCCTCCACGCGTACCAGCATGCGGCCTGACCAGCACGGATGAGGTATTCGGCAAGCGCAAGGCCAGGCGCAGCAGCACGGTTGGTCATCATGCCGCGTTGATCGACAGCCGCGCGACACCGCAGACTCGACCGACCGCGCTCGACATCCCGTACACCCCGCACACCAGCTCCGACCAGAGCGGATGAGGTTATCGGCAAGCGCAACGTCAGGAAAGGACCTGCGCGGCTTGCGCCGCGCACGGGTCCGCGTCCGTCAAAGCTTGCGGCCGACCCCGCACCACATCGGCAGCGCGCCAGGAGACAGGCTACCCGCAGAGTCGGGATGCCACTCGGGCAGTTGGACGACGCCGGGGTCCAGGAGATCCGCACCGTCGAAGAACTGGGTGACCTCGGCGTGTGTACGGGGCGTGGCTCCCGCGTGCTCGGCGGCCCGATCGTTGTACCTGCGCATCGACTCAGCGACCTCTTCGGCTCCGATGTCCGCAGCCGGGTGGGAGAGGACGATGTGACTGCCGGGGGCGAGCTCGTCGAGGATCCGTCGGGCGATCCCATGGGGGTCGTCGGCGCCCGGAATGTACTGCAGAACCGCCACGAGCATCAAGCCCACGGGTTGCGACAGATCCAGCGTCTCCCGAGCGGCCGTCAGGATGCCGTCCACGTCACGCAGGTCTGCCTCCAGATAGTCAGTCGTTCCTTCCTCGGTGCTGACCAGCAGCGCGCGGGCATGAGCCAGGACAATGGGGTCGTTGTCGACGTAGACCACCCGGGCGCCGGGATCGACCCGCTGCGCCACCTCGTGCGTGTTGTCCGCCGCCGGAATCCCGGTGCCGATGTCGAGGAACTGCCGTACCCTTGCTTTCCCGGCCAAGTGCCGCACCGCCCGTCCCAGGAAGGCCCGGTTGGCCCGGACTGCCGGAACGACCTGCGGGTTGGCCGCAGCGGCCAGTTCGGCCGCCTCCTGGTCAGCGGGGTAGTGGTCCTTGCCGCCCAGCCAAGCGTTGTACACCCGCGCAGGATGCGCCACCGAAGAGTTGATCGGCACCATTCCACCTGTCGAACGCTCGCTCATCCCAACTCGCTCCCCTCACTTTGCCTCACCAGAGGCCCACCGTACCCAACACAAGGCAACTCCCCTACACGCAAACCCTGTTGCGGGCATCAGTGGGCACTGTCACGTTGACTGACCGGCCTGGGATGATCTTGGAGTTGATCGTGCCGGAGAGGGGGTTCACTCGTGTCGTCCGTGCCGCCGTCGTACCAGGGGCACCGGTACCCGGTGGAGATCATCTCCCCCTGCGTGGGGCGGTACTTCCGGTTCCCGCTCAGCTTCCGCGAGGCCGGTGGGCCGCTGCCCGAGCGCGGTGTCATCGTGTCCTACGAGACGATCCGTCGGTGGTGCCTGAAGTCCGGGCAGTCCCACGTAGGCGCGCTGCGCCGCCGGCGTCCCCGCCCCGGCGGCAGGTGGCACCTGGGCGAGGTCTTCAGCACGATCAACGGCGAGCGGAAGGAACTCCGGCGCGCGGCCGGCCAGGACGGCACCGTGCTGGACGTCCTGGTCCGGAACCGGCGCCACCAGGCCGCGGCCCGGCGCTACTCCCGTCGGCTCCACAACGGAATCGGGGCCGTGCCGCGGGTGATCGTCACGGACGAGCTCCGTTCCCACCGCGCGGTGATGCCCTCGGTCGAGCACCGCTGTCACAAGGCTCCCGAACCACTGGGCGGAGAGCTCCCATCAGCCGACGAGGCAGCGCGAACGCGCGATGAAGGGCTTCCGCACAGTCGGCAGAACCCAGAGATCCCTGTCCGCGTTCAGCCAGATCTCACCGCACTTCCGGTCACGCCGCCACCGGATGACCGCCACCGGCTACCGTGCCGAGATGCGCCATCGCTTCGGAACCTGGAACGAGATCACCGGCACTACCGCCATGCCCACCGAGGCCCGAACCAGAGGCGGAAACCAAGCCCAGCCCACCCCGCCACATCCTCAAGCAACCGCACACCGACAAGTAATGCCCTCCGCCGTCGCCGCCCTCATCGGAGACATCGTCAACACCGGTGGATCTGAGCCGCGCTCAGGTCGTCGGGGGCTCGCGAGCGAGGAACTGGATCCCCTTTGACTCATGCCCGTTCACGGCGGCCACCATCATGGTGCGGATGTCGACGCTTTCGACGTCCCTTGGACTCAGCCGACCAGGCGGGAACGGTCGGCTGTGTCGTGTGGTGGGCCGAGGTGTTCGAGCAATAGCCCTTCCCGGGTGGACCACGGGCAGATCTCGACGTTCTTGGCCCCGCAGGCTTCCATGAGGGCCTGTGCGATCAGGGCTCCGGCCAGGGACTGTTCGGCGCGGTGCCGGGAGATGCCCGGCAGCTTGGCACGGCGGGACAGCCCCGCGTCGGCCAGCAGGGAGACCGACGTGCGCAGGTGGGGTAGCGCCAGCCGCCGTCCGGCTCGCGGTGTCTTGCCCTGGGCGGCGGCGAGCCGGGCGAGCTGTTCGAAGGTCTTGGAACAGGCCAGCACCCGCCCGTCCGGTTCGGCCTGCGGCAGACCGGGCACGGCTTCCAGGGACCGGTGAAGGTGCCGCCGGATCTCGGCCAGGCGGCGTTGGGACGGCGCGGTGCCGCCGGGAAGCCAGTCCCGGGTGATCCTGCGAGCACCCAGGGGCAGCGAGTGGACGGTGTGGGGCTGGTCTCCGGTGCCGGAGGCGATCTCCACGGTGCCGCCGCCGATGTCAAGGACCAGCAGCCGCCCGGCCGCCGGGCCTGCCCACTGGCGGGCGGCCACGTAGGCCAGCCGCGCCTCCTCAACCCCGCTCAGCACGCGCAGGCGGGTGCCGGTGGTGCGTGCCACCCGCGCGATGATCTCGTCGCGGTTGGGCGCGTCCCGGATGACGGAGGTCGCGAACGCGAACACTTCCGGTCCGCGCGGACGCGGGTCGGCGGCGACGGCCTCGGCCACCGCCCGCTCGACGCTCCGCATGCCGGCCTTGTCCAGCCGCCCCTTGCGGTCGAGGGTCTCGTGCAGTCTCAACCGCACCTTGCGGGAGAACACCGGCTCCAGCACCGCCCCCGGGCGCCGGCGCACCACCGTCAGTAGAGCACTGTGGCACCCGACATCGAGCACACCGGCCTGCCGCATCCCATCGCCTCCCCCTGGCCCCACACTCGACCGGACCGGTTCCTTCTCCGCTCTTCCGGCAGCCCGGACGACGACGCGACGGGATTCCGGCCCACCGCATGAGCATATCGTCACCACCCGTGCACCCTCCGCCCCGGCCCGCAGCGGCAGAGCCGTGGACGATCTCACGCCGACTGCGCACGGAGGTCCCGGCTCCTCGAACCGTACGGTTTCGCCCACCGTGGCCCCTTTCCCACGATGGCCCTGTCAGCGCCGGTCGGGCAGCACCCTCACCCCGGCACACTCCGTATCCAGAGTGCGGGGGCGTCCGCCGCTACGGCCCTTTTTCTTGCGGTTGGCCTGCTGGTCGGCGCGTTCGGGGATCACCGTGCGGATGCCCCGGGCCACGAGGTCTGCGCGGATCTGCTTGGAGGAGTACGCCTTGTCTGCGAGCAGCGCGTCCGGGGTGGTGCGCGGCCTGCCCCGGCCGAGTCGCGTATCGCGGAACCCGGATGTCGCCCAGCACGAGGCGCAGGACCTGTCCGTCATGGACCTGGCCCGGAGTGACTACGACGGCCGGCGGCCGTTGCCGTCCACGGCGTGATGGATCTTGGTTGTCAGGCCCCCGCGGGATCGGCCTATCCCATGGCCCACCGGCTCACCCTCGGTCGCGGTAGCTTCACTCTCGCTGCGGCAGGTGGCAGCGCCGGCGTCCTTCTCCGGCCGGGCCGTGTTCGTAGCGTGCTGATGGGCCCGGTTGATCGTCGAGTCGACCGAGACAGTCCAGCCGGTCCCGCCGATCGAGTCCGCCTGAGCGGTCAGCTGCGCCAGAACCGTGTCCCAGGTGCCGTCAGCCGCCCATCTGCGGTGCCGTTTCCACACCGTCTGCCAGGGCCCGAACGTCTCGCGCGGCGGCTCTGTCCACGGGATCCCGGTGCGATACCGGTAGATGATCCCCTCGATGATGCGACGGTGGTCGGCGAACGGACGTCCTGCCTTCCCCGTGTTGCGGGGAAGGCAGGACGCCGGGCGCGCCCACTGCGCTTCGGTCAGCGGGCGCATGCGCCCGCTCGTGGTCACCGAGGCCGGTAGGCGGTGGCCAGCACGGAGACGGTGACCCGGTCGGGCAGGAGGCCGTCATCAGCCAGGTCTGCACGGCTCACGTGGCGTGCACTCGGCGTCATCCCCACCAGGTCGAGAGCCTCCTGCTGGGTCAAAGGCACGGTGTACTGGACCTGTTCGGTGAGGACGGCTTCGAAGAAGGGATCCAGCGCCCGGTGCAGGCGTTGTTCCTTGGCCGGATCGATTGTGACCATCGCGTGCATCCGGTCACGCAGCTCGGCCAGGTGCTGTCCGGTAGGACGGACCACGACCAGCCGGCCGGTCGGGCGGAGCACTCGGTGGAACTCCGTCGGGTTGCGCGGGGCGAACACGTCCAACACGACATCGGCTACGCCGCCGGCCAGTGGAAAGGGGCGGAAGACGTCCCAGGCCGCCGCGGCGGCTCGTGCATGGGCACGAGCCGCCGAGCGCAGCGCGCGCACCGACGTGTCCAGCCCCAGGCCACGGGCGCCGGGCATCTGGTCGAGCACGCCGGCCAGGTAGTAGCCCGTGCCGCATCCGACGTCCACCACCGTGGCCTGCTCAGGTGCGGCGTCGGCCGCCAGGCGGGCGACGGCTTCGCCGATGGGCGCGTAGGTGCCGGTGGACAGGAAGCGGTCTCGGGCCTGGGCCATGGCCGCGTCGTCGCCGCTGGTGGCACGGGTGCCCGTCAACAGGCCGGCGTAGCCGTGGCGGGCGATGTCGAAGGTGTGACCCGCCGGGCAGCGCAGTGCGCTGCGGTCGGGGTGCAGGCGGTGCGTGCGGCAGGTTGGGCAGCGCAGCAGGTCGAGGGACAGCGCGAGGGCAGGGGGAAGCGACACGGGCACGAGGCACTCCTGGCAAGGGTGAAGGGAAGAAGGCCGTGCCTGCACGCGCGCTCAGAGCGTCACTGCCTCAGGAAGGAACGGGCAGCGTCGGGAATGTGGTTCACGCAGCAGGCACACCAGGGAGGGCGACGCCGTCCGGCATCGCCCTCAACGTCTTCCGATCAGAGGAAGCAGCAGTGCGGGGTGCTCATGAATGCCATGCCATGAGTCTACGAGCACTGGCGAAGTCCCTCATGCCCGCCGAAGTTGGGAGACACGGCCTAGTCGGCGGTCTTCGTCCAGGCGAAGGGTCTGGGATGCCCGTTGAAGTCGGTGAGCCGGCCGCGCATGTCGCAGTTCGGGGGCCTGGACGCAGCGGTGGACACCGCGCCTGAGCTTCTTCTGCGTCAGCTCGGCGAACCGCCGCTCCACCAGGATCAGCCACGACGAGCTCGTTGATGTCGCGTCCGGTCCTGGACGTGGTGCAGCGCCCTCGCAACGGGCAGTGACTGCACACGCGTTCGAATTGACCCGCTCGACGTCTCCGGGGGCAGTGCGATGGCGGATGCGGGCGGGCCGGGGCTCGGAGCCGGCGCGCTGCCCGCCCCCTGTCCCTGGCGCGACTGGCCGAGCGGCCGCGGCGCGGCCCGCCGGCCCCGTGACAGCAGACGACTTTCCGGCCGCCCGGTCATGACATCCTGTAACGCCACAAGGCATTACGGTATGCCGGACGACAGGCCGCAAGACGGGCGCCCGGCGGTGACGGGGAAGAACGATGAAACTCTGTTTTTTGGTGGAGGAGCAGTATCGCCACGACGGTATGCCCGTCGAAGTGATCCGCCAACTCGCCTCCTGGGGACACCAAGTGGACGTGTTGCGCCCCGGCGGCTCCCTGTTGCGCCTGACAGAGGCCGTACAGACGAGCGTCCATGACGCATGGGTGCTCAAGACGGTCTCCGGCGGCCCGGGCCTCACCCTTCTCGAAGCGGCGGCCTCGGCCGGCCTGACGACGATCAATAACGCCCGGGCGATACGAGGCGTAAGGGACAAGGCGCTGGCCGCCGCCATCGGCCTCCGTCGCGGGCTGCCCCTGCCTGCGACCTACGCGGCCGCGCTGCCCGAACTGCTCGTGGAGATACCCGAGTCGGAGTATCCGATCGTGGTCAAGCCCGCTGACGGCAGCTCGGGCCGGGCCGTGCACCTGGTGTCCTCCCCGCGCCGGCTCGCCGAGATGCTCCCCGACCTGGCGGGGGAGGGCATGCTCATTGCCCAACCGTACGTGCCCAACTCCGGCGTTGACATCAAGGTGTACAGCATCGGCGACGAGCTGTACGCCACCGAGCGCCGTTCCCCGCTCCACCCTGACCACGCTGTACGGGAGCGCCGCGTTCCGCTGTCGGCCGAGATCGCCGCGATTGCTGGTCAGGTCGGCGTGGTCTACGGCCTCGATCTGTACGGTGTGGACGTGGTCCTGGGGCCGAACGGCCCTGTGGTCGTCGACGTGAACGACTTTCCCAGCTTCCGTCAGGTCCCCGACGCGCCGGTACGCCTGGCAAGAGCCGTCCTCGCTCTGGCGGCCGGCGCTGGCGAGGCGACCGCGGCTGCGCAGCCGCCGCTCGGCACCGTTCCGGTCCCCGTGACGGCAGGCAAGACGGCATGAGAATCGGCCTGATCACGTCTGAGCCCGGTCACCCGCTACTGAGCCTCACTACGGCCCTGCTCGCGCCCGACCACCACGTGGATGTGCTGGATCCGCGTACGCCGCTGCCCGTTTCCGAACCGCTCGCTGACGTCTACCTACTGAAGGCACGTACGCCACATGCCCTCGCACTCGCCCGGGTCCTGGAGCAACGTCGCGCCTGCGTGATCAACTCGGCCACTGCGACCGCGCTGTGCCAGGACCGTACGTCCATGGCCGCACTGGCCCTGAGTGCTGACCTCCCCTTCGCGGCCACGCGCACCTTCACCACCCTCGCCCGGCTGGCGTCCGGGCCGGCCCTGTCCGGACCCGCGGTGGTCAAGAGCCGCCACAGCCGGCGGCACGATGTGGTGGCCCGCGTCGACAGCCCTTCGCACCTGCGGGACTTGGCCGCCGCCCATCCGGACGAGCCGGTCGTGGTCCAGGATTTCGCCCCCAACGACGGCTGGGACTACAAGCTCTGGGCGATCGGCGACCGGCTCTTCGCCGGCCTGCGTCGCTCCGAACTCTCCCCCGAGGGACGCGGCCCCACACGAGCGCTCCGCCTCGACGACCTGCCGCCCGGATGGCCGGCCCTGGTGCACCGCGTCGGAGAGGTGTTCTCCCTCGACGTCTACGGCGTGGACATCATCGACCGCGGCCACGGCGCCCCACTGATCGTGGACATCAACGCCTTCCCCGGCATCCGGGGCCAGTCGGGTGCTCCCGAGGCTCTGGCAGCGCTGGCCCTGTCCCGGGCCAACGGAGCCGATACGGACCGGCTTGCATGCCGTGGTGCGGGAGACGCGGGTAGAAGCGGTCAGGACCGTCTCGTACGGCGGGCCCCGGAGTCCGGGCCCGCCACCGAGCCCTAACCGCCGCGGCGTACACCGGCAGTCCCACCACCAGGCCCGCGCCCGCGCCGAAGCACAGCGTCGGCACCAGATCCCAGAACCCGGCTCTCGGCCCCCGCACGGCGGCCCAGTCGTGCGCGGTCCGCTGCGCGGCACCGGCCGCCGCGCAGCCGGCGACCACCACCGCGGCCGCCCGCCGGTCCCGGACCGACAGCACGGGTACGCCCGCAGGCGTGTCCGCAGGCGTGCCTGCCGTCGCGGCCGTCGCCCGCCGACGCGTCAGCGTTCTGTGGGCCCCGATCCCTGACCGGCGGTGCTACGAAGTCAGTCGTAGGAGGTGAGGACGCACCCATGCCGCCCCGGTCCAGCTTGTACCACTCCCGTCCGCTTGTGCGGTGCTGCGGAAAACCAGCTCAACGATCAGTGCGCAGCAGCTCGACGTGTCCGACGAGGGCGGGTGCCTGCCGCGCGGCAGCGAGTTCAAACGCCCCGGCGTGCACCGAGATCAGGCTCAGCCGGTGGCCCAGGAGATCGTGCGTCTCTCCCGCGATCCGGTTCCGTTCCGCCGGCCGGGCCGCCGCGGCGGTCAGCGTACGGGCCTGTTCCAGATACGCGTTGCGTTCCCGCAGCAGGCTGACCAGGGGCCGGCCGCGCACGGCTGGGTGGAGGATCAGGTGTGGACCGGCGCCCGGGTCGCCACGCTGATCGGCCGCACCTTCCCCATCTCCTACAGCATCTCCGGGGCGACCCGGCTGATGCGTCGACTCGGCTTCACCCCGCAGATGCCCGCCCGCCGGGCGGCCGAGCGCGACGAGGCAGCGATCACCGCCTGAAAGGAGAGCACCTGGCCGGAGGTAAAAGGACAAGGGCGGCCGCCGGCGGCTGGATCCGCTTCGAGGACGAGGCCTGCCAGCAGCGGCGGCCGCCGCGGAGCCCGTCGAGCAGCCCGAGCCCCTGGGCGTCTGACGCGTCTCGACCGCTCCCCCTCCACCGCGGGTGGAACTCCGTCAGCGAAAACGCCCGGCCCGCCCGGCCCCGGTACTGATCCCCTGTTCCCATGAGCCTGTTGGCGGAAGTGTCCGCTCGGGAACCGGACGGCGACATGCGGATACTCGACGTGCCGGAGGACTTCCATCAGTCCGCCGGGTTCGAGTCCTGGCGTACGACGGTGTGGGATCGGTGCTGGTGCGTTCGCTGGGTGCCTGCTTCCTCCCCGTGCCGGCCGACAGAAATCTGGAGGTCGAGGCGGACCAGGTGCCGGGCTTCCTGCGTGAGATCGCCCTGCTGCGTGCCCATCTCGATCTGATCGCCTTCGGCACCAAGCACCCGCGGACGGCCGAGGAGCACCGGGAGCAGATCCAGCTCCGGCTGCGGATCATCGAGGAAGCCGCTCTGCGAGCCCTGGGGATCGGCGGCGGTGTTCTCATCCGGTGCCGTACGGGATGCGGTGGCGTACGAAAACCGCCGCCCCGCTCGGGCAGTGACCGAGCGGGGCGGCGGACGGGACGAGGAGAGGGGCGGCGGGGACTTGGGCCCTTCTCCTCGGGACTGTGCCGGGAGTTACCCCATCTCCTCCAGGGCCTTGCCCTTCGTCTCCTTGACGAACTTCAGGACGAACGGGATGGAGAGCGCCGCGAAGAACGTGTAGATCAGGTAGGTGCCGGAGAGGTTCCAGTCGGCCAGCGACGGGAAGCTCGCGGTGATGGCCCAGTTGGCGATCCACTGGGCGGAGGCGGCCACGCCCAGGGCGGCGGCGCGGATCTTGTTCGGGAACATCTCGCCGAGCAGCACCCAGACGACCACACCCCAGGACAGGGCGAAGAAGAGGACGAAGAGGTGGGCGGCGACCAGGGCAACCAGGCCCTGGGTGGCCGGCAGCTTGCCGTCGACCAACGGGTGCGAGAACGCCCAGGCCTCCAGGGCCAGGCCGACGACCATGCCGGAGGAGCCGATGAGCGCGAGCGGCTTGCGGCCGATGCGGTCCACGAAGATCATCGCGATCACGGTGCCGACGATGTTGATGATCGACGTGGTGAAGGAGTAGAGGAACGAGTCCGTCGGGTTGATGCCGACCGACTGCCACAGCGTCGCGGAGTAGTAGAACGCGACGTTGATGCCGACGAACTGCTGGAATGCGGACAGGCCGATGCCGATCCAGACGATCCGCTTGAAGAGGAAGCTGCTGCCGAGCAGGTCCTTGAAGGTGGACTTGTGCTCGCGCTTCATGGCGTGCTCGATCTCGGCCACGCGGGCGTCGAGGTCGATGTCCTTGCCCTCGACCTCGGCGAGAATCTCGCGGGCGCGCTCGCGGCGGCCGACGGAGAGCAGGAAGCGCGGGGACTCGGGAATGACGAAGGAGAGCAGTCCGTAGAGCATGGCGGGGACGACCATGACCCCGAGCATGACCTGCCAGGCCTCCAGGCCCAGCAGTTCGCCGCGCTGGTCGCCGCCGGCGGCGTGGAGCAGACCCCAGTTGACCAGCTGGGAGGTGGCGATGCCGATGACGATCGCGGCCTGCTGGAAGGAGCCGAGGCGGCCGCGGTAGGCGGGCGGGGCGACCTCGGCGATGTAGGCCGGCCCGATGACCGAGGCCATGCCGATGGCGAAGCCGCCGACGATGCGCCAGAAGGCGAGGTCCCACAGGGCGAAGGGCAGGGCGGAGCCGATGGCGCTGACGGCGAACAGGGTCGCGGCGATCTGCATGCACCGGATGCGGCCGATGCGGTCGGCCATGCGGCCCGCGGTCGCGGCGCCGACGGCGCAGCCGATCAGGGCGATGGCGATGACCTGGGCCAGCTCCGCAGATCCGATGCCATAGCGGCTCCGGATGGCCTCGACGACGCCGTTGACCACGGAGCTGTCGTAACCGAAGAGGAAACCGCCCATGGCGGCCGACGCCGCGATGAAGATGACGTGCCCGAGATGTTCGGGATGAGCCGTACCGGCTCCTGGCCTGGGGGCCTGCTCTGTGTTGGTCACGTGTAACTCCTCGGGCCACCGGCAACGCTGCCGGGGTGGGGTCAGCCCTTCCAGGTGAAACCTGAAGGTAAAAGCAACGCTGCAGAGATCACGTCTTCAAATATCGAAGTCAATACCTCTGCTACTGCGAGATTTCACCGCCCGTCAAGCGGGCTTGCGTTTAAAAGTTGCAGTCAAGTACCGGACATGATCCGACTACCCCGAAGTCGCGGAGGCACGCGGGGTCCATGGCACAGGAGTTCCCGGGCAGCGGGGCCTCGGCTCGGGCCCGTGCTTCGGCTGGACGAGTCTTTCCGAATGCCTGCGTGCATGAAGCGAGGGTGCTCAAGATCCGTTTGTGACGACGAACTTGACCACCCTCGTGACCGCACTGTAGGTGAAGATCGACGATGACTGGGCCGGGATCGCCCGGCTGCCGGGCAGGCCACCGAGGCTGAGTCACTCCGAGTTGCTGTGCCTGGCCGTCATACAGGCCCTGCCCGGCTTTCACAGCGAGGCCCGCCGGCCGCGGCCCGTACGCGCCCACTACCGCGTCATGTGCCCGTACGTCCCACAGGACGCCGGCTACAACGAGCTCCTACGGGCCGCGCTGCCGCAGGTCAAACGCCTGATCCGGGTCCTCGCCAAGGACACCGACTTCTGGCACGACACCGTGTGGATCTGCGACTCCACGCCAGTGCCCTGCGGGATGTCACGGCCCACGGTGAAGCGGTGCGAAGTGGCGGGGTGGGCCGGCTGCGGCTACTGCTCGTCACATTCACGGTTCTACTGGGGGCTGCGGCTGTTCCTGGCGTGCGCCCCCTCGGGCATGCCGATCCTGTGGGCCCTGGCCGGCCCGAAGCTCGATGAGCGTGAGGTCCTGGCGGCGATGCTGGAGGTCGACACCCAGCTCGTGCGGGAACGGCCCGGCCTGCTGCTGAACACGGACAAGGGTTTCGCGTCCAGGGCCTTTGAGCGGTCTCCGTCCGAGCAGGGCATCACGCTCCTGTGGCCGTCGATGAAACGCGAGGCCGCCCGCCCCGGAGAGCCGATGCTCAAGAAGGTCCGCCAGTTGATCGAGTCGGTGAACGACACTCTCAAGGGCCAGCTCGACCTGGAACAACACGGCGGTCGCACCTGCGAGGGCGTGGCCGTGCGCGTCGTGCAGCGCGTCCTTGTGCCGGCCACCGTGGTCTGGCACAACTTCCAGACCGGGCAGGCGGTCAGCCGCTCACTGACCGCCTACGATCACTGAACGTGTTCGGAAAGACTCGTCCAGCCGGCCCGAGGACGCCCGAGTGCTCGCCAAACTGGCCGACACCCTCACCGATGCCGACAGCCTGGACGTGGGGTGGTCACTGGGCGACGTAGCCGCCGTCGACGGGGAGGGCGACGCCGATGACGAAGCTGGCGCCGGGGCTGCACAGCCACAGCACGGCCTGAGCGATTTCGTCGGCGGTGCCGAGGCGGTTGATGGGCTGGCCTGCTTCGGCTTCGGCGCGGTCGAGTTCTCCCTTGGCGATCATGTCGCTGACCATGGGGGTGTCGATGGTGCCGGGGCAGATGGCGTTGATGCGGATGCCGCGCGGGGCGTACTCGAGGGCGGCACTGCCGGTCAGGCCGATCACACCGTGTTTGGAGGCGTGGTAGGAGGCGCGGCCGGGGATACCAACGAGGCCGCCCAGGGAGGAGCAGTTGACGATGGCGCCGCTGCCTTGGGTGCGCATGTGACGCAGTTCGTGTTTCATGCCGGCCCAGATGCCCCGCAGGTTGACGGCGTGGACACGGTCGAAGACCTCGGCGGGTTCGTCGGCGGCGTCCGCGGGCGGGATCTGGATGCCGGCGTTGTTGTAGGCCATGTCGAGGCGGCCGAAAGTGTCCACTGTGCGGTCGACCGCGGCGGCGACCTGGTCCTCGTCGGTGACATCGCAGATGATGGCGATGACGTGGTGGCCTTCACCAGTGAGCTGCTCGGCGGCGGACGTCAGGGCGGCTTCGTCGATGTCGGTGAGGGCGACAGCGGCGCCGGAGGCGGCGAAGGCGCGGGCGGTGGCCAGGCCCATGCCGGAGGAGGCTCCGGTGACGAAGGCGACCCGGCCGGCGAAGTCGTAGGTGGGGTTCATGGGCGTTCTCCCGGGGAGGGCTGGGCGGCGGACAGAGGCCTGAGCGCGTGCCGGTACTGGGTGGGGGGTGAAGCGGGTCCTGACCGGGCCAGGACAGTGCCTCGATGGTGATGCGGTCGGTGGTGGCGAGCCGGCCTTGGAAAGGCCCGACCTCCGTGCGGTGAAGACTCGACATCTCCACCACACCGGAGGTCTTCGCCATGATCAAACCCGGCCAGTGTCAACAACGCTCGTGATCAATACAGGCACAGTGTCCCGGGGCGGTTCAACCTGCCCGGGGCCCGCATCCTGGGGTTGTCCAAGCTGGCCCGTGTCGTCGAGTACTTCGCCTGCCGCCCGCAGGTCCAAGAACGCCTGACCAAGCAGGTCGCCGACTGGCTGCAGACCCACCTGGAACCCAAGGGGGTCGGCGTGGTGATCGAGGCCGAGCACGCCTGCATGACCCTGCGCGGCGTCCAGGCCACCGGCTCCACCACCATGACGTCCACCCTGCTCGGCCTGCTCCGGTCCGACGCCCGCTCCCGCAGCGAATTCCTCGCCCTGACCGGTGCCACCTCCTGACGCACCGCGCCGCACGTAGCCCGTCCCGACATCGGAAGGCCACACCACCCGGAGACTCTTGCCGCATGGCTGACCGCCGTGGCAGACGGTTCATCACTCCTGGTGGCGCCGGCCAGAAGGACGGCGTGTGGGAGCGGGTGCTCACGGCACTCCGGGCACGCAAGCGGGTGCAGCTCGGCCGGGTGGCATCGCGGGAGTGCTTGCGCAGGCCGGCTGCGATAGCACGCCAGCCGGAATGCGAACAAAGAGCAGGTCACCAGCTCGCCGGCGAGCTTGACGGTGACGTCTCCGAAGTCGACCTCGGCCTCGGCTCCGGGCCGGTGGGTCTGCGGGACGAACGCGTCGACCACGCCTCTGCCCGCTTGCAGGCGGATCTCCTCACGGCGGGCGGCGACGTGGGCGCCGACCATCGGGTAGGAGATGTCGACCGCGTCGTGCTCGTCCAGCAGCCGCTCGTAGATCAGCTTGACCGTGTGCGGCTGCTTCCGTGGCGCGGTCAGGTCCGCCTTCAGGATGGTGTCGATCACCGGCTCGTAGGGGTCCAGGCGCGCCGCCCGCGGCCTCATCTTCTTCCGCGGTCCCGGCAACGCCGATGCGAGAGCTCTCTGCACGGTCTCGTAGCCGACGCCGTACTTCCGCATGAGCGCGCACGTCGACAGGCCTGTCCTGGCATCCCGGCGGATCGCCGCGTACAGATCGACCTTGGACTTCGGCAGCGCCCGGGCCCCCTCGTCGTGCAGAGCACGACCATGGTCCCGAAGCAAGCACCGAGGTGTTCTCGAATGCAGTCACGGCCTCTGGCTATGAGGGGATGGTCACCGGTCCGCAGGGACGTTCGGGCGGTCAGGGTGACGAGGTGGACCGCGACGGCGCCGACGGGCACGGCGATGCCGTAGCCCGCGAGCAGGCCCGCGACGAGCGCGGCGCTCACGACCGCGGCGGACCGGGCCTCCGGGGACGGCCGGGCTGCTGCTGGGACCGTGCGGAGAGGTCGGCGGCGGACGGCAGCGACGAGAACACATCGGTCGTGGACACGGCCGGATCCTGTATCCCGCGCCGTTCGGGCGGCAACCGAATTACGATACGGAATGGGTGGTTCCCAGCCAGATCCAGCAGGTCCCCGATCTGGCCGAACTTCATGTCGTGCCCTAGGTGCCCCCGGGCATCTAAAGAAGATCGGCACGACGCACCCTTCGTCTGCGAGGCCTTCCATGACAGACCTGACCGAACTGTCCGAGCCCGTCTCCTTCCCCCAGGACCGGACCTGCCCCTATCACCCGCCCACCGGGTACGACCCGCTGCGCGCCGCCCGGCCACTGGCCCGCATCCAGCTCTACGACGGCCGCCCGGCCTGGCTCGTGACCGGCCACGCCGTCGCCCGCGACCTGCTGGTGGACCCCCGGCTGTCCACGGACCGCACCCGCTCGGGCTTCCCCGTCACCACGCCCCGCTTCGCCGCGGTCCGCGACCGCAGGCCGGCACTCCTGGGCGTCGACGACCCCAAGCACCGCACCCAGCGGCGGATGATGATCCCGAGCTTCACCCTCAAGCGCGCCACCGAGCTGAGGCCGCGCATCCAGGAGATCGTCGACGAACTGCTGGACGCGATGATCGCGCAGGGGCCGCCCGTCGACCTGGTGCGCGCCTTCGCGCTGCCGGTCCCGTCCATGGTGATCTGCACCCTGCTCGGCGTGCCCTACGCCGACCACGAGTTCTTCGAGGAGCAGTCGAGGCGGCTGCTGCGGGGACCGACGGCCGAGGAGACGCAGGACGCCCGGGACCGGCTGGCGGCGTACCTGGAGAAACTGATCGACCACAAGCAGCGGCAGCCCGGCGAGGGCCTGCTGGACGAACTCGTCCAGCAGCGGCTGCGCGAGGGCGAGCTGGACCGCGAGGAGCTGACCGCGCTGGCGATGATCCTCCTGGTCGCGGGCCACGAGACCACGGCCAACATGATCTCCCTCGGCACCTACACGCTCTTGCTGCACCCCGACCGGCTGGCCGAACTGCGCGCCGCCCCCTCGCTGCTGCCGGACGCGATCGAGGAACTCATGCGGATGCTGTCCATCGCGGACGGGCTGCTGCGGCTGGCCACCGAGGACATCGAGATCGCCGGGACCACGATCAGGGCCGGGGACGGCGTGGTCTTCTCCACCTCCGTCATCAACCGCGACGAGGACGTCTATCCGGCGCCCGACACGCTCGACTTCCACCGCTCGACCCGTCACCACGTCGCCTTCGGCTTCGGCATCCACCAGTGCCTCGGCCAGAACCTCGCCCGCACCGAGCTGGAGATCGCCCTGCGCACGCTCCTCGAACGACTGCCCGGGCTCCGGCTCGCCGCCCCGCCGGAGGAGATCCCCTTCAAACCCGGCAACACCATCCAGGGGATGCTGGAACTCCCCGTCAGCTGGTAAGAGGCTGCCGTCATGCACATCGAGATCGACAAGGACCGCTGTATCGGCGCCGGACAGTGCGCCCTGACCGCGCCGGGAGTGTTCACCCAGGACGACGACGGCTTCAGCGCCCTGCTGCCCGGCCGGGAGGACGGCGCCGGCGACCCGCTGGTCCGGGAAGCCGCCCGCGCCTGCCCCGTGGGCGCCATCACGCTGTCCGAGGACGAGTAGCGGGTCACGCCGACCGCCTGTCCGCCGCCGCACGCGGCGGGCCGGCTGACCCGCCGCGTGCCCGTCACGCCGGCCCGGGGCCCAGGCGGCGGAGGATCGACCAGAAGGCCACCGCGCGGGTGCCGTTGAGCTGCTTGACCAGGTAGCGCATCTGCGCGCCGGCCGACTTGGGGAGGGGGCGGGCGAACGCCTGCTGCACGGCCCGCTCAAGGCCGTCACCGACGATGCCCATCGGGGGTCTCCGTTCATGATCGGCTGCGGGGGTCGCTGTGCGGCGTTCCCGGCCGGGCCGGGGTAGTTACCCGGGGCCGGGTGGAACGGGCCGCACGGCGGCGTCCAGGGTGGTCAGGGGACGTGTAGGATCTCGCGATCCATGTCATAGAGCATCGCTCTGACCTGCGGCTCTTCAGGCTGTCTCACGCCATGTCATGCCGTGTTCGTCTCAGGAAACATGCCATTCCCTCGGGTGCCGACCGACACCCGGTGCCGAACTAACTCTGCGGGTGCGAAGTCTGCGGTTGGTCGAGTTCCTTGGGTCCGTAGTGGGCGACTGCCGCTCCTGTTTCCAAGGCCCAGTAGCGGTCTCCGTATGACCAGTGCCACCACTCTGTGGGGTAGTTGACCAGGCCGGCAGCGGTGAGGGCGGTACTCAGGATGCCCCGGTGGGAACGAGCCTTGTCGCTGATGTTGTCGGCCTTCGTGTAACAGGCGCCCGCACTCTCCTCCGGAGTCGCGTTCATACGCGTACCCATGTCGAGTTCGCACCCGTCGTCATCGGCAAGCGTCAGGTCAACAGCTGCCCCGGCGCTGTGCGGTGCGATCTCGGGAGGGGACACGTAGCGGCTGGCTGCCGAGCGAACCTGCTCAGCGGCCCACTCCGGATGTTCAGCACGCAGTTGGGCTGCGTATTTGTCGAAGTAGTGGCGCTGAAGGGACGGTGGACGATACCCCTCGACGAACAGCAGCCGCATCCCTTGAGGTAGCTGTGCCTGTGCTTTGAGGAGACGGTCGAGCACTCCTTCCCGCAGGTAGGCGAAGGCGCCGGCGGAGTCCTGCCACTTCCGCTTGTCGACCAGCAGGTGACCATCTCGTCGCAGATCCACGAGCCGTTCACCGCATTCCTGAACAGGCACGGCTGTGACCTTCGGGTCGGACATCAGAACGATCTCAGTCATGACGCGATCATCTCGTGGCCTTGCGCCCCTCCAGCCGGGATCTTCCGAGCCGCCGTGATGACGCGCTTCCCGAATCGGGTCAGTTTCATGACCATGCCGCGTTCAGCTCGTTCGAGCAAGGGTTGTCCGAGATCCCTTTCGATGTGGTTAATCTGGATCACCAGCGTGGACTGGTGAATGCCGAGGTCTCGCGCAGCTCCGGTGAGGGACTGCAAAACGTTCGGTGTAACTCCCGATCATGGAAGATGCATCGATGACCAGCAACAACATGACCGAGGCCGAGCCCGTCGAGCCGTCTGAGGCGGCGCCGGCAAAGTCTGTGGACGGCCAGTTGATTGACGGGCTGGTGGGCCGGGCTCGGGCCGAGGGCCTTCAGCTGACCGGCGAGGGAGGACTGCTCCAGCAGCTGACCAAGCGGCTCCTGGAGTCCGCTCCCGAGGGCGAGATCACCGACCATCCCGGCTATGACAAGCACGATCCGGCCGGGAAGAACGGCGGCAACTCATGCAACGGCACCCGTGCCAAGAGCGTGCTCACCGACATCGGCCCGGTCGAGATAGCCGTTCCCCGCGACCGGGAAGGCAGCTTCGAGCCGAGGATCGTCAAGAAGCGGCAGAAGCGCCTGACCGGCGTGGACGAGATGGTCATCTCGCTCGCTGCGAAGGGCCTGACGACCGGTGAGGTCCAGGCTCACCTTGCGGAGGCCTATGGCGCCGACATATCCCGCCAGACGATCTCCACGATCACCGACAAGGTCCTCGAGGGCATGGCCGAGTGGCAGAACCGGCCGCTCGACGCCGTCTATCCAGTGGTCTTCATCGACGCGATCCACGTGAAGATCCGGGTTCTGGCGACGATCTTGTGATCCGGACGGCCGGGCACGTTGCTCCGCCTGTTCGCAATCATGCATCGCGTGCTCTCGTGATGTGCTCCTGGGGCTGTTCCCGTATCTGTCCGCGTTGCAGATCGAGGAGGTTGACCGGCGGCCGGGCGGGATCGTGTTGGGGACGCGGGTGCGGACAGCGACCGCGACCTGCAGATGTGGTCGGAGCTCTGGGCGGGTGCATGGCCGGTATGTGCGGCAGCTGCACGACGCCGCGGTCGGCGGTCTCGGCGTCGTGATCGAGTTGTGCGTCCGCCGCTTCCGTTGCGAGAACCCCGCCTGCACCGCTGTGACGTTCGCCGAGCAGGTTGCGGACTTCCTCCACCCCGGCACCGCGCTCGGCCCGAGGCGGTACGCACCGGTGTTCCTCGAGCACGGCCCGAGGCGCCCGCACCGCACCGAAAGTCACCGCCCACCCGGCCCGGGAGCGGGCGGGCGGTGACTTTCGGTGCCGCCCCGGGCAGGCGCAGGGAGTCTTTGCGGTTCCTGGTGGGTGACCGCGATGGCAGGTCCGGTGCGGCGTGCGACGCGGTCTTCACGGCCGAGGAGCTGGAGGTGATCTTGAGTGCCCCGCGGGCTCCTCGGCTGAAGGTGCTGTCACGTTGTCGGGTGGGTCGGTGTCTGACGGTGTGCCGGGGGCGTGGTGGGCTTGCGGTCCGGTCCTGTGTTCAGGCCGTGGTGGGCCGGTCGGCGCCGGTGATCTGGCCCCGGATCGCGAAGCGGATGGCCCTCTCGGCTCGGTAACCGTGCGCGCTCATCAGGTGGCGGCGGGGCCGGAAGTGGGGGTGCGATACCGCTGAACGCGGACAGGAACCGCCACGCCCCGCCGACCGAGCGGAAGCCCTTCATCGCGCGTTCACGCCGGCGAGTGGGCCGGCGAGAGTTCTCCGCCCGGTTATTGAGGTGCTTCGACTGCCGGTGCTCGACAGAGGGCATGACCTCACGGTGGGCCGCGCCGTAGGAGCGCAGCCTGTCCGTGACAACCACCCGCGGCACCGAGCAGGTCTTCTTGAGCAGTTCGCGGAAGAACCGCCGGGCCGCGGCGGTGTCCCGCCGGTTCTGCACGAGAATGTCGAGAACGTTGCCGTCCTGGTCGACGGCCCGACACAGGTACTTCAGCTCCCTGTTGAGCCTGACGAAGACCTCGTCCAGGTGCCATTTGTCCCGGGCCGGGGCCGGCGGCGGCACAGTCCGTTCGCGTAAGCCTGGCCGAACGTGGCGCACCAGCGCCGCACCGTCCCATAGGAAACGACCACACCGCGCTCGGGCATCAGCTCCTCCGCCTCACGGAAGCCGAGCGGGAAGCGGAAGTACAGCCACACGCAGTGCGAGATCACCTCGACCGGGTACCGATGCCCCCCGTACGACGGCGCGCTGCCCACGGACGACCCCTCCCAGCCCGATCAACCAGAAGATCACCCCACCCGGTCAGTCAACGTGACAGTGTCCGACGCACTGGTGCTCGACGCTCCAGAGCACCGGCTGCACCACCTCGTCGGGTCCGTACCGGCGTGGATGGCCCGCCACGCGCACTGCCCCGTCGTCATCGTGCCCTGCCCCTGCTCCACGGGTGGTCGGCATGGCGGGGCGGGGGCGCCGGACGCGGCGGCCTTCTCGGTCGTGAGTAGCTGACGCACCGCTGCGGCCTGCTTCCGGTCAGGTGGGCGCGTAGTGTGACAAGCCAGGGCGGCATGATGACGGCGTCCAACGGCGCCGGGAGGAAGCACCATGGCGCACAATCCATCGCAGCGATGGGGGCGGGGCCGGGCCAGGGGCGGCGCGGTCGCGCGGCCGCCGCAGCGTGCTCTGGACCGGCACCGGCTGCGGCATCTGCTGGACGCGGTCGGGGCGGTCAGCACCGACATGGAGACGCGCACCGTGCTGCACCGCATCGTGGAAGCGGCCACCGACCTCGTTGCCGCGCGCTACGGGGCACTGGGTGTGCTCGACGAGAGCGGCAAGGTCATCGACCTGATCACCGTGGGCATCGATGATCCGAAGGCGTGCGCTGTCATGGGCCTGCCGCAGGGGCATGGCCTGCTGCACACCATGGTGGACGACCGGGAGTCGTTGCGGGTGGCGGATGTGTCCACGCACCCTCGTTCGGCCGGTTTTCCGCCCGGGCACCCGGTCATGCGGACGCTGCTGGGCGTTCCGCTCATGGTGCGCGACACGGTCTACGGTGACCTCTACATCGCCGACAAGATGGACGGTACGCCTTTCGATGACGACGACGAGGGCCTGCTGACGGCGTTGGCCAGTGCCGCGGGCGTCAGCCTGGAAAACGCCCGCCTGTACGAGCACCTCAAACGCGCCGCCGAGCACTTCCAGCGCCGTATGCTGCCGGTCCTTCCCGACCTGGCGCCACTTCAGGCCGCCGCCCGTTATGAGCCCGCCTCCGAGCTGCCCAGGCTGGGTGGGGACTGGTACGACGCCATGGTTCTGCCCGATGGCGCCACCTGTGTGGTGGTGGGCGACGTGACCGGCCACAACGTGGAGGCCGCTCCGCTGATGGGGCAGATCCGTAACATGCTGCGGGCGATCGCCCTCGACCGGTGCGGGCCGCCCGACCAGGTCGTGTCCCGGCTGGACCGCGCACTGACGATGTTCGCCGACCTGCCCACGGCCACCCTGGTGTTCGGTCGCATCGAGCGCAGTGGTGGAGAGGGAGGGCAGTACACGTTCGGCTGGAGCAATGCCGGGCATCTGCCGCCGCTGCTGGTCGGCGCGGACGGCGGCACACGCTACCTGGCACCCGCCCGTCACGGGATTCCGGTGGGCATCGAGGCGTCCGTCCCCCGGTTCAGCCACAAACACCCCCTTCCGCCCTGCAGCACCCTGCTGCTGTTCACCGACGGGCTGGTCGAGCGCCACGACCAGGACATCGACATCGGACTGGACGACCTGGCCGAGCAGGCCGCCCGCCTGGCCACGGCCCCGCTGGAGGAATTGTGCGACGCTCTGATCAGCCGGAGCCGGCAGGTGTTCGACGACGATGTCGCCGTGCTCGCCCTGCGCACGCCCTCGGACGGCCCGGCACGCTGAGAGACCTGAACCCTGCCTCCTGGCGTGCCGGCTCGGCGGGGCACTGGACTGACGGGAGGCGGTCAGGAGGGCAGCAGGGTGCGCAGGGCGTAGGGCGGGATGTCGCCGTGGCCGTAGTAGTCGGCTTCGGTGGGGGTGTCGAGGCGTACCCGCGCGGTGAACCGGATGGGTGCCGACGGGGCCGTCGGCGGTGACGGTGACCTCGCGCGGCAGGCCATCGGCCTCGCTGCCTGCCAGGCCGCGGATGGTGTAGGTCTCCTCGCCGGTCAGGCCGAGAGATTCGCGGCTGTCTCCGGGGCGGACTGCAGGGGCAGGACGCCCAGGCCGATGAGGTCGGAGCGGTGGATGCGCTCGTAGGACTCGGCGAGCACTGCCTTCACGCCCAGCAGGGCGGTGCCCTTGGCAGCCCAGTCGCGCGAGGGGTCAGAGCCGTATTCCTTCCCCGCGATCACCAGCAGTCGGACCTGCTCGTCGGCGTAGCGCACGGGGCGTCGAAGATGGTGGTCTGCTCTCCGTCGGGCAGGTGGCGGGTGACGCCGCCCTCGGTGCCGGGCGCGAGCAGGTTGCGCAGCCGGATGTCGGCGAATGTGCCGCGAATCATCACCTCGTGGTTGCCGCGCCTGAAACCGTTGGAGTTGAGCTCCTTCGGCGCGACGCCGTGTTCGGCAAGGTACCGGCCGGCCGGGGAGTCGCGTTTGACGGCGACTGCGGATGAGGTGTGGCCGGTGGTGACGGAGTCGCCCAGCAGGACGAGGACGCGGGCGCCCTCGATGTCCGCGAGCGGCTGCGGCGTGCGGCTCATGCCGTCAAAGTACGGGCCGGCGCACGGAGGTGGAAACGGGCACTGCCCCACAGTGGGTGGACAGGCACGGTGAGTAGAACGGTGACAGATAGGGGGCGGCGTAGTAGTCGCGGTTCGCCGGCGCCGCATGGGTCGCGTAGGCCACGAAGAGGGCCAGGACGGTGAAGGTGACCGACGGAAAGGCCCACCAGCGCTCCTTGCGCAGCGTCCACGCGGCGACCGTGGCCCGTCCGGGAGGTCGGATGCCCGCCGAGGCGCCTGCTCCCCCCATGACCTGGCCTCCCTTCACCGGTGCTGGGGCTGCCGATCCGGTCAAGCACGGTTTCCCCATGCCGTACGAAGGACGAGTCGTGCGGATACCCGCACGCGGATGGCGTAGGCCCGCCAGCCGGGGCACTCAAGCGGTGATACGACGGGCAGAGAGCACCAGCGAACACCGGAAGGACGTCTGGGATGCCGAAGGTCGCCATCAACGGGCTCGGCCGTATCGGCCGTGCCACGCTGAAGATCCTCCACTATGTGGACGGCTTGGAAGTGGCGGCCGTCAACGACCTCATCGAGGTGGACAACCTCGCCTATCTGCTGGCACACGACAGCGTCTACGGCCGCTACGGCAACACGGTCACGGCGACCGACGGCGGTCTGGACACCGACGGACACCCGGTGCCGGTGTACGCCAAACGCGATCCGGCCCGGCTGCCGTGGAAGGAACTGGGCATCGACCTGGTCCTGGAGTGCACCGGAGCCTTCCGCCGCGAGGAGGAGCTGCGGCGCCACCTTCAGGCGGGGCGCGTTTCGTCATCCTGTCCGCGCCGGCCCGGACCGAGACGGTGGCCACCGTGGTGCACGGCGTGAACCAGACCCCGGACGGCCTGCAGGTCGTCTCCTGCGCGAGCTGCACCACCAACTGCATCACCCCGGTGGTCGAGGTACTGGACCACCGGATCGGGATCGAACGGGCGATCATGTCCACCGTCCACGCCTACACCTCCACCCAGCAGCTGGTCGACGGTCCCAGCCGGGACGTGAGGCGCGGCCGCGCCGCCGGCGTCAACATGGTTCCCGCATCCACCGGGGCGGCACAGGCCGCCCCGCGGGCGCCTCCCGCACTGGCCGGGCGCTTCGACGGGGTGGCGATCCGGGTTCCGGTGCCGGTCGGCCCGATCCCGGACATCGTGGCCGTCACCACCCGGTCCACCACCGCCGAGGAGGTCAACGACATCTTCCGTCAGGAGGCCGACACCGACCGCCACCGCGATGTACTGGCCGTCTCCGAGCAGCCGCTGGTCTCCACCGACATCATCGGCGACCCCAGAGCCTCGGTCATCGACGCCGCGATGACCCGGGTGGTGGACGGCACCCTCGTCAAGATCATGAGCTGGTACGACAACGAGTGGGCTTCACCCACCAGATGGTCCGCGAAGCCCTGTCCGTCCTGGGCGTCAGCCAGCCCCCGTGAGCACCTCCACCACCCGACCTGGCGCGGGGCTGCCCCGCACAGCCGCCGAGAGGATGAACCAGTCGTCCGCGACGGCGAACTCACCGTCGACACGGTGATGGCCCTGACCCTGTCCATCGACCACCGGGCCCTCGACGGGCCCATCGGCGCCGTCTTTCTCACCGACCTCAAGGCACTGCTCGAACAGCCGATGCACATCGTCGTGCAGGAGGACGGCGGTGACCTCGCTCTACAGCCGGACCAGGCAGCGCAGTTGCCCCTCGGCAGCACGCACAGCAACTCTGCCCGCTCGCCCGACCGACGGGACGCGCCCGCCCGAGACCCTGACCCGAACAAGCGGAGACAACACCATGAGTGAAGCCGTCTACCATCCGGCCACCCCTGAGATCGGCCAGCGCCGCGCCGCACTCGCTCCGGCCATCAACGAGGCGTTCGACAACTTCAGCCGCGCCGTCTTCGTGGAAGGCGCGCTGCCGGAGAAGACCAAGCAGTTGATCGCCGTCGCAGTTGCCCACGTGACCCAGTGTCCGTACTGCATCCAGGGGCACACCCGTCTCGCTCAGCGCAAGGGCGCCAGCCCACAGGAGATCATGGAAGCGATCTGGGTCGCGGTCGAGATGCGCGCCGGCGGTGCCTACGCCCACTCCACCCTCGCCCTGCACGCCATGCAGGAGACTGCACCCCATACGCATCCGTGAACCCGTCACAGGATGCCGGACTTTGGACACCCAGCTCGGCGAAGCGGCTTTCCTCAGCCGGAGAAGGGATGCGGCCAGTGCGCGAGGCTGCCGGGCGTCGGAGCGAATTGCGTCGCTTCCGCTGCTGAGGGGTAGATCTCGTAGCTCTCGCGCATGCCGCTCAGATCGAAGATTCTCAGCATCCGGCCGGAGACGGACGCGATACGCAACGAACCCTCGTGTTCACGGATGCGTTTGGTGATCGCCACGATCATGCCCAGCCCCATCGAATCCATGAAGGTGACAAAGCCCAGGTCCAGGACGAAGTGGCGGTGTCCCTCATCGAGGAGCTTGAGCACTCCTTCCCGGATCATGGGGGCGGTGCGGACGTCCACCTCACCGTCGACCTCGACAACACTCCAGCCGTTGATCACGTCGTAGCTCACCATCATGCTCTCGTGCCGGATGATGTTCGTTCGCATTGCCATCCCTCTTCAGTCTCTGCCGCCGAAGTGAGCAGCGCACGATGCCCGGCACAGTGCGGCGGAGACGGCCGACCCGTACCCGATCACGACCTGGACAAGGGCGAGTCAGCGTGAACGGCGGTGACCGCCACCGGCGTCTCACGTGCTGGTCACCGGCTCTTGGCCAGCCACTCCGCGAGGACTGCGGCCTGGCTGTGGTCGACATCCTTGGTAGCGGTCAGCAGCGTGAGCTTGTCGTGCGCCGCCAGGTCACGCAGCTGCCCGGCCGCCTCGCGGTGCCCGGCGTCGCGCAGCTCTGCCAAGTAGCGGCGTCGGAACTCGGTGAAGCGGCTGGGCTCGTGGCCGTACCACTTGCGCAGTTCGCTGGAGGGGGCGACATCACGCAGCCACTCGTCCAGATGCGCGTCCTCTTTGCGCATGCCCCGTGGCCAGACCCGGTCGACCAGCACGCGCTTGCCGTCCTTCGGCGCCGTCTCCTCGTAAACCCTGCAATAGGTGATCTGTTTGGCCATCGTGGTTGCCCTTCCGGATCGGTCGGCCGCCCCGGCCCTGGGCGGAGCGGGCAGCCCCGTGTCCTGCTGTGAAGCGGATGATCCCGACTCGCCCATTTTATCGAGGACAGCTCATGCTGACCCGTCGGGATCCTGCCGGGTCAGCCGGCGCAACCGGCGCCCCGGTACAGAGCGGCGGCGTTCCGTACGGCGTATTGACGAGGAACACGATGTGCCCAGCAGACGTCCCTGCCCGAGTCACCCGATTTTCCCGCGCAAACGGCTCCCCGGGTGAGTTCCCCGGGCGAACTGGACACGGTGATGGCCCCCCTGCCGGGCGTGCCCGCGCCTGTTGGCCTGGCAGGAGGAGGTCACCAGGGTCAAGCGCAGGGCGTTTCGGGACGGGAAGTACTGTGCGCGTCCCGTGCCCGGTTTCAGCCCGGCGGACGCACCGCCGATGATCGTCGGTCGGGCCCCGACCGCGCACGACGGAAACCGCACCGGGCGGATCTCCACCGGTGCCCCGCCCGGCCTTCGGGCACGGTGCCGAAACCCTCCTCACCGACGCAGCCGGTGATCGGCAGGTGCACCTGGTCGGCGGATACCACCCCAGCCGGCGCGACATGTCCCCCCGGACTCCGCCCCCCGGCATGCTGCACGACGTGCTGCACCGGAGCACCGTGATCACCGGGCTGCCACTGGAGCGGCAGCCCCCGCAGGCCGGCACGCCACCCTGACATTGCCTGTTTCTGATTCCGGGCGTGGGAAGGCACTGCCCGACCACAGGTCCTCCCGAGGACGTCGGGTGGCATGGCAGTACGTGTCGTCGACGCCGAGGATCACAAGATCGGGGCCCAGCACCACCTACGGAGCCCTGCCCCGGGAAGTCGTATCCGGTGGCATTTTTCGTTCCACCTCCACGGCTGCGGGAGCCGGGCCGGAGCTCAGGCCGCATGGCTCCCGTGGGCACCGATGCGATGCACGTTCTGCACCGCGAGTTCGTCGCGTTCCTGCGTCGGGGTGAGACGGATGCCGACGTGGTAGTCCGGCACCAGCACCCAGCCGAGGAAGCCGGCGGCGACGGTGCAGGCGACACCGGCCGAGGTGAGCGCGAGATCGAGGGGGCCCCGGTGGCCGGGCCATTCCAGTGGGTGACGTACATCCCCAGGCTGACGGCGAACAGCACGAGCGCGGTGACATTGAGGCCGGCGTGGGCCAGACCGACGGTCTTGGCAGCTGAGCCGCGCGGAATACCGAAGGCTCAGTCGACGAAGCCGGGAAGCGCCGCGAGCAGCGCGCTGCCGACGCCCACGACGTTCAGCGCGATCGCCGGGTTGAGCCGGAACTGGTGCCCGGTGGCCGCATACACGGCGAAGCCCACAAGGGTTCCGGTGTAACAAGCGACCGGGAAGCCGACCAGCATGGTGGGGTGGACGGGGTGACCGGCGATGGTGGCTTTGCTGTACAGGAAGCCTCCCGAAGAAGTGAGTCCCCGTTGTGGAGGTGTCGATCGCTTTCTTCAGCGTCGTGTGCCGGTGGGATCCGCGACCGTGCCGGACGCGGTGCCCGATCCGGCGGGATCAGGATGATGGCCGGCGCCTCATGAGCCCGTCAGGCGCTGGCTCATTTCCTTGATGTAGTGATCACCGTAGGCGGCGGCGACATCGTCGAGGTCGACCAGCGGAGGCAGGTCCATGACCGGCTGCCGCTCGGCAAGATAGAGGGCGGTCTCCTCGATCACCTGCTGCTCGTCGGCCTCTGCCGCATCGAGTTCGCCGACGACGGCCGGGCTCGCCTGGAACCGCGACTCGATCACGCCGCCGCTGTACCGGGCGCGCACCAGATAGTCGTGATCGCCCATCGGCTCGATCTGAAATTGCTCAGGCATGATGGCCGACTACCCGTTGATGCCGTTGAGTATCACGGCGCACGCGGCTTGGTTCACCGTGCAACCCCGGTGTGTCCCGGGCGCCGATCGCCGGACGAGGGGTGCCGGCCGGGCAGTCGGTAGCGCAGGAACAGATAGGACGCCCGGCGCCGGACGTTGATCGGGCCGACTGCCTCGTGCCGCATCGGGAGCAGTTCGAGCCCGGCGAGCAGCCCGTGGCGGATACCGCCTGCACGGCCGGCCAGCACCAGGGAGACGGTCGGGAACAGCTCGTTCAGGTTGCCGGAGCCGACGAACTGCCCGACCACGCGCGGGCCCGTCACGGAGAAGATCGTGGTGTGTCCTCGGGCGCAGCTGGTGTCGAGCACCCGCAGGATGCGCAGTGCCGGGCCGTCGCCGAGGGCAAGGATGGTGCAGGCCGGCGGGGGGTGTCCGGTGAGACGGCCGGCGCCTTGAAGGTGCTGTCACGTTGTTGGGTTTGCAGGTGCCTGACGGTGCGCCGTGGCATGGTGGGGCCCGTGGTACGGGCCTGGGTTCAGGCCGTGGTGGGGCCGGCCGGCAGCGCTGGTGATCTGGTCCCGGATGGCGAAGCGGTGACGCATCTCGGTGCGGTAGCCGGGGGCGGTCATCCGGTGGCGGCGTGGCCGGAAGTGCGGTGAGATCTGGCTGAACGCGGACAGGGATCTCTGGGTTCTGCCGACTGTGCGGAAGCCCTTCATCGCGCGTTCCCGCTGCCTCGTCGGCTGAGGGGAGTTCTCCGCCCGGTGGTTCAGACCCTGGTGGGAACGGTGTTCCATGGAGGACATGACCTCTCGGTGGGCCGCTCGATAGGAGCGCAGCTGGTCGGTGACCATCACCCGCGGCACGGTACGGGTCTTCTTCAGCAGCCTGTGGAAGAAGCGTCGGGCCGCGGCGGTGTCCCGGCGGTTCTGTACCAGGATGTCCGGGACGGTGCCGTCGGCGCCGACGGCCCGCCACCGGTGCTTCCGTTCTCCGTTGATCTTGATGAAGACCTCGTCCAGGTGCCACGTGTCCCCGGGCCGGGGCCGGCGGCGACGCAGCGCGCCGGCGTAGGCCTGCCCGAACGTGGCGCACCAGCGGCGGACGGTCTCGCAGGAGACGACGACCCCGTACTCAGGCATCAGCTCCTCGGCCTCGCGGAAGCTGAGCGGGAAGCGGAAGTACAGCCACACGCAGGGGGAGATGACCTCGACCGGGTGCCGGTGCCCCTGGTACGAGGGCGATGCGCTCCCCACGATGGAGTAGAGCGCCGTCCGCTTCCTCCGGCAACGGACTGCCGCCCACCTCGAGGACCTGCGGAGTGCGCTCGCGGCCCTGCCCCCACGCACGCCTCGCCGCACCGCCTCCGCTGGAGACCGGTGAACCGCGGAAGGACAAAACATGCAACTTGGCATCATCGGCGCAGGGTGATCGGGGCGACGCCGGCGCGCGCATTCGGCGCCGGTGGACACGACGTGCATGGGGCGAACTCCCGGGGCCCTGAGACCGGCGACGCCGCCGCGCTGGAATTCGGGGCGCGCGCGGCGACCGCGGAGGACGCCGCCCAGGGCGAGGACGTCGTCATCCTGTCCGTCCCCTTCGAGCGCAGCCCGGATGTGACCGTCCCCTTCCCGCCACCGTCCCCGCGGTAGCGACCGACTTGCCGCTCGATGCCTCCCACGGGCCGGTGGACAGTGGCGCCGAAATATCCCGGGCTTCGTCAGTGTTCCCGGATACGGGCACGGTCGGCATTCGGCGTGCCCGCTCCACGTACCGGTGTCTGTCTCTCCGAGAGGTCTGCTACCCGTGACCGTCCCACTCTCCATCCTCGACCTGGCGCAGATCGGCGAGGGCGAAACCGCCGCCGACAGCTTCCAGGCCAGCGTGACCATGGCCCAGCACGCCGAGGAGTGGGGCTACCGGCGGATCTGGTATGCGGAACACCACAACATGCCGACCATCGCGTCCTCGGCGACCAGCGTGCTCATCGCGCACATCGCCGCGCATACGCGGACCATCCGCCTCGGCGCCGGCGGCATCATGCTGCCCAATCACGCACCGCTGCCGATCGCCGAACAGTTCGGAACCCTGGCGACGCTGCATCCCGGCCGCATCGACCTGGGCCTGGGCCGGGCACCGGGCAGCGACCAGCAGACGATGCGTGCGCTGCGCCGCGACCCCGGGTCGGCGGACACCTTCCCGCAGGACGTGCTGGAGCTGCAGGGCTACTTGGCAGGCGAGTCCCGCATCCCAGGTGTCGACGCCACACCGGGCAAGGGCACCAACGTGCCGCTGTACATTCTCGGTTCGTCCCTGTTCGGCGCGAAGCTCGCCGCCGCGCTCGGGCTTCCGTACTCCTTCGCCTCCCACTTCGCCCCGAACGCGCTGCGGGACGCTGTCGCCCTCTACCGACGCGAATTCCAGCCGTCGGCGCAACTGGACAAGCCGTACGTCATCGCCGGCGTCAACGTCATCGCGGCGGACACGACGGAAGACGCCCAGGAGCATTTCCACGCCACGAAGCGCCACCGCGTGACCCAGATGCTCGGCCGAGGCGGCCGGACGTTCACGCCGGAGGAGGCGGACATGATCCTCGAGACCACCGCCGGACAGCAGGTTCTGCAAATGCTCCAGTACACCGCCGTCGGCAACCCCGCCGAGGTCAAGGATTACCTGGGCCGCTTCACCGAGCTCACCCAGGCGGACGAGCTGATCATCGTATCCTCGGTCATCGACAGGAAGGCCTGGCTGAGGTCGCTGGAGCTGCTGGCGGAAATCAGCGGACAGGCATCCGCCTGACGGGCCAGGGAACTGTTGAAAATAACTCCTCGGTTCCGGGTACGGGTTCATCGGCTCAGCGCGTGGCCGGCGATGGCGGCGAGTTGGTCGGCCGTGGTCACGGTGATGGCGCCAGTGGGGATGGTGCGGTCAAGGGCCTGGAGGACTCAGGTGGCCTCGCGGGCGACGGACGCCCCGATCAGCGCCTTGGAGGTGCCCAGGAGTGCCGCGAGTGGCGGTTGAGGAACATCCCAGCGGCTCTTGAGCATGCCGAAGTTTCCCCGACCCATGGCAGAGACAACAAGTCAGACGCGAGCCTGACACCTGGCCCTGCACTTGCCGATAACCCCATCCGCGCTGGTCGGAGCTGGTGTGCGGGGTGTACGGGATGTCGAGCGTGGTTGGTCGAGTCCGCGCCGTCGGGCAGTGCCTTGGACAGTTCCCAGGTCACCGCCTGGGGCCGCATCGGGTGCCCGAGCCGGCGGCCTGCTCACCGATCAGCTCCCACCACCGCCGGTAGGTGGCCTGGGCGCGCTCCAGGAACGAGCGGTCGCTCTTGCGCTCCAACAGGGGAAGCAGACGTTCCAGGTCGGCTTGGGCGTGGCCGACCAAGCCGACCTCCACGGGGTAGCGCATGCCGATGCGGTCAGCGTTGAGGTCGATCTGCACCCCGCGGCCTGGTCCGGCTTGGGCCAGAACTCGTGAAACGGAGTGGAGGAGCCACAATGAGGAACCCGTCGCAGGTCTCGAACGCCTCGTGCGAGGCACGAGTGCCGATCAGACCCATGCCGCCGGTGGTGTAGGGGCTGTCGTCCGGCACGCAGTCCTTGCCCAGGGCCGCCTTGACGATCGGCGCACCGAGCACCTCGGCCACCTGCTCCAGCGCCTCGCCGGCGCCGCGCGCTCCCGCACTCGCACCCGCACTCGCACCCGCACCCGCACCCGCGCAGATGGCGACCCGCTCGCAGGCGTTGAGTACCGCCGCTGCGGCCCGCAGTCGCTCGCCGGGGGGCAGGACGGTGAACGGCTGCGGCGCCAGGGACAGGTGGCCGGGGACGTTCTTGGGTGAGGCCACATCCTGACCGGGGTGAAAGACTGCACGTCGTTGGGGAGGGCCAGGTGCGCAGAGGCGCGGTTCATCGGGGCGCTGCGCACCGGCGAGACCGGCGTCGGCCGTGCTGCGGGTGGCCCGGCCCGTGCGGGCTGCGTAGTCCTGCGCGGTGAAGGCTGCCAGTGGGTGGGTCATGGCGCCGCCTCGTCTACGTGTCGCCGTGCCCCTGCGTGAGTGCTTCGCCGACCACCAGGCCGATGGCGAGGGCGGTGACGATCGTGACCAGCTTCAGCAGGTCCTGGAAACCCTCGACGTAGCCGCCGGCCAGAGTGGTCAGGCCGCGCATGCCGAGGGAGCCGACGGTGAGCGTGAAGAAGCCGGGCAGGATCAGGATCAGCCGGGGCGGGCGGCGCGGCCCGCGCGCGATCAGCGTGGCCGCGGCGGCGAGGGCGACCGCGGCGACGAAGGTGCCGCCCGTCTGCCCGGCGAGTTTCGTGAACGCCGACTGCACGCCGACGGTGACGTAGACGAGCAGGAGCAGCGGCCAGAAGAAGCGCAGGGGGATCGCGAAGGCGAGCAGGGTGCCCGCTGTGAAGACGATCCAGGCCAGGAACAGCGCCCACCGGGGCAGATCGGAGTGGGCGGCGACGTCGAAGAGGGCGTGGGGGGAGGAGCCGGCGAAGAGGACGCCGAGCAGAACACCGACATACAGCTGGACCAGTAGGAAGACGGAGTAGACGAGCCGTATCGCACCGGTGGTGATCAGACCGGCGACCAGCTCGGCGGTCGCCGCGCTCAAGTAGTCGCCGGGGACGAAGTAGAACAGCGCCGGGAGCATCAGCAGGACGGGACCGCCGTGCGCAGGGCCGTCGGCGAACAGTTCGATCGTGACGACGGAGACCGCCGTCGACACCGTGAGCGGAAGGAACCGGCGCAGCCGGGGCACGCGGTCGGCGGTGACCGCGAGAGCCGCGGCGAGCGCGCCCAGCACGGCCGTGGTGGCGATCTCGTACCAGGTGGGCTGCATCAACGGCGCGAAACCCAGCGCGAACAGCACGATGCCGAGGAACTTCAGCCACCACGGGTACGGCATCGGCGCCCCCTCGATCTCCACCAGCCTGCGGTCGGCCTCCACGAGCCTGATCCGGCCTGCCCGCACGTCGGCGAGGAACGGTTTGAGCGCGGCGACCTGGTCGAGGCGGAAGACCTCCGGGAAGCCGCGCACGATGACGACGCGGGTACCGCCGTCCGCCGCGGTGACCGTGAGCACCGCCGCCTCCGGCACCAGCAGCAGGGACGCGGCACAGCCGAAGGCACGGGCACTGTCGGCCACGGCTCGCTCGACGAGATGGGCGCCCTCGCCGGACGAGCGCAGCAGCAGGCCGGTCAGCCGGGCCAGGAACGCCGTGAGGCCGTCGAGATCCGCGACCGATCGCTGCTCCACGCCCGCCTCCAACGCCCGCATCCTCGCTCCGGGGCCAGGAGTTCCTGCTTACACGGACGGCTGACTCTGGGCATCTCGAGCAGCACGGCCCTGTCACCCGAACGGCCCATTCGTCCTGTGTCCGGCCGCGCTTCCTCGGGCTCTTGCATCGACCGCACCTCCTCGCCGCGGAGCCGGTCAGCGATGCCGAGTACGCCCACGGACATGCCGCAGACAGTGACCAGTACGGCAGTGCGGCCGCTGTCCTCCAGCTCCCCGGCAAGGACTGCGGTCCGCGAGCAGCGGGCGTCCGTCGTCAAGGCCGCCAGCGTCTCCGCTGAACTGCGAAAGCACGGCTCAAGTTCGAGGGGCGTTCGGCACCGGGACCATAAACGAAAAGTTAAGGGGCTGTCCCGCTACTCCACCCCGGATGACATGCGGGTGGAGTCCTGGGAGCGATAGGCCGATGCCAGATGTGGCTTCCTGGGCGTCAGCGGACCATAGACGCTGGCATGATGATGCTCATGCCCACGTACCGAAAGGCCGATGCCACGTAAGCGGCCCGGCGCACTGCGCGCTGAACAGTCTCGCCGTGTCGCGTGGAGCCTGCCTCCAGACCGGATCCACGGCCTCTCTGCCCGAACCAGCGTCGCGATAGATCGAGTAGAGAGACTCTCGGGCGACTACTACGTCTCCCCCGGTGTCACCGACCGTGCGCTGCGGCGGTATCGAGCGTTTCTGCGACCAGCGGGACGTCGGCCCCTGTATCCGCAGGATGCGGAGTGTTCCTGCCGCGGCTGTTCATTCGACGACGTACGGCACGCTCGTGACGTGCTTGAGGAGGTCGTGCGGCAGTTGCCTCCCAGACCCCGCGCCGAGCTTGAACGCCGAGTGCGTGTCCTGGATGCCAGGTATGTCGAGCGCACACTGCCGGATCCGTTCGCCACTCATCGGCAGTGGCATTCTGATCTCTGGTGGCGACGCCGTCTGGCCGGCGGTCGGGAAGCTGGACGAGGAGCCCAAGCCGCGGTGGAATGATCAATGCGTGGCCGGTGTGATCATGGCGTCGCAGCCGTCCTGGACAGGCCTGTTCACCGGGCTGAGCCTGCGCTCCTTCGGCAAACTGGTGACCGCCCTGCGCCGTGAGGGAGCGGATGCCGTGCGTCGAGGCCGGCCGTGGGGCCTGCTTCTGGAGGACCGCGTTCTGCTGGTCACGGCGTACTGGCGCACGAACTTGACGCTGCACCGGCGGACCGGCACTTTCCCCGTCCCGACGACAGCAGCACCCGACCCGGACCAGTGGAACCCGGCGCCCACCCGGCGCGACAACCGGGCCGCCGGCCTGCCCGACGTCAGCCATACAAAGCAAAACGGTCCGTCGACTCAGTCGACGGACCGTCATGCAGGATCGAGGCCAGTAGGGCAGGAGCGGAAGCAGCTGCTCGGACAGTGCCGCCGCCCCGGCTGCCGGTGATTCCCTGACGCGTCGAGAAGGGCGCCTGCCGGGCTTCAACCGAGTTCAGGCGCCCTTCTGCCGCGGCTAGAAGAAACCGAGCTTCTTCGGCGAATACGACACGAGGAGGTTCTTCGTCTGCTGGTAGTGGTCCAGCATCATCTTGTGCGTCTCCCGGCCGATCCCGGACTGCTTGTAGCCGCCGAACGCCGCGTGCGCGGGGTAGGCGTGGTAGCAGTTCGTCCAGACACGGCCCGCTTGGATGGCGCGGCCGGCGCGGTAGGCCGTGTTGATGTCGCGGGTCCACACGCCCGCGCCGAGACCGTACGACGTATCGTTGGCGATCTCGATCGCGTCGTCGAAGTCGTCGAACGAGGCCACCGAGACAACGGGGCCGAAGATCTCCTCCTGGAAGACGCGCATCCGGTTGTCGCCCTCGAAGATGGTCGGCTGCACGTAGTAACCGCCCTTCAGGTCACCGTCGTAATCGGCGCGTTCGCCGCCCGTGAGGATCTTGGCACCCTCCTGCCGACCGATGTCGATGTAGGACAGGATCTTGGTGAGCTGCTCGCTGGACGCCTGTGCGCCGATCATCGTGTCGGTGTCGAGCGGGTGCCCGGGCTTGATCAGCTCGGTGCGGGCGACGGCCGCGGTCAGGAAGTCGGGGTAGTTACCGCGCTGGATCAGTCCGCGGGAGGGGCAGGTGCACACCTCGCCCTGGTTCAGCGCGAACATCGTGAACCCTTCGAGGGCCTTGTCGCGCAGCTCGTCGTCCTTCTCCCACACGTCGTCGAAGAAAATGTTCGGCGACTTGCCGCCCAGCTCCAGCGTGACCGGCTTCAGGTTCTCGGCCGCGTACTGCATGATCAGCCGTCCTGTGGACGTCTCGCCGGTGAAGGCGACCTTCGCCACCCGCGGACTGGAGGCGAGCGGCTTTCCGGCTTCCGGGCCGAAGCCGTTGACGATGTTCAGCACACCCGGCGGCAGCAGGTCGGAAACGAGGCTCAGCCAGTAGTGGATGGAGACCGGCGTCTGTTCGGCGGGCTTGAGGACGACCGCGTTGCCCGCGGCGAGGGCGGGCGCGAGCTTCCACGTCGCCATCAGGATGGGGAAGTTCCACGGGATGATCTGGGCGACGACGCCCAGCGGCTCGTGGAAGTGGTACGCGATCGTGTCGTCGTCGACCTCGCTGAGCGAGCCCTCCTGGGTGCGCACGGCGCCGGCGAAGTAGCGGAAGTGGTCGATGGCCAGCGGGATGTCGGCCGCCAGGGTCTCCCGTACGGGCTTGCCGTTCTCCCAGCTCTCCGCGACCGCGAGTGACTCCAGGTTGGCCTCCATGCGGTCGGCGATCTTCAGCAGGATGTCGGACCGCTCGGCCGCCGACCTGCGCCCCCAGCCGGGTGCGGCCGCGTGGGCCGCGTCGAGTGCCGCCTCGACGTCCTCCGCCGTACCGCGCGCCACCTCGGTGAACGGCTGCCCGTTCACCGGACTCGGGTTTTCGAAGTACTGCCCCTTGACCGGAGGTACGTGCTCCCCGCCGATGAAGTGGTCGTAGCGGGGCTGGTAGGAGACGATCGCGCCCTCGCTTCCGGGCGCCGTGTAACGGGTCATGTGGAACTGGCCTCCTTCAGCAGGGCCGCCCGCCGTTGGGCAGCTCTGCGCCGGAGCGTAAGGACGCGGACGTTGCATCCACGTTGCGGATGGGCAACGGCGCTACCGGTCCTCGAGGCGGGCCCAGCCGTTCGGGACCGCCAACTCCGATTCGAGTGAGGCCAGATGGGCTTGGTTCGATGCCGTCGGCCGGACCGTGACCAGTGCCCGCCACACGTCCAGGTCCCCTTCGCCCCACGGCGCGTGGGCCCAGTCGGCCAGCAGGTCGGCGTCCGAGCCGGCGATCAGTGCCGCGCGCAGGCCGTCGGCGAGGCGACGCCTGAGCCGTACGACCGCCGGTGCCTGGGAGGCGGGCAGCGGTGGGCCCGCGTAGGCGGCCAGGGCTGTGGTGACCGCGCCGGCCGCCAGCCGACGTTCGACGGCGGCGATGTCCGACTCCAGGGGCGCCGTGAGCCGGTAGGGGCGCGACGCGAGCAGTCCCGGGCCGAGCACCTGACGCAGCCGGACGAGTTCCGCGCGCAGCGTCACCGGTGTCACCGACTCGTCCTCGTACAGGGCGCACAGCAGTTCGTCGCCGGTCAGGCCGTCGGGGCGCCGGGCCAGAAGGACGAGGATCTCGCTGTGCCGGCGGCTGAGCCGGACACTGCGGCCACCTGCCGTCAGCACGGCCTGGTCGCGGCCCAGTGTCGCCAGTCCGGGCCCACCGCTGTCCGGGCGTCTTGGGGCGAGCAGCGCCAGCTGGGATTCCGCTGCGCGTGCCACGGCCTGTACGAAGCCCAGGCTGTGCGGATGCGCGAGACCGTCCCCGCCGGTGATGTCCACGGCACCGAGCAGCCGCCCCGTGTGCGGATCGTGCACGGGGGCCGCCGCGCACGTCCACGGCTGCACGCGCCGCACGAAGTGCTCGGCCGCGAACACCTGGACCGGACGGTCCACGGCGACCGCCGTGCCCGGCGCGTTCGTCCCGACCGCGCTTTCCGCCCATCGCGCGCCGGGCACGAAGTTCATCCGCCCCGCCTGTCGCAGCGTCGACGTGTGCCCCTCGACCCACAGCAGTCTGCCGTGCACGTCGCACACCGCCAGCAGATGCCGACCGTCGGAGGCGAACGTGCCCATCAACTCCCGGAACAGCGGCATCACATGAGCCAGCGGGTGCTCGGCGCGCCAGGCCCCGAGGTCGCCGTCCGTCAGTTCGATGTCGGCGGTACCGTCCGGGTGGACCCCGGCGCGTGCCGAGCGCCGCCACGAGTCGGCGACCACGCCGCGCACCGGGCGCGGCACCGTGCCGGCCTCGGTGAAGGTCTCGTGCGCCCGGTGCAGCACGCGTACGCGCTCGGCAGGGTCGGCCCCCGGTTCCAGGGCTACCCAGGGATCGGTCAACGTGGCCTCCCGCAGGGCGATGCGCTGGGAACATCGTCGCCCGGGGTGTACGTGGCGACAACCGTTTCGACGGGGGCGATGGCCTCCCGCTGCCGTCGGCCGGTTTTCCCGTACGCGTGTTCGCTGAACGGACGGTCACAACCGGTGACGCCCCTTGACGGACCGGCACCATCTGATGACCATCCGCTTCGCCATCCGGGACCAGATCACTGGCGCCACCGCCCCGCCCACCGCGGCCTGAGTCCGGAACCGGAGCTCGGCCCCACCACACCCGACACACCATCAGGCATTCACACACTCAACAACGTGACAACGCCCAAGCGGCTGCCGGAGGACGAGCTCAAGAAGGCCGCGACGTTCTTCGACGGACTGCGACAGGACCAGGCCGACAACCTGGCCGCCGGTCTCTTCGGCATCTCCACGCCCGTGAGATGCCCCCGTACGGCAATGGGGGCCGCTTACCGGCACCCCGGCCGAGTCCGCCGCCCGCCCTCGCCCCGCTGGGGGACAGGAGGCCCCTGCCGTCGTGACGCCGCGGGAGTCAGGGGGCGGACTCACCCGGGCCCGGGGTCGGTCTGTGGGCAATGGTCCGCTCGAGCCTCCGGTCGGGGACCAGCCACATCAGCGCGACGCCGGCATAGATCGCCACCGCGAGCCAGTCGTTCAGGAAGGACAGGCCGATGCCGCTCGCGTACAGCAGCGGCGAGACCTTGCCCTTCAGATCCCTACCCACGGCGGTGGCGAGCAGGGACTCTGCACCCTGGTCCCGGATGATCGTCTTCTGCAGTGTGTAGTAGGCCAGGGCAGCGGCGAGCAGGTCGATGCCGTACGCGGCCGTGGGGACGGCGGCGAAGTGGTTCTGGCCCATCCAGGCCGTGGTGAAGGGGATCAGGGAGAGCCAGAACAGCAGGTGCAGGTTCGTCCACAGGATCAGCCCGTTCACCCGGTCGGTCGCCTGCAGTATGTGGTGGTGGTTGTTCCAGTAGATGCCGAGGTAGACGAAGCTGAGCACGTAGGTCAGCAGCACCGGGAGCGCGTCGTGCAGGGCCGCCCAAGTGGTGCCGTGCGGGGTGGGTAGCTCGAGCACCATGACCGTGATCAGGATGGCGATGACCCCGTCGCTGAACGCTTCCATCCGCTCGGTCGGCATGGGCCGATGCTAATGGCGCACGGCTCCAGGCCGGTCACAGCGTCGACCCTCGGGGCGTCATCATCCGGACCGCGTACGCGCATAGGTGCCGAATATCCCGTCCGCGCTGGTCAGGCTGCGTGTCGGTACTCATGGGTCACTCCGCCGAGGCGGTCGTGGCGGCGGAGTCGTGCGGCTCCGCCATCCGGTGCGCCCACGACCTCTCGGTGGCCATCACACCGAGCTTGTCACCGTGAGGAGCCTCATGCGCCGGAGATCACGCTGCGTCGAGGTCCGACCGGGGCCGGACCTCCACGATGAAGTCCGCCTGCTCCATGTCGCCCGCCTCGTCGTGCCAGAGGAAGACCCGCACGTGCATCGCGTGGTGGAGGCCGGTCCTCTCCCACTCGGTCATCAGATCGCCGACGATGCGGCCGATGGCGTGCCTGGCGCCCTCGGTCGAGTCGGAGGCGGTGATCACACCCTGCCACCGTTCGGGGTCGCTGCCGTAGGGGCGCCAGCCCTCGGAGCCGTGCGGCTCGAACACCCGGTACACCCAGTCCGTTTCGGTGTCCATAACACCGATCCTGTCACCGGGGAGTCCCATGCGCCGCACCGGATCCACCCACGCCGAGCGGCGGAAGAGTGAGCTGTCCCGAGTTTCGCAGAGCCCACGACCGTGTGGCCAAGCGGTCTGCGGGGCTTCCTCCAGGCTCGCCCAGTACGCCTGCTCGTACTCGCCGGGTGGGACGTGGCCCATGGCGGAGTGAAGTCGTTCACCGTTGCACCACGCGACCCACTGGAAAACGGCCCGCTCGACCTGGATGAATGAGGCCGGCGCCCTCCTTGATCTTCTGCCGCCACAGGGCCGTCTTCAGCGCGTCCAGCGGCAGGTCGGTGCGCATGTGGATGACGGCCTGCCGGCCCGCGATCCGACGCGAGTACGCATCCAGGACGAAAGCGACGACATAGACCCAGTCCGACCAGGTCTGCGAGTGCGACCAGGACGGTGACCCGGGTCCTGCGATCCGATCGTGTACTCACCTCGGCCGACTGCCCCGGTCGGCCCTGGTCACACCGTGCCGACCGCCGAAAACGGGGAACGTGGTCACACGGGTTCGAAGCGACGAGGAGGAGGACATCATGAGCCACGACGAGGGGGACGGCGGCAACAACGCCTACGGCCGGAAAACGTTCAAGCGGTCGAGGGCCCACTTCGCGAACCGGATCACCGCGGACGGCAGGGATGGATGGCCGGTGGAGGCCGGGCGCTACCGGCTCGTCGTCAGCCGTGCCTGCCCGTGGGCGAGCCGGGCGCTGGTGTCCCGGCGGCTGCTCGGTCTGGAGGACGCGCTGTCCCTGGCCGTCGCCGACCCGGTCCAGGACGACCGCAGCTGGCGCTTCACCCTGGACCCGGACGGCCGTGATCCGGTTCTCGGCATCCGGTATCTGAGCGAGGCGTACGACCGGCGGGAGACGGACTACCCGGGCGGGGTGAGTGTCCCCGCGATCGTGGAGGTGGCCGGCGGCCGGCTGGTCACCAACGACTACCAGCAGATCACTCTCGACTTCGCCACCGAGTGGACGGCACTGCACCGCGCAGGCGCGCCCGACCTGTATCCCGAGAAGCGGCGCGACGAGATCGACGCGGTGATGGCAGAGGTGTTCGACGATGTGAACAACGGGGTGTACCGGGCGGGCTTCGCCACCGGGCAGCAGGAGTACGAGATGGCGTGCGCGGGCGTGTTCCGGCGGCTGGAACTGCTGGCGCGGCGGCTGGCGGGGCAGCGGTACCTCGTCGGCGACACGATCACGGAGGCGGACATCCGGCTGTTCACCACGCTGGTGCGGTTCGATGCCGTCTATCACGGCCACTTCAAATGCAACCGCTGGAAACTGACGGAGAACCGGGTGCTGTGGGCGTACGCCCGCGACCTCTACCAGACGCCCGGCTTTGGCGACACCGTCGACTTCGACCACATCAAACGGCACTACTACCAGGTGCACACCGGCATCAACCCGACCGGCATCGTGCCCCTGGGCCCCGATCTGTCCGGCTGGACGGCGCCCCATCACCGCGAGGGCCTGGGCGGCCGGCCGTTCGGCGACGGGACGCCGCCGGGGCCGGCCCGCGCGGACGAGGAGACAGCCGCGCGGGGCCGCCCCTGATGCTCGGACCCACCCGGGCACCGAACCGGTGCGCAGCGATTCGACTGATCCATACGGAACCGACGCGACCGATCCGGGAGATCCACGTGGCGAAGAAGAAGACCAAGAAGAAGCTGCCCTTGGCGTACAGGCCCATCGGGCACTGTCCCGTTGACTGACCGGGTGGGATGATCTTCTGGTCGGTCACGCTGGGAGGGGCGTCCGTGGACAGCGCGTCGCCGTCGTCCAAGGGGCACCGGTACCCGGCGGGGATCATCGCGCACGCGGTGTGGCTGTACCACCGCTTCCCGCTCTCCTTCCGCGAGGTGGAGGAGTTGCTGCTCACCCGCTGCGTGCTCGTCTCCCACGAGACGGTCCGGCAATGGTGTGCCCGGTTCGGACCCGAGTGCGCCGCCGTGCTGCGCCGCCGGGCTGCGCCGCCGGCCGCGGGCCGGCGACAAGTGGCACCTCGACGAGGTCTTCGTGAAGGTCAACGGGGTGCGGCACTACCTGTGGCGCGCGGTCGATCAGGACGGCAACGCGCTGGAGTCCTGGTGCGGTCCCGGCGCGGCGCGGCGGCCGCGAAGCGGTTCCCGGCCAAGCTGATGAAGAAGCAATGCCGGATGCCCCAGGTGATGGTCACCGACAGGCTCCGCTCCTACGGCGTCGCCCACCGGGAGCTGATGCCCTCGGTCGAACACCGGCAGCCGAAGTACCTCAACAACCGGGCGGAGAACTCTCGCCGGCCCACCCGGCAGCGCGAACACGCGCTGAAGGGCTCCCGTTCCACCACCGGGACACAGCGGTTCCTGTCCGTGTTCAGCGCGACCTCACCGCACTTCAGGCCCCGACGCCACCGCTTCACCGCCCCTCGGTACCGCGCCGAGATGCACCGCCGCTTCGAGACCTGGAACCAGCTCACCGGCAGCACCGGTCCGCCCACCGAGGCCTGAGACGGCCCCGGCACCCGGCACCCGGCCCCACCACCCCCTGACACACCATCAGCCAGACACGCCATGGACAACTTGACAACGTCCGGGCCCCGCCAGGGCGTCCCCTTCGGGGCCAGTGCCTCCACGAACTCCTCAATCGTCACCACCCGGCGTTCCAGCATCGCCCTCGCCTCGGCGAGTTCACCCTCGAGTCGTTCCACCAGTACCTGAGCGGCATCCCGCCGCTTCTCCAGCAACCCCAGCGGCGGCGGCATCGCGCTCCCCATTCGACCTCGACGATCAGACGCCACACCCTGCCGCAGAATCCTGCGAACCATGCCTGAGCAGCGAAAAGTCATAGACGAAGTTCGGATTGCGGATGGCTTCTCAATCCTTTGCCCCACCTGGCCATGGCCTCACCTGTCGGTGATCGGGGAGAGCCATGCCGTGTCCTCCGGGCCCGGCGCCTCGGGGCCGGGCCCGGGCAGTCGGCGGACCTCGCCCGTTCGCAGAGCGATCGTGGCCCGTGGCCGCATCGGTCCGTCGCCGCCGCGTGAGAGCAGGACGAGTTCCCAGACCGTCGCTGTCATCGCGTCGAGCCGGGTGGCGCATTCGGCGGTGACTCGCCGCGGGTCCCGGGTCCGGCCCAGGGACAGATGGGGGGTGAAATTCTTGGCGGGCCCACGACAGCGCGGGAACCGCTGCTGCAGTAGGCGCTGCAGGTCCGCCCACGGCGCCTTGCCTGCCGCCGTCGGGTCGAGCCACACGGTGAAGTACGCCCTGTGCCGGAAGGTACGCACCCCGTCCAGCCGGGCTGTGAAGACCGGTGTGTCGGCCGTCGCCGCGGCAAGCAGCGGGGCAGCCCGCTCGAAGTGGGACTCCGGCACGAAGCCGAAGAGCACATTGACGTGCGGCGGCCACCGGTGGATCTGCGGATCGTGCTCCCGGCGGATGTCCTGGATCGGTGGCCACAGCTCCGCAGGCGGGATCCAGGCCACCGCCGTGCGGGCCGTCGGGGGCACATCGAGGACGTCGGCGGGCTCGCCCCTGCCGGGGCTCGTGTCGAAGCTCAGGTCCGCTTGCGGACGCCGCACCCGGCCGGCACCCGACCGGTCGATGCGGTCCACGCCCGTGGCCCGGTCCCAGACCAGCTCGCCGTCCGCCTCGATGAACACCACCCGGTGCCACGGAATGTCGCCCCCGGGCATGAAGGAGGGCAGCGGGATGCGTTCGAAGCCATCCCCGCGCCGGCGGATCCCCAGCACGAACCGAGCCGGGTCGAACCGCGGGTCCCAGCGAACCCGGTGATAGATCTCATCGCTGGTTCGCATCACGCCTCCTCTCCCGCCTTCACATCTTCTCTTCCTCCAAGGGTGCCGCCCGTCCTGTCCTCGACGGGGTCTGTACGGTCGACGGCTCTGTCTCACATTCGGTTTGCGCCGTGAGGCGCTGTTGGTTCGAGTGGAGGTGAAAGACCTGCACCAACCCACTGTCGCAGCAGTCGGGTTGAAGCTGAGGGCAGCCTGATCCGGGTGATGCCGGGGAGGGCGAGAGCGGCCCTGACAACGCCGGGACGTGACCAGTACTGCCAGATGGGGCGGGTCCGGCAAGCGTGGTGGAGAGGAGTACGCGAGGAACCGGCGTTTTACGTCTCTCAAAGAGACACCGGCTCGAACCTGGCGGATGTAGGCCGGAAGCGGTGCATATGCGGGTCATCCTTTCGGGTGGTCTGCCAACTCCTGGGTCGGTATACAGAAGCCGGCCGGGAGGCCACGAGGAATGTCTGCGGCGTACTCGTGGCGATGCCGCAGGGACACAGTCGGGCTCCTCCTTCATCGAGCGAACCACAGTGAACACGGGAACCGTCCCGAACCTCGCCCCCGCCGCTCGTTTCCAGCGGGCTGCCGGGGGCTGGGCGCATCGACCGCTGATCGGTTGGGGACGGGGCGGAGCCGCCGTAGTACTCCGAGGCCGGGAGAGCCGGCCACATGGGGAAGGGCGGCAGCGGTATCGAGAAGGGAAGGATGCTGCAATGCCGGAAGACGCCCCGCCGAATGGCGGAGCTCCGGGTCCTCGGGCCCGGGTACTGGAGATGCAGACCAAGCTTCACCGTTGGACGGTGGCCGATCCCGGCCGCCGGTTCGATGACCTGTTCAACTTCGTGCACGACCCGGCGACGCTGTTGGTGGCGTTCGACCGGGTCGCGGGCAACCGGGGAGCCCGGACTCCCGGCGTCGACGGCCTGACCGCCACCGACGTCGAGGAGACGAGCGGTGTCCCCGGCTTCCTGAACGACCTGCGAGCCGCCCTCAAGGACGGCTCGTTCCGTCCCCTGCCGGTGCGGGAACGCATGATTCCCAAGCCGGGTGGCTCGGGGAAGGTCCGCAAGCTCGGGATTCCGACGATCAGGGACCGGGTCGTTCAGGCGGCGCTGAAGCTGGTGCTGGAACCGATCTTCGAGGCTGGCTTCACGCCGGTCTCCTATGGGTTCCGGCCCCGACGGCGGGCCCAGGACGCCATCGCCGAGATCCACTATTTCGGCACCCGGGGATACCGCTGGGTGCTGGATGCGGACATCGAGGCGTGCTTCGACTCGATCGACCACACGGCCCTGATGGACCGAGTGCGTCACCGGGTGAAGGACAAACGTGTCCTGGCGCTGGTCAAAGCCTTCCTCAAGGCCGGAGTCCTCACGGAACTCGGCCAGAGCAGGCAGACGCTGACCGGCACCCCGCAGGGCGGCATCCTCACGCCCCCAACGCAGTGGGCAACTTCTGTTTCGATGTCACGCTGAGTTACCGGCGGCTGGAACGGCCGCAGCGGGCGGAGGGCGGCTGAGGTGGCCGGCGGTACGGTCGGTCCATGGCCAGTGGTCTTGGTGCCGGCGGCCAGAGCCCTCTGCGGGGGGCCGAGGCGACAGCCCGGCGAGTACGGCGATGAACAGGGCACGGGTCGAGACCGAGTGCGTCTTCGACCGCCTGGCGGCCGAGGACCTCTCGGCGGCCTACGCCCTCCTGGTACCCCAGCGGCGGGCCCGCCTGCGGCGGACCGGCCAGGAAGGAGCGCCGCACCATGACGAGCGCGGCGGTCTACGCCCGGGTCTCCTCGGCCGGGCAGAAGAAGGACCGGACGATCGGATCACAGACCGCGGCGCTACGCGCGCACGCCGCCCGGCTGCATTATGACCTGCCCGAGGAGTGGATCTTTGAGGACGAGGGGCACTCCGGGGCCACCCTGGTGCGCCCCGGGCTGGAGCGGCTGCGGGACCTGGTCGCCCAGGCTGCGGTGGATGTGGTGCTGTGCTACGCGCCGGACCGGCTCGCCCGCAAGTTCGCCTACCAGGCCCTGCTGATCGAGGAGTTCGCCCGCGTCGGCACCCGGGTGGAGTTCGTCAAGGGCCCCCGCGGCGACAGCCCCGAGGACCAGCTGCTCATCCAGTTCCAGGGCATGTTCGCCGAGTACGAGAAGGCCCAGCTGATGGAACGCTACCGGCGCGGCAAGGCCTACCGGGCCCGCACCGGGTCGGTCAACGTCCTCGGCGGGGCCCCGTTCGGCTACCGCTACCGGCGCAAGACCCCCGAGTGCGGGGCCACTTACGAGATCGTCGAGAGTGAGGCGGCGATCGTGGCCGAGCTGTTCCGCCGCTACACCGACGACGGCGCCTCCATCGCCGGGCTGACCCGCTGGCTGACTGCCACCGGCACCCCCACCCGGACCGGCAAGAGGCGCTGGGACCGCAGCGTGGTGTGGGGCATGCTGCGCAACCCCGCCTATGCGGGCACCGCCGTCTTCGGCAAGACGAAGATCGTCCACGAGAGCGCGGGGCTCAACCGCCGGGCCCGGCTGGAAGGCCGCACCACCCCGCGCGCGGTCAAGGCCGTGGAGCAGCCCCGCCAGGAGTGGATCGCCATCCCCGTCCCTGCGATCATCTCCCGCGTCACCTTCGAGCGGGCCGCGCAGCGGCTGGAAGACAACAAGAAGTTCGCCGCCCGCAACAGCAAAGTCCCCTCCCTGCTCCAGGGCCTGGCCGCCTGCGCGGTCTGCGGCTACGGCTACTACCG
>NZ_JBHSPC010000094.1:0-7388 GCF_042656345.1 Streptomyces incanus
CGAGCATCGTCCGCACCCGGCCGGAGCGGGAGGCCCCGCTCCTTCATCGCATCACGTTGTTGAGTGTGTGAGTACCTGATGGTGTGTCGGGTGTGGTGGGGCCGGGTTCCGGCTTTCGTGCTCAGGCCGCGGCAGGCAGGGCGGTGGCGCCGGTGATCTGGTCCCAGACGGCGAAGCGGACGGTCATCTCGGCGCGGTAGTTCGAGGCGGTCAGCAGGTGGCGGCGGGGCCGGGAGTGGGGTGAGATGCCGCTGAACGCGGCCAGGAACCGCCGGGCCCCGACGACGCTGCGGAAGCCCTTCATCGCGCGTTCGCGTCGGTGGGTGGGCTGGTGACTGTTCTCGGTCCGGTTGCTGAGGCCCTGGTGTGAGCGGTGCTCGACCAAAAACATGACCTCTCGGTGGGCGGCAGCGGAGCTACGGAGCTTGTCGGTGATCAGCACCCATTCGCGCGTTGCCGAACGAGCCGTGGTAGCCGCTTCGTCACAGCCTGATAACCCATGCACACGACTCCCCCACAAGTGCTCTACCGTGATCCGCCTGTACTGACATCACTCGGGGGAATCTGTGCGAATCCGCATCATCACCGCTGCTCTGCTCTGCGCCGTCGTCGGTAGCGTCACTGCCTGCCAGCCGGCCGACGACAAGCACGCGAGCGATGTCAGCGCCCCGTCCACGGCGCCCCCGGCTTCCTCGAGCAGCACGCCGGCCGACGACGCCAAGGCGGACGAAACTGAGAAGGCGACCGTGCCGGACTTCGTCGGCATGGGCCTGCAGTCGGCACAGGACAAGGCGCAGGAGGTCGGCTTCTACGGCCTCACTTCGCACGACGCGCTCGGCCGGGACCGTATGCAGGTCTTCGACCGGAACTGGAAGGTCTGCAGCCAGAACATCAAGGCTGGCACATCGTCGTCGACGGACACAGAGCTGGACTTCGGCACAGTGAAGCTCGAGGAGTCCTGCCCTGCGAAGGATGAGGCGCCGCCCTCTGCTGCCGGCGGAAAGATGCCGGACTTCAGGGGGGAGTCGGTAAAGGCGGCCCGCGGGGCCCTGGACTCGAGCACGTCGATCACGGTGACCGATGCGTCGGCCGATGACCGGATGGTGTTGATGGAGTCCAACTGGCAGGTCTGTTCCCAGACGCCGGCCGCGGGTACGGCCCTGGACGGGCAGCCGGTGGAGCTCACCGCGGTCAAGTTCGAGGAGAGCTGCCCGTAGGGGCGGCAATCCCTGACCGGCAGCATTCCGATGTTCAACCTGGGGGACCCATGCGCGTTCGCGTTACTGCGGCCACGGCCGCCCTGCTCCTGACCGCACTCACCGCATGCGGCGGGGGCAGCAGTTCCGACACGGCATCCAAGCCGAAGCCGGGAGCGTCCAAGTCAGACACCGTTGACTGCACCGACCAGACGCTCGACCAGGCCGAGTGGATGGAGCTCTGCCCCGACGAGGCCGGCACTGGCGGTGACGGCACCGAGGGGCAGGTGACGGGCCTGAAGTTCGGGGAGTCGTACACGTGGCCGGACGGGCTGAAGGTCACGGCCGTCGATGCGCGGGTGTTCACTGACTACGACCCGGAACTGCTGGAGTCGGCGGAGCCTGGCGGTACGGACTTCCGGGTGACGCTGAAGCTGGAGAACGGCGGCAAGTCAGCGGTGGGCCTCGACGATCTGTCGGTCATCGTGGAGGGTGCGACGAACGGCGGCGAGGCCGCGTTCACGATGTTCGAGAAGGGGTCGCAGCCGCTCGAGGGGCGTCTCGCGCCGGGTGTGGCGGCGACGAAAACCGACGACAACGTCCTCGAGACGAAGTACGGGCGGAAGATCGTGGTCACGGTGCAGCGGAACAGCGAGAACTTCGACCTCGACTTCCCCGAGTTCGAGGGCGAGATCGCCGACTGACGTCGGACACGACGAAGCGCCCCCACTCCCCCGCCGTGACGGAAGGAATGGGGGCGCTGTGGTTCACAGCGCCAGGTCGTGGCTGCGGAAGAGTTCGGGGTGAAGGTGGCCGGCCCGCAGGCGTCAGGTACGAGGATGTACGCGGTATCGGGTTCGACCGGACGGCCGGGGTGGGACGCGGTGGCGTCGATCGCCACGACCGGCTCGCGGGCGATGACGCGGTGCCGGAACGTGGGCATGGCCTGTACGGCGGGCACCTGCGGCTTCGCGCGGCGGGGCAGCGAAGCATCCGCCCTGGGGCGGGCGCGCCGCTGTCTCATGCGTGTGCGCGGGTGGCGTGTCCAGGACTTCACCTGTGGCCGACACTGTCGTCGGTGTCCGGCGCCGAGGGACAGCTCCGGCGGTTCACTTCCGGCGGGCACGGTGAAGTACTCGTACGCGGAGGAGTCCCAGCCACCGGGGCTGAAGGTCAGGACGGTGCCGTAGCGGGCCCGCGTGGCCGCCACACTCGTTGGGCCTCCGGGAGGGTCGAGCAGCGCTGGTAGATGCCGGACCCAGCCGGGGGGCACGGGGCAGGTTCCTCGCCTTGGTTCGGAAGCGGCAGGTCCGGCCGGTCCCAGTCGATCCGTAGCCCCGGGGTTTCGAGCGTCGGCGCGGGCATCAGCAGGTGTTCTGCAACTCGCCTCATTGGACCGAGTCCGACGGTCCGGGAAGCGGTTGATCTTTGTTCCGGAATCTGAGGCTCCCGTCCGGCGGGCTGCGATAGCTTGCCCGGCATGACTGAGCTTGGGCCCGTCGCCTGGCCACCTGCCCCGATCAGGACCGAGCGGCTCGTGCTCCGTGAGCCCGGGGCCCGGGACCGTGCGGCGTTCATCGAGCTGCTGGCCTCGCCAGAGGTGCACACCTACCTCGGTGGCCCCCGCCCGCGGGACGAGCTCGAGCGCGAGATGCCCGGGGCGCCCGAGCGGTGGCCGGGGAGTTTCGTCGTTGCTCCCGACGGGGCGATGATCGGCCAGATCCTGCTCAGGAGAGCAACGGGGCACCGTCGCCCGGCTGCCGCGGGGAAGGCCGACCTCGGCTACCTGTTCCTGCCGCGGGCGTGGGGACACGGGTACGCCGCCGAGGCGTGCGCGGCGGCACTCGACTGGTTCGCCGGCGCGCTTCCCGGCGAACCGGTGGTGCTCACCACCCAGAGCGCCAACGTCGGCTCGATGCGCCTCGCGGCGAAGCTGGGGTTCATTGAGGTAGAGCGGTTCGAGGCCTACGGCGCCGAGCAGTGGTTCGGCGTGTGGTCCCCGGTTACGCCATCCGGTTGAGCTCGTTGCTCGACAGCGCGGCTCCACGAGGCCACCGATCGGTCGTCGGCCTCGGTGTGGCTGCGACGACGGCTGCTCGGGGCCACTGGCTTGTGACCGGTGCCCTCTACCCGCAAGCGGTACCACTGGTACCGTAGGGGCCATGAGAGAGAAGACCGCGATGAACCTGCGCTTCCCTGACCCTGAGCAGCGGGCCGCGATCGCGGCCGCCGCACAGCAGGCAGGGGTGAGCATGCAGGAGTACATCCTGTCCGCCGCCTACGAGCGCGCTACCGCCGTGGAGCGACGGTTCCTGGACGCCTTCGGCGACTCCATGGCCCGCAGCGGCGCCGCGTTCGCGGCCGAAACCGGCGGCATGGACCCAACCCCGGAGCAGCGCGCGGCCGAGCGGCAGGCCCTGGCGGAGCTGGAGCAGCAGGGACGGGGCCAGGCGGCGTGAGTCAGTCCGGACCGTTCCACCCGCTCGATGTGTCCTTTCTGCTGCACGCCGCCGAGCTCCTGCCCGGTGATCCGCAGGTCGACGACCTGGGACCGCTGTATGCCGCTGTGGCCCGGACCAATGCCCGGGCCATGGAGCGCGACGTCTACGGTTCGGTGCATCTGAAGGCTGCGGCGCTGCTGCAGACCCTGGCGAAGCTGCCTTGTCTGGAGCACTCCAACGAGCCCTTCGCTTGGCATGCGACCGAGGCATACCTCGCCCTCAACGACTGCCGCCTCGACTACCCGCCCAAGGCCGCCGTCGTGCTGGTGCGCGACATCGCTGACGGGACGCTGGGGGTTGCCCGCATCGCTCGCCTGCTCCGCGAGTGGACCGCCGCCTGAGACGAGACGCTCCTGCGCGCAGCGTGGTGGCTCCGCTTGGCGGGCTGTCTGGCAGACTCGTCGGCCATCCTTTTGCGGCGTCATCTGAGGCCGTCCCGCTGGGCGGGCGCCTAGCTTGCTGAATTCTCGGCGGCCGATGAGCCTGTCTCTGCCCCCCGGCTGGCGTCCGGGACCGCCAGGCGCACCTGGGCCGCAGGGCAGGGAGGCGGAGCGGCTGTGGCAGCGGACGAGGCGCCCGGGCAGCATGCGGCCGAGGGCGCTGTCACGTTGTTGAGGGTGTGGGTCTCTGACGGCGCGTCGGGGCGTGGCGGGGGCCGGGTTCCGGGCCGGTGCTCAGGCCTCGGCGGGCCGGCCGGCGGCGCCGGTGATCTGGTCCCAGAGGGTGAAGCGGACGGTCATCTCGGTGCGGAAGTGGGTGGCGGTCATCAGGTGGCGGCGGGGCCGGAAGTGGGGTGAGATGCCGCTGAACGCGGCCAGGAACCGCTGCGCGGCGCCCACGCTGCGGAAGCCCTTCATGGCGCGCTCTCGCGCTGCCGGGTGGGCTGGTGACTGTTCTCCGCCCGGTTGTTCAGACCCTGGTGGGAACGGTGCTCGACGGAGGGCATGACCTCGCGGTGGGCCGCGCCGTAGGAGCGGAGCTTGTCCGTGACGACCACCCGCGGCCCCGCACCGGTCCTCTTCAGCAGCCTGCGGAAGAAGCGTCTGGCGGCGGCGGTGTCCCGCCGGCTCTGTACGAGGATGTCGAGCACGGTGCCGTCGGCGTCGACGGCCCGCCACAGGTACTTCTGCTCTCCGTTGATCTTGAGGAAGACCTCGTCCAGGTGCCACTTGTCGCCCGGCCTCGCATGTCGGCGGCGCAGCGCGCCGGCGTAGACCTGCCCGAACTTCGCACACCAGCGGCGGACCGTCTCATAGGAGACGACGACACCGCGCTCAAGCATCAGCTCCTCGACCTCGCGGAACGACAGCGGGAAGCGGTGGTACAACCACACGCAGTGGGAGATGATCTCCACCGGGTACCGGTGCCCCTGGCCTCGTTGTTTCACGGCGACGGCCGGTTGATCTTGCGTCCGTGATGTCGCGTTGATTCCTGTCCGGGGGCGGTTCCGGTTAGGGGCGCGCGTCGGCTGACGTGCCGGATGACGCCGGGTTCCACGGGCCCGGAGCTTGCGGGATTCTCCTCTCGGCGTTCGATGAGGTGATTCGTGCCGGTCAGGTGGGGTGGGGCAGGGCGAGGATCCGTTCGAAGGAGCGGATGATCGCTGTGGCCCAGGGCCAGGTGGAGGGGATTTTCAGTAGGGTCGGGGACTGGCGCGGTGGCCCGTGAGGGCTCCGTTTCCAGCCCCCGCCCGTCAAACCGTGCATGCGCTTCTCGCGCACACGGCTTACCGACATCGTTCACCGGCTGGCATGCACCGCCACCCTGCGCACGTTCCCAGACAGGCGGAACACTCCGAGTCGGGTGAACCACGCGCCGTCGTGGCGCTTGCCCCACCGTCTGCCCGGGATGCCGCGCTTGCGATTGTCGAAGATCGCGAGCCGCTCATGGACGTAGCTGTCGATCGTGGAGAACTTCCCGGCGGAGTTGCCGTTGCGGAAGTACGCCGCCCAGCCCCGAAGTACAGGGTTGAGGTCAGCGACCACGGCCGATAGCGGCCGTCCCACGTGGCGACGGTCTGTTGCTGCGCGGATCTTGTCACGCAACACCTGCATCGCCCTTTGGGATGGCCATCGCTGCAAGTAGAACCTGCCGCGGCGACGCCACGACTCCACCTTCTGGTGGTGAAATCCGAGGAAAACGAAGCCCTGTCCGCCTCTGACGAGGTGGACGATGCCGGTCTTGTCCGGGTGCAGTTGCAGCCCGAGGTCGGCCAGCACGGTTCCGGCCAGTTCCCGCGCCTGAAGGGCGCGTTCTTCGGTCGGACACAGGACCACGAAGTCGTCGCAGTACCTCACCAGCACTCCGAGGCGCGTCCCTTCGCTCTGCCACGCCTCGTCGAGGACGTGCAGGGCGATGTTCGCGAGCAACGGTGATATCACGCCCCCAACGCAGTGGGCAACTTCTGTTTCGATGTCACGCTGAGTTACCGGCGGCTGGAGCGGCCGCAGCGGGTCGGGGGCGGCTGAGGTGGCCGGCGGTACGGTCGGTCCATGGCCAGTGGTCTTGGTGCCGGCGGCCACAGCCCTCTGCGGGGGGCCGGGGCGACAGCCCGGCGAGTACGGCGATGAACAGGGCACGGGTCGAGACCGAGTGCGTCTTCGACCGCCTGGCGGCCGAGGACCTCTCGGCGGCCTACGCCCTCCTGGTACCCCAGCGGCGGGCCCGCCTGCGGCGGGCCGGCCAGGAAGGAGCGCCGCACCATGACGAGCGCGGCGATCTACGCCCGGGTCTCCTCGGCCGGGCAGAAGAAGGACCGGACGATCGGATCGCAGACCGCGGCGCTCCGCGCGCACGCCGCCCGGCTGCATTGTGACCTGCCCGAGGAGTGGATCTTTGAGGACGAGGGGCACTCCGGGGCGACCCTGGTGCGCCCCGGGCTGGAGCGGCTGCGGGACCTGGTCGCGCAGGCCGCGGTGGATGTGGTGCTGTGCTACGCGCCGGACCGGCTCGCCCGCAAGTTCGCCTACCAGGCTCTGCTGATCGAGGAGTTCGCCCGCGTCGGCACCCGGGTGGAGTTCGTCAAGGGCCCACGCGGCGACAGCCCCGAGGACCAGCTGCTCATCCAGTTCCAGGGCATGTTCGCCGAGTACGAGAAGGCCCAGCTGATGGAGCGCTACCGGCGCGGCAAGGCCTACCGGGCCCGCGCCGGGTCGGTCAACGTCCTCGGCGGGGCCCCGTTCGGCTACCGCTACCGGCGCAAGACCCCCGAGTGCGGGGCCACTTACGAGATCGTCGAGAGTGAGGCGGCGATCGTGGCCGAGCTGTTCCGCCGCTACACCGACGACGGCGTCTCCATCGCCGGGCTGACCCGCTGGCTGACCGGGTCCGGCACCCCCACCCGGACCGGCAAGAGGCGCTGGGACCGCAGCGTGGTGTGGGGCATGCTGCGCAACCCCGCCTATGCGGGCACCGCTGTCTTCGGCAAGACGAAGATCGTCCACGAGAGCGCGGGGCTCAACCGCCGGGCCCGGCTGGAAGGCCGCACCACTCCACGCGCGGTCAAGGCCGTGGAGCAGCCCCACCAGGAGTGGATCGCCATCCCCGTCCCTGCGATCATCTCCCGCGTCACCTTCGAACGGGCCGCGCAACGGCTGGAAGACAACAAGAAGTTCGCCGCCCGCAACAGCAAGGTCCCCTCCCTGCTCCAGGGCCTGGCCGCCTGCGCGGTCTGCGGCTACGGCTACTACCG
>NZ_JBHSPC010000095.1:0-25574 GCF_042656345.1 Streptomyces incanus
TCCGACTCTATCAGATCTTTTTCTTCGATCTGACCCCCGGTCAGCGGGGTTTGTCTTTCCGGCCGTTGGGCCGTTCCGACGAGTGAGACTCTAGCGGATTCCCTGCTCCCGAGCTAATCGGGGGCCTGCGCCCTTTCGAACGCGGATTCCTCATTTCGCGAATACGCGCGCCAATGCCATGACAGCAGACAGACGACTGCCGTCGGGTTGGTGCGGTACGTACGGAATGGCTGTCCGGGGCCGACCGGAGTCGGTACTCACGTCGGACAACTCGGAGAACAGTACGGATGACGCCAGGGCGTGTCAACTCGCTGCCGTCATCGCCGGCCGGTCCCCCTCTTCAAGGCGTAGCCTGACCCGCATGACGACTACGCGTACGTACAGCCAGCTCTGGCGGGCCGCCTGACAGCGGCCGTCCGTACGTATGTGCTCAACGGCCGCCGCTTCGGTGGCCGTTTTCGTTTCTCCCTCCAGGGCCTCGGCCCTCAGGACTCCGGGGGCGGCCGGCCGGGGTGGCGGTCACAACCAGGAGACGGAGACAGGAAGCGATGACACGGGTCTTCAGTGGGATCAAACCGACCGGGCATCTGACGCTGGGGAACTACCTGGGGGCCATGCGGCGGTGGGCGGCGGTCGACCAGCACCGGGCGGACGCGTTGTTCTGCGTCGTCGATCTGCACGCGCTGACCGTGGACCACGATCCCGCACGGGTACGCAGACTGAGCCGGCAGGCGGCGACGCTGTTGCTGGCCGCCGGGGTGGATCCGGAGCTGTGCACCGTGTTCGTGCAGAGTCACGTGGACGAACACGCCCGCCTGTCGTACGTGCTGGAGTGCGTGGCGACCGACGGCGAGATGCGGCGGATGATCCAGTACAAGGAGAAGGCCGCGCGGGAGCGGCGGCGGGGCGGGAGTGTGCGGCTGTCGCTGCTGACGTATCCCGTGCTGATGGCGGCGGACATCCTGGCGTACGGGACGGACGAGGTGCCGGTGGGGGACGACCAGGCGCCGCACGTGGAACTCACACGGGATCTGGCCGTGCGGTTCAACCAGCGGTACGGGCACACCTTCGTGGTGCCTCGGGCCACGCACCCGGCCGTGGCTGCGCGGGTGATGAATCTGCAGGACCCCCTGTCGAAGATGGGGAAGAGCGACGACGTCGGGCCGGGGATCGTCTATCTGCTGGACGAGCCGGACGTGGTGCGGAAGAAGGTCATGCGGGCGGTGACCGACAGTGGACGCGACGTCGTGTACGACAGGGAGGAGCGGCCCGGGGTGGCGAATCTGCTGGAGATTCTCGCGGCGTGCTCGGGTGGGGACCCAAAGACGCTGGGCGATGCGTACGAGTCGTACGGGACTTTGAAGAAGGACACCGCGGAGGCTGTGGTCGAGGTGCTGAGGCCATTGCGGGAAAGGCACAAGGAGCTGTGCGCGGATCCCGGCTATGTGGAGGGGGTGTTGCGGGACGGAACGGAAAGGGCTCGCGCTATGGCACGGCCGGTCGTGGATGCCGCCTATCGGGCCATCGGCCTGCTCCCGGCGTCCGGGGGCGGGGCCGGGAGGTAGCGCCGGTCTCGGTGTCCGTGCCGGTCGGCCGGCTCGCTTGGCAGTAAGTCGTCGGTCGTTGGCCTCCGTACCTCTGGGAGGTGGGGTGCGGGGGCGGCACGATCGGGGTCATGGACATCGCGGAGAACGCGGCCCTGGTGGTCGTCGACGTGCAGCAGGGTTTCGAGGACCTCGGGTTCTGGGGGCGGCGGAACCATCCCGGGGCGGACGAGAACATCGCCGGGCTGATCGATGTGTGGCAGGCGTCGGGGCGGCCGGTGGTGTTCGTGCGGCACGACTCGGTCGAGCCGGCGTCGCCCCTGCGTCCGGGGCAGCCGGGCAACGGGTTCAAGACGTACGTGGAGCAGCGGCGCGGGAAGGGAGGCGAGGGCGCCGAGCTGCTAGTGACGAAGAGCGTGAACTCGGCGTTCCACGGCACCCCGGATCTCGGCGCCTGGCTGAAGGACGCGGGGATCTCCCAGGTGGTGCTGGTCGGGATCCAGACCAACATGTGTGTGGAGACGACGGCCCGGGTGGGCGGGAACCTCGGGTACGACGTGGTGGTCGTGTTCGACGCGACGTACACCTTCGACGTGGAGGGGCCGTTCGGCTGGCGGCTCAGCGCGGACGAGGTGGCGCAGGCGTCGGCGGTGACGTTGCACGGAGGCGGGTTCGCGCGTGTGGTGATGTCCAAGGATGTGCTCGCCGGAGCCGAGTGAGAGGCGGAGACGGGCGGGGGCGCCCCGGGCGGGGCGCCCCGGGCGGGGGCCTGTCCTCAGTCCTTGGTGCCGGAGGCCAGTTCGCGGCTGCGGTCGCGGGCGGCTTCGAGGGCGGCGATGAGGGCGGCCCGTACGCCGTGGTTCTCGAGTTCGCGGATGGCGTTGATGGTGGTGCCGGCGGGGGAGGTGACGTTCTCGCGGAGCCGTACGGGATGCTCGCCGCTGTCGCGGAGCATGGTCGCGGCGCCGATCGCGGACTGGACGATCAGGTCGTGGGCCTTGTCGCGGGGCAGGCCGAGCAGGATGCCGGCGTCGGTCATGGCTTCGACCAGGTAGTAGAAGTACGCCGGGCCGGAGCCGGACAGGGCGGTGCAGGCGTCCTGCTGCGACTCCGGGACGCGGAGCGTCTTGCCGACGGCGCCGAAGATCTCCTCGGTGTGGGCGAGGTGTTCCGGGGTGGCGTGGCTGCCGGCGGAGATGACCGACATGGCCTCGTCGACCAGGGCGGGGGTGTTCGTCATGACGCGGACGACCGGGGTGCCGGCGGCGAGGCGGTCCTCGTAGAAGGAGGTGGGGATACCGGCGGCGCCGCTGATGACCAGGCGGTCGGCGGGGATGTGCGGGGCCAGCTCGTCGAGGAGGGCGCCCATGTCCTGCGGTTTGACCGTGAGGATCAGGATGTCGGCGGTCTTGGCGGCTTCGAGGTTCGAGACCGGGGTGACTCCGTGGCGAGCGCGGAGTTCGTCGGCCCGCTCCTGGCGGCGGGCGGTGACCAGGAGGTCGGCGGGGGCCCAGCCGCCGCGGATCATTCCGCTGAGCAGGGCTTCACCGATCTTGCCGGTGCCGAGGACTGCGACTTTCTGAGCCATGACGGGGGATGACCTCCAAAGTGGGCGCGTCGTCCTGGTTCATCCTCGCATTCGGGGGGCGTGGGGGCGGGCTGGTGTCCGGTGGGCGGACGGTGGCGGACGCCGGCGCCGGGGGCGCGTCAGGCCGTCCTGCGGCGCAGGGTCGCCGCGCCGAGGGCGAGCACCAGCAGGGCGCAGCCGGCGACGATCAGGATGTCGCGTACGAAGGTGGCGGTCATGTCCGTGTGCCTGAGGACCTCGTTCATGCCGTCGACGGCGTAGGACATGGGGAGGACGTCGGAGATGGCCTCCAGGACGGGGTGCATGTTCTCGCGTGCGGTGAAGAGTCCACACAGGAGGAGCTGGGGGAAGATCACGGCTGGCATGAACTGGACCGCTTGGAATTCCGAGGCGGCGAAGGCCGAGACGAAGAGGCCGAGCGCTGTGCCGAGGAGGGCGTCGAGCAGGGCCACCAGGAGCAGCAGCCACGGGCTGCCGACGACGTCGAGTCCCAGGAACCAGACCGCCAGTGCGGTGGCCAGGGCGGACTGGACGATCGCGATCGCGCCGAAGGCGAGGGCGTAGCCGGCGATCAGGTCGCCCTTGCCGAGCGGCATGGCGAGGAGGCGTTCGAGGGTGCCGGAGGTGCGCTCGCGCAGGGTGGCGATCGAGGTGACCAGGAACATCGTGATCAGCGGGAAGATCCCGAGGAGCGAGGCGCCGATGTTGTCGAAGGTGCGCGGGCTGCCGTCGAAGACGTAGCGGAGCAGGAGCAGCATCAGGCAGGGGACGAGCAGCATCAGCGCGATCGTGCGCGGGTCGTGGCGCAGTTGACGCAGGACCCGGGCCGCGGTGGCGAGGGTGCGCGAGGCGTTCAGGGCGCTCGGGGGGACGGAGGGCCGGGTCGTCGTACGGGGGGTGCTCATCGCGAGGTCTCCTTCGTGCGGCCTGCCGCGACGGCCGCGTCCACCAGGTGCAGGAAGGCCGCCTCGACGGTGTCGGATCCGGTGCTGGTGCGGAGGGCGTCGGGGGTGTCGTCGGCGAGGATCTCGCCCTCGCGCATGAGCAGGAGGCGGTGACAGCGCTCGGCCTCGTCCATGACGTGGGAGGAGATCAGCAGGCCGGCGCCCCGCTCGGCGGCGATGGCGTGGAAGAGCTGCCAGAGGTCGCGGCGCAGGACGGGGTCGAGGCCGACCGTGGGCTCGTCGAGGACCAGCAGCTCGGGGGTGCCGAGGAGGGCGACGGCGAGGGAGACGCGGCTGCGCTGGCCGCCGGAGAGGGTGCCGGCGAGGGCGTCGGCGTAGGTGGTGAGGTCGACGTCGGCGATGGCCCGGGTGACGTTGTCCCGGCGGCGGTCGGCGGCGACGGGGGTCCCGCCGCGCGAGCGAATTCGGGCGTGGGGGAGGCCGGGGTCGAGGACCGAGGCGAAGTAGTCGAGGTTCTGCCGGACCGTCAGGTCGTCGTAGACCGAGGGGGCCTGGGTGACGTAGCCGATGCGGGTGCGCAGGGCGGGGTGGCCCGCGGGGAGGCCGAGCACGTCCAGCGTGCCGGTGACCTTGGCCTGGGTGCCGACGATGGCCCGCATCAGGGTCGACTTGCCGCAGCCGGAGGGGCCGAGGAGGCCGGTGACCTGCCCGCGCGGGACGGTGAAGTCCAGGCCGCGCAGGACGGTGCGGGGACCTCGGACGGCGGTGAGGTCCTGGGCGCGGACGGCGGGGGTTTCTCCCTCGCCGGTGTCCGGGCGCGGAGTGCCGGAGGAGTAATTCATCATGTGATGAATAATCCTCGCGGGGGCGGGACACGTCAAGCGGTGGCGGGACGGTTCGCGCCGGGGCAGGGGTCGGCCGTGCGGGGCGGAGGACGACCGTGCGGGGCGAGCGGGCATGCCGAAGGGGGACGCGGCGCAGCGACAGGCGGTGGGCGGCGGAAAGCGTGAGGCTTGAGGCACCTGAGGCAGAGGCACGGCGCGGTGCGGTGCGCGGGGCCGCGGCCTGCGAAGGGCGTCGGCACGGGGGTGAAGAAGCGCGCGGGGCGACAGCGCAAGGCGGACGGCAGGCCGGCGCGTCGGACGCGGGGAAGCCCCCGGTGGCAGAGGGAGGGAACCGTTCAGTGCGGGCCGGCGGTTCCCGTGCGGCGGTTAAGAGCGGCGGCGCTTCTTGGGGTTGCCGGAGCGGCGGGACGTCCGCTTCGCGTACTGGGTGCGGGCCGTTTCGTACTCCTCGCGGTGGAGCTCCTCGCCGGGAGCCTCGGCGAGGGAGCGGAAGAAGTAGGCGAGAAGGGAGCCGACGAAGCCGACGGCGAGCAGGCCGCGGAGAGACCGTTGGCGGTCGGGGTCGGGGCGGCGCTTGAACGCCTCCCAGGTGTGCCCGAACGCGAGGGCGCTGCAGACCGCGAACATCACGACCACCAGGAGCGTGACGAAACCGCCGGCCTCGGCGATCTGGAGGCCCTGGTAGGCGACGCGCAGAACGAGACAGGCGGCGGCCGCGGTGGCGAGCGCGCCCACGGCGACGCCGACGCGGCGGGCCGCGTAGCCGCTGTCGTGGTCGACCCAGGTCGTGCCGAAGAAGCGGATGGGCTCGGGGCGGGGGCCGACGGGGGTTCCCGGGGAGCCCGCGGGGTGGTCGTCCGGGGTGCCGTTCTCTGCGCTCACGCTTCGATTATGGCTCCGGCGCCCCCACGGGCTCCGAGCGGGATCGGCCGCGATCACCCGGTCCCGGGCGGGATCACCTGGGATCGGGCGGGATCAGCCGCAGCGCGGGGCCACGTAGCCGTCGCTGCCGGTCTTCACGTAGGTGTCCGAGACGTACTCGCCGCTGTCGATGTTGCACCAGATGTTCGACGTGCCGTACGGGCCGGTGACGGTCGTGCCCGGACGCTGGCAGAAGATCGGCACCTGCGCGCCCACGGGCAGGGTGCGGACGACGGCGTAGTTCGTGCCCGGGCCGCTGCGGACGTTGAGCCGGTAGCCCGGCGCGACCGGGTAGTACCGCACGGCCGCCGTGACGGCCGACTCCGCCGCGCCGACGCCCTCTGCTTCTCCGAGCTGGTCAACTGCCATGGAAAACCTCCCCCGTTGTGCACCCCATGTCTGTCATGGGGCCCCGTTCATACCCCGCAATCCCGCCACGCACACATGTACGTTGTTTAAACACCGGTACCAGCATGCCTCCTCGGTCCCGTACATCTCATCGACTAGGGTCTGTGCGGCGCGCACGCGGACGAACAGCACGGGGGTGGTCCCATGGCGCCACAGTGGAACGCCGGAGCCGGGGCGGAAGCGGAACTTCCTGAGTACGCCGGTCACTACCGTCTGGAGTCATGCCTCGGCTCCGGCGGAATGGGCGTGGTGCATCTGGCCCGGAGTACGTCCGGGCTGAAGCTCGCGGTGAAGGTCGTGCACGCCGAGCTCGCACGGGACCGCGAGTTCAGGGGGCGTTTCCGGCAGGAGGTCGCGGCGGCGCGACGGGTGAGCGGCGCCTTCACCGCACCGGTCGTCGACGCCGACCCGGAGGCCGAACGCCCCTGGATGGCCACGCTGTTCATCCCCGGCCCGACGCTCGCCCAACATGTGAAGCGGAACGGGCCCATGCCCGCACCCCAGTTGCGCAGGCTGATGGCCGGACTGGCGGAGGGGCTGCGGGACATCCACCGGGTCGGGGTTGTGCACCGCGACCTGAAACCCAGCAACGTACTGCTCGCCGAGGACGGGCCGAAGGTCATCGATTTCGGCATCTCCCGGCCAAAGGACAGCGAACTGCGGACCGAGACCGGCAAGTTGATCGGCACCCCGCCCTTCATGGCACCCGAGCAGTTCCGGCGTCCCCGTGAAGTGGGGCCTTCCGCCGACATCTTCGCGCTCGGCTCGCTCCTGGTGCACGCCGCCACCGGGCGCGGGCCGTTCGACTCCGACAGCCCGTACGTCGTCGCCTACCAGGTGGTGCACGACGAGCCCGACCTGACCGACGTACCGGACGGGCTCGCCCCGCTGGTGCTGCGCTGCCTGGCCAAGGAACCCGAGGACCGGCCCTCCCCCGACGAGCTGATGCGGGAACTGCGGTCCGTCGCGGCCTCGTACGACACCCAGGCATTCCTGTCCCAGGCCTTCATACCGGCACAGCGGACGGAGCCGGGAGCGGAGGCGGGAGCGGAGGCGAAGACGGGAGCTGACCCGGGGGCGGGAGCGGGAGCTGCCTCGGCGGGCGCCGTACCCGGCCCTCAGGGGATGCCCGAAGCGGAGGGCGGGGCCGGCGCCGATCCCACGAGCCGGCCCGGAGCCGGGCCCAAGGCCGAACTCGCCGCCGGAGCCGCCCCCGAACCCGGGCACCTCGCCGGCCCGACGGCGGCTCGGCGTTCCCCGCGGCCGCCCCTCAGCAAGCGGACACTGCTCGGGGGCGGGGCGCTCGCCCTCGCCGTGTTCGGCACGCTCTTCTCCGTCCAGTTGCTCGGCGACGGGCCCCCGGCGCGGCAGGCCACCGCCGGCACCCGGACCACGCCGGACGCGTTCCGGGCGTGGGAGGCGGCGCCGTCGGGCAAGCCGGGCAGCCCGCAGTGCTCGTACGGGGCCGATCTGCTGGTGTGCGCCCAAGCGGAGTCGGTGTTCGCCCTCGACCCCGATGACGGCGGCCTGCTGTGGCGGCACACCGCCGCGGGGACGGCGGCGAGCGGGCCGCCGGTCGTGTCGGGCGGACTCGTGCAGCCCGCGCCGGAGCCGGCCGGCGACCTGGAGGCCCTCGACCCGACTTCGGGGAAGCCGCGATGGCGGCAGCGGACCGCCGAGTACAACGGCCTGACCGGTGCCGGGGACGTGTTGCTGCTCACCGGCGCCGACGGCACGGTCACCGGCGTGGACAGCGCCTCGGGCGACGCGTTGTGGACCGGACGGGTGCCGGGGCACGACGCCCCGTACTTCCGCACGTTCGCGGGGGATCCGCTGGCCTACGTGGCGAGCACGTCGGGCGACGGTTCCAGCACGCGGGTGACGGCGGTCGATCCGCGGTCCGGCGCGGTGCGGTGGGACGCCCGGCTGGAGGGGATGCTGACGCCGGTCGGCAGCATGGGCGAGGCGGTCGTCCTCACCTCCGCCGACCCGGTCCTCGGCGACACACAGGCCCTGGTCCGCTACACACCGGACAGCGGGGAGACGCGCCGGGTGGCGCTGTCCGTACCGCTGGCCCAGGCGCAGGGCACCGTGCACGGGGACGTCGCCCATCTGACGGGGACCGGTGGCAGGCTGGTGGCCGTCGACATGGCCGCGCTGCGGCAGCGGTGGAGCCTGGAGACCGGTGTCGCCCGCGGGTCCACGCCGGTCGCGGACGAGCGGCACGTCTACTTCACGGCTCCGGACGGCCGGCTGCTCGCCGTGGACGCGCGTGAGGGACGGCTGGCCGGGCAGACGGCGCCCCGGATGGGTGACACCCCCGACCGCGTGGTCGCCACCCTGCCGGAACCAGTGATCGCCGACGGCCATGTCTACGCCACCGCCCCCGACGGCACGGTCTTCGCCGTGGACGGCCACGACCCGGCCGACTGGTAGGACCCACGGAACCCTTTGGACCCACGGAACCCTTTGGATCCGTGGGTCCTGGTGGCCCCGTGGGCATCGGGCGGTTCAGCCCAGCTTCGACACGTCCCGCACCGCGCCCTTGTCGGCGCTCGTGGCCATCGCCGCGTACGCCTTCAGCGCCGCCGAGACCTTGCGCTCACGGTTCTTCGGGGCGTACGCACCGTCCAGCGCCTGCTCACGGCGGGCCAGCTCGGCCTCGTCGACCAGTAGCTCGACCGAGCGGTTCGGGATGTCGATGCGGACGCGGTCGCCGTCCTCGACGAGGGCGATGGTGCCGCCCGAGGCCGCCTCCGGGGAGGCGTGGCCGATGGAGAGGCCGGACGTGCCGCCGGAGAAGCGGCCGTCGGTGATCAGGGCGCAGGCCTTTCCGAGGCCGCGGCTCTTCAGGTACGACGTCGGGTAGAGCATCTCCTGCATGCCGGGGCCGCCCTTGGGGCCCTCGTAGCGGATGACGACGACGTCGCCCTCCTTGACCTGCTTGGTGAGGATCTTCTCGACGGCCTCCTCCTGCGACTCGCAGACGACCGCCGGGCCCTCGAAGGTCCAGATCGACTCGTCGACACCGGCCGTCTTGACGACGCAGCCGTCCACGGCGAGGTTGCCGCGCAGCACCGCCAGGCCGCCGTCCTTGGAGTAGGCGTGCTCGGCGGAGCGGATGCAGCCGCCCTCGGCGTCCTCGTCGAGGGTGTCCCAGCGCTCGGACTGGGAGAAGGCCTCGGCGGAGCGCACGCAGCCGGGGGCCGCGTGCCACATCTCCACGGCCTCCGGGGACGGGGAGCCGCCGCGGATGTCCCAGGTCTTGAGCCAGTCGGCCAGGGTCGGGCTGTGGACGGAGTTCACGTCCTCGTTCAGCAGGCCCGCGCGGTGCAGTTCGCCGAGCAGGGCGGGGATGCCACCCGCGCGGTGCACGTCCTCCATGTAGTACGTGCGGTCCTTGGCGACGTTCGGCGCGACCTTCGCCAGGCAGGGCACGCGGCGCGAGAGGGCGTCGATCTCGGTCAGGCCGAAGGGGACCTCCGCCTCCTGGGCGGCGGCCAGCAGGTGCAGGATCGTGTTGGTGGAGCCGCCCATGGCGATGTCCAGCGTCATCGCGTTCTCGAAGGCGGCGACGGTGGCGACACTGCGGGGCAGGACCGTGTCGTCGTCCTGCTCGTAGTAGCGGCGGGTGATGTCCATGACCGTGCGGGCGGCGTTCTCGTAGAGCGCCTTGCGGGCCGTGTGGGTGGCGAGGACCGAGCCGTTGCCCGGGAGGGACAGGCCGATGGCCTCGGTGAGGCAGTTCATCGAGTTGGCGGTGAACATGCCGGAACAGGAGCCGCAGGTCGGACAGGCGTTCTCCTCGATGCGGAGGACATCGGCGTCGGAGATCTTGTCGTTGGCGGCGTCGACCATCGCGTCGACCAGGTCCAGCGTGCGGACCGTGCCGTCGACCAGCGTCGCCCGACCGGACTCCATCGGACCGCCGGAGACGAAGACCGTCGGGATGTTCAGCCGCAGGGCGGCGTTGAGCATGCCCGGGGTGATCTTGTCGCAGTTGGAGATGCAGATCAGGGCGTCCGCGCAGTGGGCCTCGACCATGTACTCCACGCTGTCCGCGATCAGGTCGCGGGAGGGCAGGGAGTACAGCATGCCGCCGTGGCCCATCGCAATGCCGTCGTCGACGGCGATCGTGTTGAACTCGCGCGGGATGCCGCCGGCCGCGACGACCGCCTCGCTGACGATCCGGCCGACCGGCGCGAGGTGGGTGTGGCCGGGGACGAACTCCGTGAAGCTGTTGGCGACGGCGATGATGGGCTTGCGGCCGATGTCCGCACCCGGTACACCGGAGGCTCGCATCAGGGCGCGCGCGCCCGCCATGTTGCGGCCGTGGGTGACTGTGCGGGACCTCAGCTCGGGCATCGTCGCTCGCTCCTTCAGACCTTCTCGGGGGTGCGGGGTCAGAGATTCCTGACTGTCGTCGAGCGTACGCCCGTCATCCAGTGGGCGGGACAGGGTGTCCGCGATGCGGGATACGTATCTCAGTGCGGGGTCGGGTACGGAGACCGCGGTACGTGCGGGGGCGCGGCGCTTCAGCGGCCGGTGAGGTGGCCCTGTACCACCGGCGCCACCCGCTTGACGATCTGCTCGATGTCCGCCGAGGCCAGCGGTTCGACCTTGATCACGTACCGGATCATCGCGATCCCGACCAGCTGGGCGGCGGCGAGCTCGGCGCGCAGTTCGGCGTCCGGCAGGTCGAGCTGCCCCGCGATACGCCGCAGCAGCTGGCCGGCGACCAGGCGGCGGAAGACACCGGCGGCGGTCTCGTTGTTCACGGCGGACCGGATGATCGCGAGCAGCGGGATCCGGGTCACCGGGTTCTCCCAGAGGCCGAGGATCATCCGGGTCATCCGTTCGCCGACCTCCTCCAACGGAGCGTCGAGGACGGCTTCCCGGCCCTTGAGCACCGGGGCGAAGGCGACCTCGACGGCCGCCTCGAAAACCTGCTCCTTGGTACCGAAGTAGTGGTGCACGAGTGCGGAGTCCACCCCGGCCGACTTGGCGATGCCCCGTACGGAGGTCTTGTCGTACCCCCGTTCGGAGAACTCCTCGCGGGCGGCGTCCAGGATGCGGTCCCGGGTGGCGGCCGACTCCGCGCGCGGGGGCCGGCCACGGCGCCGGGGGGCGGTGCCGTGGCGGCCGGGGGACGTATCCGGGGCGACGGCGGACGTGTCCGGGCCCGACGTGTCCGGGCCGCCGGAAGCCGCGTCCGGGCCGCCGGGCGCGGTGCCGCCGGTCATCGGCGTGGCGCCCGCAGCGCCGAGGCCACCGTCGAGGACCCGGGGGCCCCGGACATCGCCGACGCCAGGTGCAGGCGGGTGAACGCCAGCGCCTCCGCCAGGTCGGCCTCGCGCTCGGCGCCGGACATGGCACGGCGGGTGTTGACCTCGATGACGACATGGCCGTCGAAGCCGTTGAGGGCCAGGCGCTCCAGCACCTCGGCGCAGGGCTGGTCGCCGCGGCCGGGCACGAGATGCTCGTCCTTGGCCGAGCCCCGGCCGTCGGCGAGGTGGACGTGACCGAGGCGGTCGCCCATGCGGTCGAGCATCCCGAGGGCGTCGGTGCGAGCGGTCGAGGCGTGACTGAGATCGATCGTGAAGTGGCGGTAGTCGTCCTTGGTGACGTCCCAGTCCGGGGCGTAGGCGAGCATCTCCCGGTCGCGGTAGCGCCACGGGTACATGTTCTCGACGGCGAACCGCACATCCGTCTCGTCCGCCATCCGCCAGATTCCGTCGACGAAGCCACGGGCGTACTGACGCTGCCAGCGGAACGGCGGATGCACGACGACCGTGGCGGCGCCGAGCTTCTCGGCGGCGGTCCGGGCCCGCTGGAGCTTGGTCCAGGGGTCGGTGGACCACACCCGCTGCGTGATGAGCAGGCAGGGGGCGTGCACGGCCAGGATGGGGATGCGGTGGTAGTCGCTGAGACGGCGCAGCGCCTCGATGTCCTGGCTGACCGGATCGGTCCACACCATGACCTCGATACCGTCGTACCCGAGGCGCGCGGCGATCTCGAAGGCCGTCGCCGTCGACTCCGGATAGACGGAGGCCGTCGACAGAGCGACCTTCGCATCCGGGATGCGCACCGCTGGATCTGCCACGAGGAACAGCGTACGGGGTGTGTTCGACGGGCGGGACGCGGACAACGGGCTTCAGCCAGGGGCATTCGCCGTGGCCGCGAGCGCATGACCGCAGGACACGGGGCGCTTCGTCCGTCCGGCGGCGCCACGGTCCCAAGGCCGCCGTGTGATCGAGCTAACCGGACCCTGGCCGCATGGCCCCGGCTCGTCGCTCCCCCGCGCGGTGGGCGGTCGTGCCACGCGCGGGGGGCGGTCGCGTGGCACGGTGGGCGGTCGCGTGGCGCGGTGGGTGGTCGTCTCGCGCGGTGCGCGGCTACGCGGGCCCCATGTGGTCCAGACGGCGCAGGATGATGCCCTCGCGCAGCGCCCAGGGGCAGATCTCCAGGGACTCCACCCCGAAGAGGTCCATCGCGGCCTCCGCGACCAGCGCCCCGGCGACCAGCTGGCCGGCGCGCGAATCGGAGACGCCGGGCAGCGCGGCGCGCTCGGCGGTGGTCATCACGGACAGCCTCGACACCCATCCCTCCAGGGACTGGTACTTCAGCTCGCGCGGGACGTACGGGCCCTCGGTGGAGCGGGCGGCGCCCGCGATGCGGGCGAGCTGCTTGAAGGTCTTGGAGGTGGCCACCACGTGGTCGGGCGGACCGAGGCGGCTGAACTCGCCCACCGTACGGCCGATCTCCGCGCGGACGTGCCGGCGCAGCGCCCGCACGTCGTCCGGCGCCGGCGGGTCGCCGGGCAGCCGGGTGCCGGTGAGGCGGCCTGTGCCCAGCGGCAGCGACACCACGGCGTCGGGCTCCTCGTCGATGCCGAAGGCTATCTCCAGGGAGCCGCCGCCGATGTCGATGACCAGCAGCTTTCCCGCCGACCAGCCGAACCAGCGGCGGGCGGCGAGGAAGGTCAGCCGGGCCTCCTCCGGGCCGGTGAGGACCTGGAGTTCGACCCCGGTCTCCGCACGCACGCGCTCGAGGACCTCGCCGACGTTGCGGGCGTCGCGCACCGCCGAGGTCGCGAACGGCAGCAGTTCCTCGACGCCCTTGTCCTCGGCGGCCTGGAGCGCCTCGTGGACGACCTGGATCACCCGGTCCGTCCCGCCGGGACTGATCGCGGCGTCGGCGTCCAGCAACTGGGCGAGGCGCAGCTCCGCCTTGTGCGAGTGCGCGGGCAGCGGGCACGCCCCGGGGTGCGCGTCCACCACCAGCAGATGCACCGTGTTCGAACCCACGTCGAGGACACCGAGTCTCATGTACGGAACGCTACTGCGCGTGACGCGGCCAAAAGCCCGCTGCGGGGCACTCGGTCCGGTATCGGACAGCGATCTGGGCGACTTACCCTGGACGGGTGCCAAAGACGAAAAAGGCGAAAGCCGAGAAGGCGGACAAAATGACCAAGCAGGCCAAGAGGGCCGAACCGGTCGACGGTTCGTCGCGGGTGCCGCCGAACGACGAGAAGGGCCTCGACTTCGCTCGGGCGTGGGTGGAGTTCCCCGATCCGGCGGACGAGGAGCAGGTGTTCCGCTGCGATCTGACATGGCTGACCTCTCGCTGGAACTGCATCTTCGGCAGCGGTTGCCAGGGCATCCAGGCGGGCCGCGCGGACGACGGGTGCTGCACCCTGGGGGCGCATTTCTCGGACGAGGACGACGAGAAGCGGGTCGCGGAGCATGTGGCGAGGCTGACGCCGGACATCTGGCAGCACCACGACGAGGGCACCCGGGGCGGCTGGGTCTCCGAGGACGAGGACGGCGACCGCCAGACCCGCCCCTTCCAGGGCTCGTGCATCTTCCAGAACCGGCCGGGCTTCGCCGGTGGCATGGGCTGCTCGCTGCACATCCTCGCCGTGCGGGAGGGCCGCGAGCCGCTGGAGACCAAGCCGGACGTGTGCTGGCAGCTGCCGATCCGACGGACCTACGACTGGATCGACCGGCCCGACGACACGCGCGTGCTGCAGGTGTCGATCGGTGAGTACGACCGCCGGGGCTGGGGTCCGGGCGGCCACGACCTGCACTGGTGGTGCACGTCGGCGACCTCGGCGCACGGCGCGGGCGACCCCGTGTACGTGTCCTACCGGGCGGAGCTGACCGAGCTGATGGGCAAGCCCGGCTACGATCGGCTGGCCGAGCTGTGCGAGGAGCGGCTTGCCTCGCAGCTCCCGCTGCTGGCACCGCATCCGGCGGATCCCGCCTGATCCACCTCTCCATGCACGGGACACGGCTACCGGTTTCGGGTCACGGCGGTGACGGCGGTGACGGCGGTCACGAAACGGACGGGATCAGGTCGCCGCCGCCGATGTCACCGCCGATGTCACCACCCATGTCACCGCCGTCGTCCTCGGCGGGCGGTGACGTCGAGGACGACGGGTGGCCAGGGGCGGCCGGGCCGCCGGGGGCCGAGTCCGTGGGCTCCGGGTCGGGCGACCGGGGCGGGTCGCTCGGGGCGGGCTCCGACGGGGACGGTGGCGTGGGCGTCGGGTCCGGGGCGGGGGACGAGGGCGGGGGTCCGCCCGAGTCACCGGGGCTCGGGGGCGGGGTGTTCGGGGAGCCGGGGTGCGCGGTTCCCGGGCTGTCGGGACGACCGGGGCCTCCGGAGTGACCGGGGAGGGGGGCGCCGGAGGAGGACGGGCTGGGGGCATTGCCGTGGCCGTCGATGGTCACCACGGCGCCGGTGGGTGAGACCGCCACCCGCGCGCTCCAGCGGCCGGACGGCTCGCGCAGCTGGTCGACGTACACCCTGATCCTCAGCGACTGCCCTGGCCGGAGCGTCCCCGACGACTGGCTCAGGTAGAGCCAGGGTGCCCCCGCCGACGCGGACCAGCGGACCGGCGCGGGGCCTCGCGAGGTGAGCGTGATCAGTGTGGTGTCACCGCTGTGTCCGGCGGTGACACCCAGCACGGCGGCGCCCTTGTGGCCGGCGCCGGTGACCCCGACGACCTCCACGGCCACATCCGCCCTGCCGTCCCCGCCGCCCTCGCCGAAGCGGCCCCCGGGCCGGGTGTCGGCGTTGCCGGTGTTCTCGTAGCCGCCCGGGCCCTCGGCGTCGAGGTCGACGGGCTTGTCGGCCTCCCGCGCGGAGGCCGACCGGCCGTCCCGGGCCTCGCCGGCGGGGACGCCCCGGTAGGCGGCGTACAGCGCGAGCACGGGGGCGGCGACGACGGTGGCGACGACGGTCGTCGTGACCGCACGCGAGCGCAGCCGGTCCCGACGGGCGACACGGTCCTTGGGGTCCATCGGGAAACCGCGCCGGTCGAAGCGGGGCGCGCCGCCACGCGCGCGTGGGTGGTGCGCCAGGGCGGTGCGCAGGGCCGCTTCGGGAGCCGGAAGGACGTGCAGGGCGTCGGGGGCGACGCCGGTGCCGGGCCAGCGACCGGGGATGGCGCGCCCGGCGGTGGGACGGCAGCGCGGACAGTCGTCGACGTGCCGGACGAGTTCGCGGCGCAGTGCGCTGCTGAGCACGAGTCGGCTGTCGCCGGTGAGATGCGCCACTCCCCGGCAGGCACCGGTCTCGACGACGGCGAGCGCCGCGCGGGTGCGCTCGACCTCGCAGGCGGCGGAGGCGAGCAGCTCGCGGGCGGCGCCCGGTTCCATGCCGAGCACGGCGGCGACCTCGTGGGCTTCGAGGCGGTGCCGGACGGCGAGTTCGAGTGCCTCGCGCTGCTCCGGCGTGGTGCCCGCGGCCTCCGGCCAGGCGAGCAGGGCCAGTTCGCTGCGGCGCTGCTCCCGCACCTCCTCGGAGACGGCCGGGGCAGTGGCGGCCCGCGCCGCCCGCTGCCGGGCCGCCCGGCCCGCCGCGCGGGTGACCTGACGTTTCTGCCGGGCCTCGGCCAGCTTGCGCAGACAGGCCCAGCGGGCCAGCGCGTACAGCCAGGCCCTGCGGTCCCCGGACGCGTCCGGGACGTGCCGGCCGCGGCGCTCCGCGAGTGTGAGGACGTCGGCCAGGGCAGCGGTCGCCACGTCGTGGTCGCACAGCACCGACAGACAGTAGGTGAACAGGCCGTCCAGACACGGTTCGTAGCAGGTGGGCGGCCGGTGTGCCAGTGTGCGCGCGGCCCCGCGGTCGCGCACCTCCCGGTGCGCCCGGTGTGCGCCGGTCGTGCGGGTCGGAATCTCCGGGCCACTGCTCATCATTCGGCGACCGTAGGCGGCCGGAGGCGGCCCCTCCCGGAGCCCTGCGCACTTTTAATCCGTACGGGTGAAACGATCCCTCAATCGAGGACGAGAACCCTTCGTTCCACGGGTGGGGCGGGGAAATCGGCCCGGCCCCGGGACCGCCGACCGGGCACTGTGCGCCCGACTGTCAGTGCCGGGCGCTACCGTTTCGACCATGGCTGCCCGTACCAAGACCACCAAGGACCGACCGTCCTACCGCTGCACGGAGTGCGGCTGGCAGACGGCCAAGTGGCTCGGCCGCTGCCCCGAGTGCCATGCCTGGGGGACGGTCGAGGAGTACGGCGTGCCCGCGGTCCGTACGACGGCGCCGGGGCGGGTCACCACCTCCGCCGTGCCCATCGGCCAGGTCGACGGCCGTCAGGCCACGGCCCGCTCCACCGGTGTTCCCGAGCTGGACCGGGTGCTCGGCGGCGGGCTGGTCCCCGGCGCGGTGGTGCTCGTCGCGGGCGAGCCGGGCGTCGGCAAGTCCACGCTCCTGCTGGACGTCGCGGCGAAGGCGGCGAGCGACGAGCACCGCACTCTGTACGTCACGGGCGAGGAGTCGGCGAGCCAGGTCCGGCTGCGCGCCGACCGGATCCACGCCATCGACGACCACCTGTACCTCGCCGCCGAGACGGATCTGTCCGCCGTCCTCGGCCATCTGGACGCGGTGAAGCCGTCCCTGCTGATCCTCGACTCGGTGCAGACGATCGCCTCCCCGGAACTCGACGGCGCGCCGGGCGGCATGGCCCAGGTGCGCGAGGTGGCGGGCGCGCTGATCCGCGCCTCCAAGGAGCGCGGGATGGCCACGCTGCTGGTGGGCCATGTCACCAAGGACGGCTCGATCGCGGGTCCGCGCCTGCTGGAGCACCTGGTGGACGTCGTCCTGAGCTTCGAGGGCGACCGGCACGCGCGGCTGCGTCTGGTCCGGGGCGTGAAGAACCGCTACGGCACCACCGACGAGGTCGGCTGCTTCGAGCTGCACGACGAGGGCATCACGGGTCTGGCCGACCCCAGCGGACTGTTCCTGACCCGCCGCGCGGAGCCGGTGCCGGGCACCTGTCTGACGGTGACGCTGGAGGGCCGCCGCCCCCTGGTCGCCGAGGTTCAGGCGCTCACCGTCGACTCGCAGATCCCCTCGCCCCGCCGCACCACGTCCGGGCTGGAGACCTCGCGCGTCTCGATGATGCTCGCGGTGCTGGAACAGCGCGGCCGCATCAGCGCCTTGGGCAAGCGGGACATCTACTCGGCGACGGTCGGCGGAGTGAAGCTCTCCGAACCGGCGGCGGACCTGGCGATCGCGCTCGCCCTGGCGTCGGCGGCGAGCGACACCCCGTTGCCCAAGAACCTGGTCGCGATCGGCGAGGTCGGTCTCGCGGGCGAGGTCAGGCGGGTGACGGGGGTGCAGCGCCGACTTTCCGAAGCGCACCGCCTGGGCTTCACGCACGCGCTCGTGCCGGGCGATCCGGGAAAAATCCCGTCAGGGATGAAGGTTCTGGAAGTCGCCGACATAGGGGACGCTCTGCGCGTCCTTCCTCGCTCGCGTCGCCGGGACGCCCCACGGGACGAGGAGGACCGCCGGTAGACTTTGCCCTGGTCTCGCCCGTCCGTACGAACCGAGTGCGTGGGGATCTCCCGTTTGGGTCAGCCGGACAGGGAGCGGGGCCGGGTGCGTGCAGCTGCAGGCGGAGGAGGGAGTCAACGCGGTGGGGGGTTCCCCCCTGCTCGAGCTCGTCGAGAGCTTGGGGGCGTTGGCGACCGACGACCACGCCGCTGGGGGTCCTCCAGGCTCGAAGAGCTCGGAGGAGCACGCACCCGGCCCCGCGAGCCCGGCATGATTCGAACGGGACACCCTGAACGGGGGCGCCCCAGACATCGCGACCGGAGGAGTGCAGTGGCAGCCAACGACCGGGCAGCAGCTCCCGGAAAGTCCGGCGGGAGTACCGGCTCCGATCGCAAGATGCGCGCCTCGCTGAGCGCCGTGGCACCCGGCACCGCCCTTCGTGACGGCCTGGAGCGCGTACTGAGGGGTAACACCGGCGGTCTCATCGTGCTCGGTTCCGACAAGACCGTCGAGACGCTGTGCAGCGGCGGGTTCATCCTGGACGTCGAGTTCACCGCGACCCGGCTGCGCGAGCTGTGCAAGCTCGACGGCGGCATAGTCCTGTCGTCCGACCTGTCGAAGATCCTGCGCGCGGGCGTTCAGCTGGTGCCGGACCCGACGATCCCGACCGAGGAGACCGGCACCCGGCACCGCACCGCCGACCGGGTCTCCAAGCAGGTCAATTTCCCGGTCGTCTCGGTCTCCCAGTCGATGCGCCTGATCGCGCTCTACGTCGACGGCCACCGCCGCGTCCTGGAGGACTCGGCGGCGATCCTGTCCCGCGCCAACCAGGCTCTCGCGACGCTGGAGCGCTACAAGCTCCGCCTCGACGAGGTCGCCGGCACGCTGTCGGCGCTGGAGATCGAGGACCTGGTGACGGTGCGGGACGTCTCGGCGGTCGCGCAGCGGCTGGAGATGGTGCGCCGCATCGCCACCGAAATCGCCGAATACGTGGTCGAACTGGGCACCGACGGCCGTCTTCTCGCCCTTCAGCTGGACGAGCTGATCGCGGGCGTGGAGCCGGAGCGCGAGCTGGTCGTGCGGGACTACGTGCCCGAGCCCACCGCCAAGCGTTCCCGCACGGTCGACCAGGCCCTGCACGACCTGAACGGCCTCCCCCAGGCGGAACTGCTGGATTTGCCCACCGTGGCCCGGGCCCTGGGCTACACCGGCTCCCCCGAGACACTGGACTCGGCCGTGTCCCCGCGCGGCTTCCGGCTGCTCGCCAAGGTGCCGAGGCTGCCCGGCGCGATCATCGACCGCCTGGTGGAGCACTTCGGCGGCCTGCAGAAGCTGCTGGCCGCCAGCGTGGACGACCTCCAGACGGTGGACGGCGTCGGCGAGGCCCGCGCCCGCAGCGTCCGGGAGGGCCTGTCACGGCTGGCGGAGAGCTCGATCCTGGAGCGGTACGTCTAGGACTCGGTACGCCCAGGACTCGTACGGTCCAGGACTCGTACGGTCCAGGGCGGTGCGCGTGGGACGCATGGCGCCTGGGGCGCGGTGCCCGCAGGGCGCGTGGCGTGTCAGGCGCTCTTCAGCACGAAGGACGTCTGCACCTTCGCGAACCCCGGCGCCTTCGCCTCGACCAGGTACGTGCCCGCCTTGGCCGACCCGGCCGGTGGCGTCGCGCACTGCGGGGCGCTCGGCCCCCGGTCCCACTTCACGGTGTACGTGATGCTGTCGCCCGCGGGCGCCCGGAACACCAGGCTCCCCGCGCCCTTGGGACAGTCGTCCGACGCCCAGTACGTGTCGTCGTCGGCGGTCGCCTGAGTGATCGTCAGCACCGCGCTCCGCGGACCGAGATCGACCTTGCAGTCGCTTCCGGAGATGTTCCGCGCGGTCAGCCGGAAGGCGGGCGTCTCGTCGGGCTCGTAGGAGTTGCGGACGCTGCGCAGGCTGAGCTTGACGGCGGTAGCGGTGCAGTTGGGGAGCCCGGACCCGGCCGGCAGCGCGTCACCCGCGCCGACCCCCGCCGCCGTACCGCTCTCCGAGCCGCCGCCCGCGCTGCCCCCGGCGTCGCCGTTGCCGTTCGATCCGCTGCCGCCGGAGTCACCGGGGGCGCCGTTCGCCCCGTCGTCCCCCGCACCGGTGCCGGTGCCGGACGAGGAGCCGCCCGGGTCCTCGGCACCGGACTCGTCACGGCCGCCCGGCGCCTGACTGATCGCCGGCCCTGAACTCGACGGTCCCGGAGCGATGGTGGAGGGCGCGGGATTCTTGCTGTTGGCCCCGTTGTCGTGCCCGCCGCCGCCCTCGCCGCCGGAGACGACGACCCAGGTGACCGGCAACGCCAACACGCCCAGCAGGGACAGCAGTACGGCCCTCCTGCGCCAGTAGATGGAGGAGGGAAGCGGCCCGACCGGATTGCGCAGAGATCCCACGGCGCAAACTGTACGAGAGATCCGGGCCGTCGCTGATCCCACCCGCCGCCGAGAGCCCAACTTTTCCGGATCATCATCCCGGAAACGGCTGCCCGTTCCCGCTCTCCGTCAGGCACGGCACGCAACGGTCGCGGACTGTGACCATACGGGCACTCCGCCTACGGTCCGTGACCGAGGAGCGCGGGGGCGGCCTTCGCCGCCGGGAGCTCCGCACTCCGGCACCCCCGTGTTCGCGATCGTGTCCCTTGCAGCTCTGGCCACGGCTCCGACCGCCACTGCGGCACGACGGGGGTGGCGGTGTCCCCGTTCATGCCGGTGGTCGTGGCAGGATCGAGAGGCCATGACTGCTCTCACGAAGTCCCAGCCCGACGGCACCGCCGATCCCTCGTCCGAGCACGCTCCCGGAGCGCCGCTCCACTCCCCTGTCATCGACTGGTTCGACGAGCACGCCCGGGATCTGCCGTGGCGACGCCCGGAGGCCGGCGCGTGGGGGGTGATGGTCAGTGAGTTCATGCTCCAGCAGACCCCGGTGAACCGGGTCCTGCCCGTCTACGAGCAGTGGCTGGCCCGCTGGCCGCGCCCCGCCGACCTCGCCGCCGAGGCGCCCGGTGAGGCCGTCCGCGCCTGGGGCCGGCTCGGCTACCCGCGCCGTGCGCTGCGGCTGCACGGCGCCGCCGCCGCCATAACGGAACGGCACGGGGGCGACGTACCCGCCGACCATGCGCAACTGCTGGCGCTGCCCGGCATCGGCGAGTACACGGCCGCCGCCGTGGCGTCGTTCGCGTACGGGCAGCGGCACGCCGTGCTGGACACCAACGTGCGCCGGGTGTTCGCCCGTGCGGTGACCGGTGTCCAGTACCCGCCGAACGCCACCACGGCCGCCGAGCGCCGGCTCGCCCGCGCACTGCTGCCCGAGGACGAGTCGACCGCCGCGCGGTGGGCCGCCGCCTCCATGGAGCTGGGGGCGCTGGTGTGCACGGCGAAGAACGAGTCGTGCCATCGCTGCCCGATCGCCGCGCAGTGCGCCTGGCGGCTCGCGGACAAGCCGGCGCACGAGGGCCCGCCGCGCCGGGGACAGGCGTACGCGGGCACGGACCGTCAGGTCCGCGGGCGCCTGCTGGCCGTGCTCCGGGAAGCGCACAGTCCCGTACCGCAGGCGGCCCTGGACCGGGTGTGGCAGGAACCGGTGCAGCGCGCCCGCGCGCTGGACGGCCTGGTCGCCGACGGTCTGGTCGAACCGCTGCCCGGCGGGCTCTACCGGCTGCCACTGACCTGACCTGACCTGACCTGGCCTGACCTGACCGACCGGGCCCGGCCACCGGCCCGGCCACCGGTCCGGTGCACGGCCGCTCACCTGCGTACGGGCCGCGCGTCACACCTGCGCACCCGCCCGTGTGGCACACACCACCCCATAGGCCCCCCAATTCTCCTACCGCTTTACCTCGTTCCTACTTCCGTTACACAACCGACGGCCAGCCGAGGGCAGGCCGCAGGCTGCTCCGCACAGCGCCGTGACAACGCCTCCGTACCTTCGTTCCCGTGTCCCGCACTCAGCGCGCAGCACGCAGCGCGCAGCACGCAGGGGCACGGCCACCACGGATCACAGCAGGGGGACCGGACCGCACGGGCGGTCCGGTACGGGGAGCGGAAGGCGGTTCACCATGGCGCAGGGCGAGGTGCTCGGGTTCGAGGAGTACGTCCGCACCCGGCAGGACGCGCTGCTGCGCAGCGCCCGACGTCTGGTGCCGGATCCCGTCGACGCGCAGGACCTGCTGCAGACCGCGCTGGTCCGGACGTACGGCCGCTGGGACGGGATCGCCGACAAGCGGCTGGCCGACGCCTACCTGCGCCGCGTCATGATCAACACCCGGACCGAGTGGTGGCGTGCCCGCAAGCTGGAGGAGGTGCCCACCGAGCAGCTCCCGGACGCCAGCGTGGACGACGCCACCGAGCAGCACGCCGACCGTGCCCTCCTGATGGACGTACTGAAGGTGCTCGCCCCGAAGCAGCGCAGTGTGGTGGTGCTGCGACACTGGGAGCAGATGTCCACGGAGGAAACGGCCGCCGCACTCGGTATGTCGGCCGGAACGGTCAAGAGCACGCTGCACCGGGCCCTCGCCCGGCTCCGCGAGGAGCTGGAGGCCCGCGAGCTGGACGCACGCGCGCTGGAGCGTGAGGAGCGGGAGCGTTGCGCGGCCTGACCGGCGCGGGGCCCACGCGGGTCCGGAGAACCGCCCAGGCGGCGACCACGGCGACGTCCGTGCTCGCCGCCCTCACCCTTTTCGCCACCGCCTGCGGTACGGGCGGCACCGGCGCCCGCGACGAGGGCCCCGCGTACGCGGACTCGGTGGTGAGCCCTCTGCCCACCTCCTCGTCCTCCGCCCTGCCCTCGCGCTCATGGGCGGGGTCCCCGGCCGCGGCCGGGGGCCGGGTGGACGCGGTGCGGCTGATCAAGGGCGACCCGACGGTCTCGGCGGCGGTCAAGCGGGAGCTGAAGCCGTGCGTGGGCGACGAGTACCCCGTCGACGTGAGCTACGGCAACCTCACCGGCGGGAGCGCGAACGACGTCGTCGTCAACGTGCTGACCTGCGGAGACGCGGTGGGTGTCGGTTCGTATGTGTACCACGACCGAGGCGGTGCGTACGTGAACGTGTTCAAGACCGAGGAGCCCCCCGTGTACGCGGAGATCGACCGCGGGGACCTGGTGGTGACGATGCAGGTGTACGACCGGGGCGACCCGGTGTCGAGCCCGTCGGGCGAGAACGTGATCACCTACCGCTGGACCGCGGGCCGGTTCGCCGAGGAGTTCCGCACCCACAACGACTACGGCAAGGTGTCCGCCGCGGAGCCGGCCCCGATGCCCGACAGCTGACATCCGGGCCCCCGTTCAGGGCCCGGAACCTGGGGCCCGGGGTCCTGAACGGGGGCCCGGACCACGTTTCGTGGCGCGTGGCGTGAACCGGCGGGCCGCGCGGTCCGATGAAGGGGATGAACCCTCCGCGCGGTCCCCGCGTCCGTCCGGGGGGCGGGGTGAAACGCTCCCACCGATCCGAGAGCGCACGAGAACTGAGAACCGAGAGCTGAGAGACCGGGATGACAGACCAGACCCACGTCCTGTTCGTCGAGGACGACGACGTCATCCGTGAGGCCACCCAACTCGCCCTGGAGCGGGACGGCTTCGCGGTCACCGCGGTGCCCGACGGGCTGTCGGGCCTGGAGGCGTTCCGCGCCGACCGGCCGGACATCGCCCTCCTCGACGTCATGGTGCCCGGCCTCGACGGCGTCAGCCTGTGCCGGAGCATCCGCGACGAGTCGATGGTGCCGGTGATCATGCTGTCGGCGCGCGCGGACGCCATCGACGTGGTCCTGGGCCTGGAAGCGGGCGCCGACGACTACGTGACCAAGCCGTTCGACGGAGCCGTCCTGGTCGCCCGTATCCGCGCGGTCCTGCGCCGCTTCGACCGGGCGAACGGCGGCCGGGAGGAAGCGGAGGCCGGGGCTCCCGCCGGCCCGCTGGCCTTCGGTGAACTGGAGATCGACACCGTGGGCATGGAGGTGCGGCGGGCCGGGGCGCAGGTGGCGCTGACACCGACCGAGATGCGGCTGCTGCTGGAGTTCTCCTCGGCGCCGGGCACCGTCCTCTCCCGCGACCGGCTGCTCGAACGCGTGTGGGAGTACGGGTGGGGCGGCGACACCCGCGTCGTCGACGTCCATGTGCAGCGACTGCGCGGGAAGATCGGCCAGGACCGCATCGAGACGGTCCGCGGCTTCGGCTACAAACTGAAGGCCTGAGCACGGACATGCGGCGGTACTTCGGGCGCCTGGTGGGCGCGGGGACACGAGGGGGTTCCGGGGGACCGGCGAGCGCCGGTGCCCCGGAGGGATTCGGGCCGCCGGCGGGCGTCGTCACGCAGGGCGGGTTCGGGCGGCTGGTGGGTGCGGGGCTCGAGCGGGCGGGCCTGCTCACCGGGCTGAGATGGAAGCTCAGCGCCGCCATCGCCCTGGTCGGTGCGCTGGTGGCGGTCGCGCTGAGCCTGGTCGTGCACAACGCGGCCCGGGTGTCGATGCTGGACAACGCGCGCGACCTCGCCGACGAACGCGTCATGATCGCCCAGCGCAACTACGAGCTGTCGGGGCGGCTGAACTTCCCCAACACCAAGATCGACGACCCCGAACTGCCGGCGGAGCTGCGGGCGAAGGTGGAGGAGGGCCGGCGGGCGACCTACGTGGCGAACCGGCCGGGCGGGGCGCCGGACATCTGGGCGGCCGTACCGCTGAAGAACGGCCATGTCATGTCCCTGCACTCGGGCTTCACGGACCGCAGCTCGAACATCCTCAAGGACCTCGACCAGGCCCTGGTGATCGGCTCCATCGCCGTCGTCCTGGGCGGCAGCGCGCTCGGGGTGCTGATCGGCGGGCATCTGTCCCGCCGGCTGCGCAAGGCGGCGAGCGCTGCCAACCGGGTCGCCAAGGGGGAGACGGAGGTCCGGGTGCGTGAGGCCATCGGCGGGGTCGTCCGGGACGAGACCGACGACCTGGCCAGCGCGGTGGACGCGATGGCGGACGCGCTGCGCCAGCGGCTGGAAGCCGAACGCCGGGTCACGGCCGACATCGCGCACGAACTGCGCACCCCGGTCACCGGCCTGCTGACCGCCGCCGAACTGCTGCCGCCGGGCCGGCCGACCGAGCTGGTGCTGGACCGTGCGAAGGCCATGCGCACCCTGGTCGAGGACGTCCTGGAGGTGGCCCGGCTGGACGGTGCCTCCGAGCGGGCCGAGCTGCAGGACATCCTGCTGGCCCAGTTCGTCACCCGGCGGGTCGCGGCGAAGGACCCGGACATCACGGTGCGCGTGCTGCGCGAGTCGGAGGTCACCACCGATCCGCGGCGCCTGGAACGCGTGCTGTTCAACCTGCTGGCCAACGCCGCCCGGCACGGCAGGCCGCCCATCGAGGTCTCCGTCGAGGGGCGGGTCGTCCGGGTCCGCGACCACGGCCCCGGCTTCCCCGCGGACCTGCTCGCCGAGGGCCCGAGCCGTTTCCGCACCGGCAGCGCGGACCGGGCCGGTCGCGGTCACGGCCTGGGCCTGACCATCGCGGCCGGGCAGGCCCGGGTCCTGGGCGCGCGACTGACCTTCCGCAACGTACGGCCGGCCGGC